>DASWUZ010000173.1:0-8777 GCA_036401395.1 Acidisarcina sp.
CATCTGCACCACCCGCATGGTCACTGGCGCAGGCATGCCCCAGATCACGGCCATCGCGGAGTGTTCCCGCGCCGCGCGAGAGAGCAATACGCCCGTCGTAGCCGATGGCGGCATCAAGTACTCCGGCGACATTACCAAGGCTATCGCAGCCGGCGCTGACGCCGTGATGATCGGCTCCCTATTTGCCGGGGTCGACGAATCCCCCGGCGAGACCATCCTCTTCCAGGGCCGCTCCTTCAAAACCTATCGCGGCATGGGCTCCCTCTCGGCCATGTCGCAAGGCTCCGGCGAACGCTACTTCCAAAGCTCAACCGACCTCGAAGACAACGGCCTCAACCGCAACGAAGGTGTAGTAGACCGCGAACGCAACAGCGGCAACCGCCTCGCAAAATTTGTCCCCGAAGGCATCGAAGGCCGAGTCCCCCACCGCGGCCCGCTCGAGTCGATGGTCTACCAGTTAGTAGGAGGCCTGCGCTCCGGCATGGGCTACCTCGGCTGCGAAACCATTGCCCACCTGCAACGCAACGCCCAATTCGTCCGCATCTCCAACGCCGGCCTAAGAGAGAGCCACGTCCACGACGTAATCATCACCCGCGAAGCCCCCAACTACCACGTGGAATAACAGCGGAGATAGGTAATTTTGTTAAACCCTCTCTCTTTTAGCGAGAATGGCAAATGATGCGGCACCGGTGACTCGGATCGTTACCAGGTCGAAACTATCCCGCTCTACTTCCGAGGAAGGTTACGACATGCCCACGCAGTGCGGCGACAAAGCGACGAAAATCCAGATCGTCAGCTGGCTGGATGATCTTGGTTCTCCGGGAATTAGTGGCCATCAGCAGACAGGCTGCACTGTAGACGCGCTCAAGCACCAACCTCCGTGCAAGCAGTTCATACCGCTTACTATAAGAGGCCTCTTTGAAGACCGGATCTACCTCAAAGTACGGCTCTTGGTTGCGCACAGGGCTCTTTACTCGATCGCAATCCTCTAGCAGGAAAAAGTAGCCAAGGAATGGGGCCGGTGCCTTCCCAAATCTACCTTCTCGGTAGGCGACCCATATATCTGTTGCGCTTCCGATCGCTTCTTCCGAGCGATTATTTAAGTTGTTGCCAAAAGATGGACCTACTTGCGATTTGAACTCCATCGCTGCAACGAGCAGTCCTTCGCAGACGACGATAAGATCCCACTTCTTCTCTGACCGATAGTATCCAGGCAATTCGAGTGACGTGCGCGTACGTACGTCCGCCTTATTGAGTCCCGCGTCGCAGAGGATGTCTGCAACCAATACCTCCATAGCGCCCATTTGAGTACCGCTGGTAACTTCACCGCGCGTTCCGGCGTCAATTTTCCCGCCTTCAATCTGCTTTTCTTTGTTCTTTGCACGAGCGTCCCAGTAGCTTTGGACAGCTTTTTGGAGTCTCTTCTCAATGTCCAACGGCTAGCTCCATCTCACTTCCGCTTACCCCATACATTCTTAGTGCAGTCTTTGTAGCTGCCTGCCTATCACGGTCGCGAAAAGCTCTCACGAGATCCATCGCATCCGTCTTCGTTACGTTCCCAGGCTCCGGTACCCGGATCCGCCGAAGATACTGTGCCTGAAAGCGCAGATACCCTCCGCGCATGCGCACACCATAAGACTCAACAAAGAACTGGCCAATGGTCGATATTAATAGGCCGCCTAGAACCTCGAGATCCCACATGTCCGACTCGATGAAGTATAGATTGTGGTGCGGATAGGTTTCACCCTGATCCAGTACCGGGTCGAGTACGTTCTTTATGTCCGCGATGTAGAGCTTGGGCTTTTCTGTCAGACTATGGGTCACACGATCGATCGTTTTGTACCAGACATCCGCGCTCTTGAGAGCTGTGTGGCGCTTCTTCAAATCATGCGCGTGGCTCTCGAAGTATCTGCATAGGAGGGGATATTTTGCGAGCTTTACAATACCATACGAGTCCCAAGGATCCACCAGGTAATGGCCTGACCATTCCATCTTTCCGCCGCTGATATCTCTGGCCATCGCTAGCTTGAGCAGCCTGGAGGATTCGACTAGCTGTGGTTCTTTGGTCACAAACACCTTGTCATTTCCCGTCGCGACACCGATTCCTACTTTGCTGTTCGCTTCGAGCGGACGGAATTGATCTTCGAGCCGACGGAGAAGTGCAAGTTGCTCAGGAGATCGACACGGCCACGGATCTTTTCCCTTGAACCAGTTATCAACGCGTGCAGCGCGTAGTCCCGCCGCCGTCATCCGACTTTTGTCCCCTATACTGCGCCGTAGCGCGTCGCAAACTGTAGCCGACGAAAAACCTTCCGTCTCAGCGCCGGCACTTGCTACGATTGTCTTGCCTTGCTTTTTCTGTCGAATCACCGTGATTGCCGGATAAGCGTCGACCTCGTCATCAAACGCATTCGCATCGTGCATTTCGATGACTACATCTACAGCAAAAGCTGACGTGATAAGCTCACGCAATTCCGCACCATATTGATTGCGCATCCAGCGATCAGCACATATGAATGCACAGGTTCCCTCATCTTTCAACTGACGCAATGCGGCTTCAAAAAAAGCCACATATAAATCCGCCCTCCCCCTCATGGTGGGGAACGCGTCACGGTAGCGATCGGCGGTTTCCTCTGGAATATGTTCAAGCCGCACATACGGAGGGTTCCCTATGACGAAATCTGCTGGCACGTTGATTGAGTCGAATAGATAATCAGCCCTACGCACCCACGTTTCAGCCAGCGCCACCGCTGTTGCATACTTCACTCCACGCTGTTCGAGCACGTGAACTGCAAGCGACCGAGCGCGTCTGACACTCTCCTCGTTCAACTCATACGCGACTAGGGAATCTCCACAATCGGAGATCGAACGGCCTAGGCGATCACAGGACTCGGCCAGCCTGTCGATCATGGGTCCGAGGAACGCACCGTCGCCCGCTGCAGGCTCAACAGCAACTGCATCGACCAGGTTTCTGCTGGCTGTGTAACCGGCTAGATCGAGAAGGAGGTCCACAACCCAGCGCTTCGTGTAAACCACGCCTTTGATTTCGCGGGAGGCGAGTTGTGGGGCGAGCACAGGCAGCAGGAGTGACTGCTGGATTCCACGCATGGTACGTATCGCTGTGCTCGGAGATGTCATTGCGTCCTCCCTTCGCCTGCTCCTTCAATGCTATTCCAAGATCGCCGAAAAAAGACTCGTCCTGCTCCACCGTGCTTCAGTGGATTTGAATGGAGGTGTGCCATTTGGGGGTAAACCTCCCGGTTCCAACCGTGTCTGCCGGTGATGGGCAACAGCGCAATCGCCGGCCTGCCCCAATTGCGCACTTTGCGATGAGTGGAACTCATGCAAAGCATCCATTAGCGTAGCCCCGGACACCCTTATTTGACACCTGAACGGTTAGATCCTTCTGAAGCGGCGTTCGGTTGGCGTAGTTTCCCTCACGCGAACGTATAATAGAAACAGGAGCTAATCCAACGAGAGATAAGTACAGGTTCGGCCCGTCTGACGCATAGACCCACCCTGTGGTAAGGACCCGGAGTACAAGGTACCCCCACCCTACCCCCCCCACCCCCATCCCCCACCCCCCCGGCAGCGGGGGTTATAAGGGGTAGTGGATATTTAACAAAAGTATAATTTTCGGACCGCGCGCGACCCTGCCCACGAACTAGATCAATCTACCGTGACCACAATCAACGAAGCATCATCCTGAAACACGCCCTCGCAGAAGTTCGACACATCGGCAAGAATAGCTTTGCGGAGTTCATGAGCACTCGCCGACGCTTCCTTTCGCTGGCGCTGAACCAGTGAGATAAGTCGTTGATATCCATACTCTTCGTCGTTGCGGTCGGCGGCTTCGAGCACTCCGTCGGTGACGATGAGCAGGCAGTCTCCGGGCTCGAATTGCAGCTCGCTGTCCTGATAGGTCCAGTGGGAGAACAGGCCCAGGACGCCGCTATAGCTGGCTGGCATCAATATAGAGCCATCGGCGCGGACCATCAGCGGAAGGCAATGACCCGCGTTTTCGTAATGAAACATGCGGCTGTTGGCATCGATGATTCCGTAAAACATGGTTATGAATTTGCCGGGAGCGATCGTCTCACACAGAACCTTATTCAGCCGCGAACAGAGCGCTGAAGGCGAGACCGCCTCGAGCGCGAACGCGTGTACCGAGGCCTGCAAATTGGCCATGAGCAGCGCCGCGGCCACGCCTTTGCCGGAAACATCGGCGAGCACGAGTGCCAGCCTGCCCTCACCGATAGGAAAAACGTCGAAGTAATCGCCGCTGACGGATTTGGCCGGCTGCCACGCGCAAGCGATCTGAAATCCAGGTAGCTGCGGAGTGTCACGCGGCAGCAGGTGCATTTGAATTTCCTGCGCGCTTTCAAGCTCCGCGTCCTGAGCGAGCTGCCTCATCTGTCCGAACTGGACTTGGCCTTGCAAGTCGCGATTTTGCGCCTCAAGGCGGTCCTTGGTGTCAGTAAAAACTTGTATGGAACCGTAGATGACGAGGCTCACCACGGCGGTGACCAGCACACTGATGCGGACGTCTTCACCGGTCCATTGAAACCTGTTAAGAGAATGGCCGGTCAGGGCGAAGAGTGCGGCTTGCGCGAGTACGGACGCGGTCGTTCCGACGATCAGGATGAAGGCCACGCCGGCGACCCAGTTCCACGGACGCGGCAGGCGATCGACGAGGGGCTGGGCCACTCGACTGACCGCGTTTGCGATGTTGCCGAGCACGAGAGAGAGGCCGAGGGCCGTGATAAAACTGGCCCGCACATTCATCGCCTTGAAGAAAGTCCACAGCAAGACGGCCACGGTGACGAGGACCACTTGGAGGACTAGAAAGTCTTTCAGCGACCATAATTTGCCGGAGGTTTCGCGGCCGCTGGACTTTTTCTTGCGTCTGAATTGTGCGCTCATAGATAGAACGTAAGTTAACAGGCGGATGCGGTTGGGCGCATCACAATTCGCGCCCCTTAACGCGGGCAAGAAAAACGCACCCTCGCCGGGAGCCGGAAGAGTGCGTTTCGGGGAATCAGGTTATCGGAGCGAATTATGCCGCTCAAGTTGTCGTTGTGAGGCTTGAAGCTGCGGAGTTACGGGGCGGCTGGGCCGCCCTCGGTGCCGCCGGCCGCTTCTGACTGCTGGGCCATCGCCTGGTCCATCTCTTCGCGGCGCTTGGCGCGAAGTTCGGCGCGCTTCTGCCGTTTTTCATCGAGCACCTGCTCGGCGCCGAGCAGTTCGATGTAGGCCTTTTCGCCGCCATCGCCCTTGCGGAAGCCGCTGCGGATGATGCGGAGATACCCACCCTGACGGTCGCCGTAACGCGGCGCGACGGTCTCAAACAGGCGCGAAACCGCCTCGCCGGTCATGAGGTAAGAGAGCGCCCGGCGGCGGCTGTGGAGGTCGCCCTTTTTGCCGAGGGTGATCATCTTTTCGACGTGGGGACGCGCGGCCTTGGCCTTGGTGACGGTGGTCTCGACACGGTCTTCCATCAGGATGGAGGTGACCAGGTTGCGAAGAAGGGCGCGACGATGGCTGGTGTTGCGTCCGAGTTTATATCCTGCTTTGCGATGGCGCATGTCAAATCTCTCTTACTTCGAACTCGTCGTCCCCGGGCCAACCATGAGCGCTTAGTGGCGTCATGGCCGGCCGGGGACTTCTGTCTGCGAATAACGGAGTGCAACTCATAACCGGTCAGGGCTAGAAGTTTTCGGGCTCGGTCTGAAGAGGAATGTCAATGTCAAGACCCTCTTCATCGTCGTCGTCGTACTGACCGTAGTTGGCTAGCGTGGCTGCCGGCGCGATGCTGGTCGGGCCCGGTACTGCGTTGCCGTGTTCGTCGATCTTCATGCCCAGCGACAAGCCCATCTGCGCGAGGATCTCTTTGATCTCGTTGAGGGACTTGCGGCCAAAGTTCTTGGTCTTCAGCATCTCAGCTTCAGTCTTTTGGACCAGCTCGCCGATGGACTGAATGTTCGCGTTCTTGAGACAGTTGTAGCTGCGGACGGAAAGCTCAAGCTCTTCAACGGAGCGGTTGAGGTTCTCGTTGCGGAGCTGCATGCGGCCTTCGTCCATGTGGCCCGAGGCTTCGATCTCTTCCTCGAAGTTAATGAAGATGCTCATGTGGTCTTTGAGCAGCTTTGCGGCGAGGCCGATCGAGTCGGCGGGGAGAACGGAGCCGTTGGTCCAAACTTCAAGTGTCAGCTTGTCGTAGTCGGTGATCTGACCTAGACGGGCTGCGTCGACGGTGTAGTTCACCTTGCGGACCGGCGAGTGGACCGAGTCAACGGGGATGAAGCCGATGCCCAGGTCGGAGTCGAAATTTTTGTCGGCGGAGATGTAGCCGCGGCCGCGCTTGAGGCGCATTTCCATGTCGAGCTTGCCGCCTTCGCTGACGGTGGCGATGTAGACGTCCTTGTCGAGGATCTCGACGTCGCCGTCGGCCTCGATCATGCCTGAGGTCACGATGCCCGGAGTCTCGGCGCGCAGGTAAAGAGCCTTGGGGCCTTCGCCGCTGAGTTTGAAAGGAATCTGTTTCAGGTTAAGGATGATGTCGGTCGCGTCTTCAACGACGCCAGTGATCGACTGGAACTCGTGCATCACGCCTTCGATTTTTACGGCTGTGACGGCCGCGCCCTCGATCGACGAGAGCAGCGTGCGCCGCAGCGCGTTGCCGATGGTGGTGCCGAACCCGCGCTCAAAGGGCTGCGCGCTGAACTTGCCATATTTGTCGGTGAGCGTGTCGGTATCGACCGCGAGGCGTTTCGGTTTTTGGAATCCTCTCCAAAGCATGTGTTATCTCCCTGCACAGCGAACGCCGCGAAGCATTCTGCAACGGCTGTGCTTGTTCTCCTTCTTGCGATTTTAATTGTCAGGCCGCGATGGGTTGCGGCCCTTATACGTTTCCTTACTACTGGTGAAACAAAACTTATTAGGCTGTAGAGTTCGCTTACTTGCTGTACAACTCGACAATCAATTGTTCGTTGATCGGCATCTTCACATCTTCGCGCTTCGGCAGCGTTAGGACTTTGCCGGTGAAGGCGGTGCCGTCAACCTGCAACCAGGCGGGCGCGCCCTGGTGGCTGGCAAACTCGCGCGAGGTCTCGAGCACGGTCATACCCTTGCTGGTTTCCTTGACTTTAATCTCATCGCCGACGCCAACCTGATAGGACGGAATGTTCACCTTGCGCCCATTCACTTCGACGTGGCCGTGGCGCACAATCTGTCTTGACTGCCGACGCGAAGATGCAAAACCGAGACGGTAAATAACGTTGTCCAGACGGCGCTCAAGCTGTTGCAAAAGCAATTCGCCGGTAACGCCCGGGGTGGCCGAAGCCTTCTCGTAGTAGGCGCGGAATTGGCCTTCGAGAGCGAAGTAGATACGCTTCGCCTTCTGCTTCTCACGAAGCTGCAAGCCGTAGCCAACGATCTTCGCCTTACGGTCTCGACCGTGCTGACCGGGCGCGAAGTTGCGCTTCTCGATCGGACATTTATCGGAATGGCACTTGGTGCCCTTCAGAAAGAGTTTCATGCCTTCGCGACGGCAAAGGCGGCAGACTGCTCCGGTATAACGTGCCACTTCGTTCTCCTGTTGAGTGCTTCGCGGTGTGCCGCGATCTGTTTCAGAGGCCGACCGGTTTACGGGTAGGAAACCCTTCGTCCCGGTCCGTGCTTCTCTTATTTTACAGCTAAAACCTATACACGACGGCGCTTTGGCGGACGGCAGCCGTTGTGCGGGATCGGGGTAACGTCGCGGATGGAGCGGACGTCGAGTCCCGCCGCAGCCAGCGCGCGTACCGCCGATTCGCGGCCCGAACCCGGACCGCTGACCCTGACATCGACCGAGCGCAGCCCGTGATCGCGGGCGGCATTGGCGGCGTTGATGGCTGCCTGCTGCGCGGCGAACGGAGTCCCCTTGCGCGAACCGCGGAAGCCGAGCGAGCCCGAACTCTTCCACGACAGCGTGTTGCCCTGCCCGTCGGTGATGGTGACGATGGTGTTGTTGAACGTCGCCTGAACGTAGACGAGACCATAGGGCACGTTCTTGCGCTCGCGCTTCTTGAACTTCTTGTTTTTGCCTGCCTTGCCGGTTGCTGGCTTGCCGGCTGCTTGTTTCTCGGGCTTTGCCATTATTTCGCGACCGCCTTCTTCTTGTTCGTGACCGTGCCCTTACGCGGGCCCTTGCGGGTGCGGGCGTTGGTGTGAGTGCGCTGTCCGCGGGTGGGCAGGTTGCGACGGTGACGCAGGCCACGGTAGGACTGAATGTCAATCAGCCGCTTGATGTGCATCGAGACGTCTTTGCGAAGGTCGCCTTCGACGTTGCCTTCTTCTTCGATGACGGTACGGATACGGTTGACTTCATCTTCCCCGAGGTCCTGGATCTTTTTGAACGGGTCAACCTTCGCCGCTGTCAGAATTCGCAGTGCGCGAGGGTTGCCGATCCCGAAAATGTAGGTAAGTGCGATGCGTGCCTGCTTGTTGCGCGGCAGATCGACACCAGAAATACGTGCCATGCTGTTAGTCCTTCTTTTTGTTGCCCCGGCAGCTTCGCCGCCTGGGGCTGTTGCGCTCTACCGCCGAGTTACAAGTGCGGAGAACTAATTCCCACGAGCCCAGGGGTTCATCGCAAGCCTAAATGGCTAACTCGCCCCTACTTCCTTATTGTTTGCGGAAGCTGGCCCGCTTCGATTACCGTCAGGGAATTAACCCTGGCGTTGCTTGTGTTTCGCGTTTTCGCAAATGACACGCACTACCCCACGGCGGTGAATGAC
>DASWUZ010000174.1:0-10491 GCA_036401395.1 Acidisarcina sp.
TCTGAGTTTTCCGAGCCTTTAGCCGGGGAATGTGTCGTCCTCGTACCCGGCGGAATTAGTTGGCCAGGCGAGACATCCAAGGTCGGGTTAAACCTGTCCCCGTCTCCTGTCTTCATGTAACCGCCGTTCGGAAAATAAAGACTTACCTGCTCGTTCTGACCTATGGGAATGTACTTATCGGCACCTGGAAGCTCTATCTTCTTAGCCATGACTCAACCTCGTCTGTTCAGCTTGCCTGCGACAGGCCTAACCATAAACTAATGCCGAGGCAGGTGTATATCTTTATTTCCAACAAGACTTATTAAGTCAGGATCGCCAAGGAACTGGGCGCGGCTATGTCCAAGGGCAAAAGACTGGTTCAGATATTCAATAGCGCGGCGATGGTCCCCCATGACCTCATAAACGTCGGCTGCGGTCGACAGTATGTCAGGGTCATTAGGGGCGAGCGCCAATGCCGATGCGAGATGGCTGTATACCTTATCGTTCTCTTTTTCCTGCGCGTAAATCCCTGCCAGGGTCCCTTCTACCTGCGCGTCTCTAGGATTAAGTTTTTCCTCCTCCAGCAACAGAGGCAGCATCTTCTGGCGTGCGAAGGCCGCTTTTTGCCCCTCATGCAGCCACTCATAGGCTGCTAGAGCATTTGCCCACACGCGATAGTCCTTGTCGTTGATCTGGAGTGCGTGTTCGTTGGCGGCTGCTGCCTCAGCGTAGCGCTGCTCTACCGTGTACAAGTAGCCGAGGTTGGTATAGGCGGCGTAGTTCTCGGGAGACAGTTCTATGGATTTCTTTAGCGCATTCTCCCCCTCGCCATATAGCTTGGGGTCCTCGAGGTTTACATAGGCCCCTCCCAGGTTCGCGTAGACCTGCTCGTTGTCCGGAGTAAGGGCTATCGCTTTTCGATACTGCTCGATGGCCAGCTGACTTTTACCGTGGGAATCATAGAAGTTTCCCAACTCTTCATAAACGTCCCAGTAGTCAGGCCTGAGAGCGATGGCCCTCTTGAAGTTAGCCTCGGCCTCTACAAGGCGGCCTGCGTTATCGTCCGCTTTGGCGAGACCGGTGAGTGCGTCGGAATTTCGCGGATCGATATCGAGTGCCTTCTGGAACTCCTGCACTGCAAGATCGTACTTCCCTGTGGACTCATGAATGCGCGCCAGAGTTATGAAGACCGCTGGTAAATGAGGGTCGATCGCTACAGCGCGAGCGCAATAGGATTGCGCCTCTACGAGCCAATGAGCATCTCTATCCAACTGGTACTTCAGCCTGTAGGCCTCCGCAATCTTCGCTAGCCCCAGCGCAAAATGGTCGTCGGTAGCTACCGCCTTATTCAGCGAAGCTATCGCCAGGTCAAGGTATCCGGGTTTGTCATAACGCTCAATGTAGCCGAGACCAGTGAGGTAGTCTTCATAAGCGGCTGGGTTTGTGGGTCCCACTATCTCTGAACTTATCGAGCTGGATGAAACATTCATCAGCCGGCCAAGGCGCTCTACCGCCTCGTTTTCAATGCCCTCCATGTCGCCGGTGGCGCTATCTACCTCGGTGAAACCGATTTGGCGCATCTTCTTAGTGTCGATGACGGTGAGGGCAAGATGGACGGCCATGCCCTGCCGCTGGACACTCCCCTTGACGACTATGGTGGCCCCAAACTGCCGCAGCGCTCCGGCCGCATCTTTCACGTTCTTATTGCGTACTTCGCTGGCGGGGATAACCCACAGCGCCTGATCGCCCGCACTAAGGTTCGAGAGCTCGCCTGAAAGGGAATCCATCAACCCGTTACCGAGCGCCTCGGTTTGGGCATCTTCGCTGACAAAATCGAGGGGCAGTACCGCGATGTGTTTCTGCCGGCTCGAAAAAATCATGCCGTGGACACGCTGTCTCACTGCCGGCATTATAGAAGCAGTTAGCAAGCCGAGCACCAGCGCCAGTGCGGCATAGATTGCCCACCGCCCTTTATGCGGAAAGCTGACGACCACTCGCCGGCCTCGCAGGGCATCGGCTACCGCTGCGGCAGACTGGTAGCGCAGGGCAGGATCAAACTGCAGACACTTCCGGATGACTTCATCCCATCGGCGGGGCAACTGTTTCTTGAGCGATGATGGGGGAACAAAGGGCCGACCCCGCAAGACAGCGTTTTCGAAGGGAGTGGGCGCGGAGAACGGCTGTTTCCCCGTCACCATCTCGTAAAGAATGATGCCCAACGCATAGACATCCGTGGCGGGCGTGACGTGGCGGCCTTGAAACTGCTCCGGGGCCATGTAGTCCGGGGTGCCGACAATGGCCCCTGGCCCGGTGATGGTTGTCGCGACCTGAGCGCCTCGTCCGACAACTTCGAGAGCCAGGCCAAAATCCATGAGCACCGGCGTAGGTACACCATTGCGCATCGCGACCATGATGTTCCGGCTCTTCAGATCGCGGTGAACAATGCCCGCAGAATGGATCATCCCGAGCCCATCGCAGATTGCCAGCGCGAGCTTCTGAGCTTCGGCTGGAGCCAAGGGGCCTGATTGAGTGATCGTGTCGGACAGGGTCAAGCCTTCGAGGAACTCCATCGTCAGGAAGACCGCGTCAGGCGCTTCGCTTTCGCCGGGAGGTGGCGTCGCGGGTGACGGTGTATTGGAAGTTGGGGTACCGTACGGTGGCGTCCTGGGTGATGGGGTGACGCGCCCATCGCTCCCGGCCCCGCCGCTTATCACGAATAGTTCGTGAATTCGGCACACGTGCGGCCCGCTGACTTTGCGGGCAAGCTGTACTTCCTTCTTAAAACGCGACAGCATTTCCGGATTGCCCGCGATATGCCCGCGAATGGTCTTCAGCGCGATCCTTCCTAGTTCAAGATCGGTCGCCTCATAGACGTCTCCCATTCCGCCGGAGCCGAGCAGTCCGACGATGTTGAATCTTCCAAGCAGCACCTGCCCTGGAGTGAGAGTGCCGGTGCTGCGAGGAATGAATTCTCCGGTTCCCGATCCAGGCGTATGAGGATCAAGACTGGTATCGCCCGATCCGGTCTCGAAGAGTCGCTCCAGCTCGTGGCGCAACGCGGCGTCCGACCCGCATGCGCCAGCGATATAGCTGCTGCGCTTCTCTGGGGGAGTCTGTAAGGCGGCGCGGTATAACGGCTCAATACGCTGCCAGAGTTCCGGATCCATGGTCGCCTTGAGAAGTTCGCGCCGGCCTGCGCCCTCGCTCCTCGTCCTGTTTCAATGAGCAATGTTAGTTTTAGCGAGCCAATGTTATAAGCAGGGACAACATGCCTTCGTGCGGGAATTATAGCGCGGTTGTCAGACCGCCTTCCCCGTGGCAAGCCAAGTCGGCTTCAGGGTAGCTGGGACGGGCACATTCGCCGTCGTACAATTATTTCAGTCCTGCTTACGCGGAGGGATGTGTGAGCGGTTGAAACAGGCGGTCTTGAAAACCGCTTTACCGAAAGGTAACGGGGGTTCGAATCCCTCTCCCTCCGCCATCACTTTTTGACGGCAGCACTCCGTGCAACCTTCCTGGCGGCTGGGCTTTTTGCAGGATTCCCCTGGTCCGCTTCCATAACACCCGCCGGTTGACCTGTAATCTGCTCCATAAAGTCGGAACACTGCTCCACGCCTGACAACGAGCCCGGAGCGATCAAATCCATCGCCCGGCAAACGTGCGCCCGCTCCTCGTCGGACGATTCGGCCAGTGCCGGCGACCTTTCCTCGATGGCTTCCAGTGCATCGGCCGCTACGCTTAACCCCTCGGCCATATGCGGATGCAGGTGCAGGGAGTCTTCGGCCTCGGTTGCGGCGAGCCGATACCATTTCTCGACTGTCTCCCCGTTTGGCAGGCCCATGCCCCGGGCCTTCATCTCGGTACCGACCCGGCCGGTATTCAGATATTCAGTAGCCAGATTGGAGTGAAAACCGGCGCTGTCAGGCTCTTCGCGGATGATCCGGTTCATGATTGCAATCGCGGCTTTATCATCTGCATAGGCGCGGACCAAATCATCTCCAGTGGCAGCAGCAGGGCCACCGGCTGCGAACAAATTTGCATATATGTCAGCCCGGTGCGCCTTCGCCGTAGCCAGGTTTTCCTCGGTGTCAGCGTCCGGGGACCCTTCTGAAACAAGCTTGTTCAGGATGTCTTCTGCGCGCTGGATGTCATCCAGGGCGGCCTTTCGCGTCGCAGCATTATCCCGACTTCCGTTATCGTTGGAATTCGCCATGAGGGCACTTGCCATCTCAAGTTCAGCCGACGCCTCGGTTCCGAGCGCATATTTTTCGGTGTCTCCGGCCTGCGCCGGCCCGTGCCAGTAAGAGGCGATCCAGTCGGCGAATGACTGCATTCGCCCCTTCTCCCAGCGCGTCGAGTCCTTCAACGTCTCCTGGGACCAAAGAGCCAGATCGTACGATTGCTGCCCTCTTTGCGGCCAATAATGGTAAGCGATAGACAGGTAGTAGTAAGGCAAAGGGTTGGTGGGCTCGTTGTTGGCCCAGCCACGGAAGTCTTCGACCGCCTCATTGAAATGCTCCGCGGCAATGGCCTCCCCCGCAGGCGAATGGTCAGACGTAAGCGCCCATTGCAAATTTGCCCGGCCCATCAACTCCGGCTGTTCGCGGCTAAGCATTTGCCGGGCCAGCGTTTGCACCCCGGCATTGACTCCTGCCGCGGCCACGCTGCCAAGCTCCCAGTTTTCTGAGCTGTTACTCCTCTTGACCCTCACCCGCAAATCCACTTTCCCGGAATCTTTACCCGCAGCGTCCGCTTGCGCCTTAACGATGTCCCCGCTGATATGCCACTCGTCGTAACGGAAGCGACGGTAAATATCCATGATCACGTCGACCGATACGCCGCTGAACTGAATGCCATAGGTGGTTTGCACCGGGATGCGGAAGACATTGCGAATGCGTCCGTAATGGTGCGGGCTGGCGTAGTCATTGCCTTTGAAACGTTCCCCTGCTGAGGCAGCCGCATTCAATTCATCTGTGAATACGTCGGCCGCATTCTTGCCCGAGAAGCCTGCTTGTTTTTCTATGTCGGAAGAGACTTCAAAGGAGTCCACCACGATCAGCGGCTTGGGCGACACGAAGCGCAACAACAATGCCCAGATCGAGACCGCGAAGACTACGATGACCAGCAGGGATATGGAACTTTTTAGTGCATTCTTTGCAACCGAAACGGCAGTGTGAATACCCGTACGCAGGTGATCGGCAGGGCCGGGCTGATTTGGCGGGGCGGCTTGTGACTGGACGGGAGGCTCCTCCCTGGCCGGCGAGGGTACCTGAGCAGCCTTCTGCCTCCCGCCGCTCAAAGCCAGATATCGCCTGAAAAAGCTGTCTTTCATAGGCTTTCCGAAGATAGCATTTGCACGGACAGCATTGTAAAAATCCTGCCGCTTTCGCGATTCGTTCATACTTAGCTTGACGATCAACTTTTCGGTGGTACTGCGCCGAACCGATCTACGGGGCCGAAGACGAACGCCAAGGGGATGCTTTGATGAATGGGACGAGCCGAAATCCAATAGCGCGGCTGCGCGCGCGCGCCGGGGCGGTGCTTTGGCTGCTTTGCTTCCAGTTCTTCCTCGCTGAACAGGTTGCCAGATTGGGCTGGAAGCAGGCCTACAGCATGAGACACGATTACATCAGCGACCTGGGCGCGGTCCACTGCGTCCTGCCCCCCGGAGCCGGGGTATGTTCCCCGCTTCATGCTGTGATGAATGCCTCCTTCATCCTGCAAGGCTGCCTGATCATCTTTGGCGCACTTCTGGTGCGGCCCCAATTCCGCCGGGGCGCGCTGATGACTTCAGCTTTTGTCATCCTCGCGGTATCCGGCCTCGGCGTGCTCGCTGTGGGCTTGTTTCCTGAGGATGTCAGTCCAGGCGTTCATAGCCTCATGGCTGCCATTCACCTATTGTGCGGAAATTATGGGCTGCTGTCGCTGAGCAAAGGCCTGGAGTCCCCCGCAGTCGGGGAGCAAGGACTACAACCGCGCTTAACACTCATAGCCGGCAGTATTGGGTTAGTGGCCACCTTGCTTCTTATCCGTGGACAGGATTTCGGCCTCGGTATAGGGCTGATCGAGCGGCTTGCCGCGTACCCCTTGACCCTCTGGCTCGGCAG
This sequence comes from Acidisarcina sp., assembly GCA_036401395.1. GTDB lineage: Bacteria > Acidobacteriota > Terriglobia > Terriglobales > Acidobacteriaceae > DASWUZ01. The sequence goes on from DASWUZ010000174.1 coordinate 6,087, forward strand.
TATGGGTGCGTTTCTGCTGATGCGGCGGGCCCGTCGAACCAATGACTTGTGAAGTTCGCTGAGCTGGACTGGGCGGAACACATTCGTGTGAACCGCGCCGCGCTTGGCTGACATCGTTCCCGCAAGGCCGCGTTGCAGCGCACCTCGTTTTACCTGATAGCCAATCCAGCAGGCCATGCGACAATAAGACTTCCTGCTAATGAAACCAGAAACGCTACCCGTGGCCCCCGTCGAAGCCGTGGCAGCCCCTATGCCGGAATCCGCCGCAGCCCCTGTGCCCGCCTCCGTCACCCGTGAACTTTTGGCGCAGCACAGCGTCACTGCGGAAGAGTACGAAAAAATCTTAGCCGCGCTCGGCCGCACCCCCAGCCTTACCGAACTTGGCATCTTCAGCGTGATGTGGAGCGAGCATTGCTCCTACAAATCATCGCGCGTGCATCTGAAACGGTTGCCGACGAAGAGCGACCGCGTCGTCCAGGGGCCCGGTGAAAACGCGGGCATCATCGATGTGGGCGATGGCTGGGCCTGCGCCTTCAAGATTGAATCGCACAATCACCCCTCCTATATAGAGCCGTTCCAAGGCGCGACTACCGGCGTCGGCGGCATTTTGCGGGATATCTTCACTATGGGGGCGCGGCCGCTGGCTGTGATGGATTCGCTACGCTTCGGGCCGATTACTTCCGACGGCACCGACGAGAGTCCTGAGACGCTCCGCAAAAACCACTCCATAATGGAGGGCGTGGTCGGCGGCGTTGCCTCCTACGGCAACTGCTTCGGCGTGCCCAACCTGGGCGGCGAGACGAAGTTCGAGAGCTGCTACTCTGGCAACCCGCTGGTCAACGCCTTTGCCCTCGGCCTGGTGCGGATGGATGAAATCTTTTACGCCAAGGCATCGGGCATCGGCAACCCTGTGATCTATGTCGGCGCAAAGACGGGGCGCGACGGCATCCACGGCGCGACCATGGCCAGCGAGGAGTTCAAGGAAGGCTCGGAGCAAAAGCGGCCCAACGTGCAGATGGGCGACCCCTTCATGGAGAAGCTGCTGCTGGAGGCGTGCCTCGAAGCGATGCGCACAGGCGCGATTGTCGGCATCCAGGACATGGGCGCGGCAGGGCTGACCTGCTCCACCTGCGAGATGGGCGCCCGCGGGGGCGTCGGCGTTGAGGTCGAACTCGACCTCGTCCCCCAGCGCGAAACCGGCATGACCAGCTACGAGATCATGCTTAGCGAGTCGCAGGAGCGTATGCTGCTGGTCGCTGACGGCGATCGCGCCAGCGAGGTGACGCAGATTTTTGAGAAGTGGGGCTTGGATGCGGTTGTTGTTGGCGAAGTGATCGGCCAACCGCGTCTGCGCATTCGGCATCATGGCGAATTGGTCGCCGATATTCCTAACCAGTCACTGACAGATGATGCTCCGCTTTATCATCGGCCGGTCGGGGTTTGGAAGGCTCCTGTACCGCTCGATCCTCCGCCTGAAGTCTTAGCTGAGTTAAGCAAGTCCCGCGACTACACTGCTGATCTCAAGAAGCTGCTGGCCTCTTCAAATATCTGCTCGAAGCGCTGGGTGTTTGAGCAGTACGAGTCGATGGTGCAGACCAACACGGTGCAGGGCCCTGGCGGCGAAGCGGGCGTGATGCGGATCAAGGGTACCGGAACGCCGGGTCACGAACGCAGCCTTGCGATGGCTCTCGACGGCAACGGCCGCTGGTGTTATCTCGACCCCAAGCTGGGGGCCATGCACGCCGTCGCCGAAGCGGCGCGCAAAGTCGCCTGTACTGGAGCGACTCCGGTAGCCGCGACTAACTGCTTAAACTTCGGCAACCCCGAAAAGCCGGAAATCATGGCGCAACTTTCTGCCGCCATCGATGGCATTTCGGAAGCCTGCCTCGCGCTCGGCACGCCTGTTACTGGCGGCAATGTTTCCCTCTACAACGAGACCCGCGGCGAAGGAATTTATCCGACGCCCGTTATAGGGATCGTCGGCATCCTCGACGACGTAACCAAGGCCGTCCCCGCTCACTTCCAACACACGGGCGATGCGCTTCTACGGTTAGGCTCACAGCCCGATCTGGTCTTTGACACAAACTCCGCCGCAGCTTTCTTTCGCCAATTCGGCTCAACTGAGTATTCCAGAGAGGTTTTGGGATCGGTCTGGGGCAGGCCTCCAGAATTGGACTTGGGAGAGGAGGCGAGGCTGCAGAAACTACTGACTCTCCTAGCCTCGCAAGGACTCCTTTATTCAGCTTGCGATGCCAGTTGCGGGCTCGCCGTAGCGCTCGCCAAAGCATCCTTTCTACAAGGTATCGGCGCCGATGCGGAATTGCTTGGAGCGCCTTATGTGGATAGCCCCGAAATTCTCTTCAGCGAACTGCCGTCGCAGGTAGTTGTTACTTGCGCCAAAGCGTCTGTCGCTGATATTCGAAGCATTGCCGAAGAATTCGGTATTGCTGTCTGGCCTCTCGGCAAAACAATCAGCGACAAGTTGGTCATAGCGATCGAGGGTGGCATCGTTATTGAATCGAAGTTGTCCGAATTGAAGGACTCCTGGTCAACCGCGCTTGAAGCCACCCTGCGCGATGAGGTAGTCGCATGACCAACCTCATCATGGAAGGTCTACCCGGAACAGAGAGTGGCGGACTACCCGAAAATCGGGTGCCCCACACGTGGCGCAGCTCTTTTGCGCCACGTGTGGGATCGCCAAACTCCCTGCTGGCCCAAGATGACAAGTTAAGAGAAGAATGCCGGGTGCCCCATACATGGCGCGGCACTATCGCGACATGTGTGGGTTCGGACGACCCCAACAAGCCCGACCCAGTCTACGACAAGTTAAGAGAAGAATGCGGGGTAGTTGCCATCCACGGCCACCCCGACGCAGCCCGCCAGGCCTACCTCGGCCTCTACGCCCTCCAGCATCGAGGCCAGGAATCCGCCGGCATCGCCACCGCCGACTACACCCATCTGTCGAACATCAAGGGCATGGGCCTCGTCGCTGACATCTTCACCGACGAAGTGATCGCCAAGCTGCCCGGCGAGCTTGCCATCGGCCACACCCGCTACTCGACCACCGGCGACTCGGCTCTGCTTAATGCGCAGCCCATTCGCGTCGACTCGACCAAGGGCCTCATCGCCATTGCCCACAACGGCAACCTCGTCAACCTCGGCAACGTCCGACTGAAGCTCGAACGCGCCGGGGCGTTCTTCCAGACCACCAGCGACTCCGAAATCATCGTGCAACTCATCGCGCATTCGAAAGAAAACACCCTCGTCGACGCCATCGCCGACTCGCTCGGCCAGGTGGAGGGCGCGTTCTCGATCGTGATGATGACCCGCGACCGCATCTTCGCGGCCCGCGATCCACGCGGCTTCCGGCCACTCTCGATGGGCCGCATCTCGAACCCCGGCGGCCCGGATACCATCGTCTTCGCGTCGGAGACCTGCGCCTTCGACCTGCTCCACGCCAAGTATGAACGCGACGTAGCCCCCGGCGAACTCGTCATGGTCACCCGCGATGGAGTCACCTCGCGCCAGTATGCCACCGGCGTGCCGCAGGCCAGCTGCATATTTGAACACGTCTACTTCTCCCGCCCCGACAGCAAAGTCTTCAACCGCTGGGTGCAGGACAGCCGCGAAGAGATGGGTCGCCAATTGGCGCGCGAATCCGCCGTGCCTGCCGACCTTGTCGTGCCGGTACCCGACTCGGGCGTGACCGCCGCCATCGGCTATGCCGCCGAGAGTGGGCTGCCCTTCCGCTTCGGCCTCATCCGCAACCATTATGTCGGCCGCACCTTCATAGAGCCTGAGCAGCGCGTGCGCGATTTTGGTGTGCGGTTGAAGCTCAACCCAGTCCGCAATTTGCTGGAGGGCAAGCGCATCGTGCTCATCGACGACTCCATCATTCGCGGCACGACCAGCCGCAAGATCGTGCGGATGGTCCGCGCCGCAGGGGCTACGGAAGTCCACTTCCGCGTAAGCTGTCCGCCCACCATCTCGCCCTGCTTCTACGGCGTCGACACGCCGAGCAAGCGCGAACTGATAGCCGCCAACCAATCCGTGGAAGAGATACGCCAGTTTATCGAAGCCGACTCGCTCGCCTACCTATCGCTAGACGGACTCGAACAAGCCTGCAACGGCGGCGAAGGCAACCACTACTGCACCGCCTGCTACACCGGCATCTACCCCACCCAATGGGTCGACGCCGAAGACATCCTGCCGGCCGTAGCCGCGCACTGATTTGGGTCTTCCCTCGCTATAGCCCTGATTGACCGCATCCTGAACCATGCCTCGCGCGATTCTTCCCTGATTGACACGACTATTTCGTACTTCCGCATCCTGGAGAAGCTGGACGGCGGCGGGATGGGCGTTGTTCCTAAGCGAGGAACTGTCCGGCCCCGGGTTTGCCGGGGGT
>DASWUZ010000175.1:0-2206 GCA_036401395.1 Acidisarcina sp.
ACCGCCAGGTTATTGCAGCAGCGTGCCGCCTTCGGGATCGATCTTGGCTTCCTCTGGGGGGATTACTACAGCGGCAGCTACCTTGTCGTCGTTTTCGAGGTTGAGCAGGCGGACGCCCTGGGTGGAGCGGCCGGCGGCGCGAATCGTCTTCGTATCGATGCGGATGATCTTGCCGTACTGGCTGATCACCATCAGCTCCGAAGTCTCATCGACGAGTTGAATCGACTGCACCTTGCCGTTGCGCGCCATGGTCTTGAGATTGATCACGCCCTTGCCGCCGCGGGACTGCAGACGATACGCGTCCACATCGGTGCGCTTGCCGAAGCCCTGCGTAGTCACGGAGAGGATGAGGCTGGGGCTGTTCGCGCCTTCGCCGTTTTGGGCGCGTTCTTTAGGAGTGATCGCGAGGCCGACCACGTAGTCGTTCTTGGCGATGTCGATGCCGCGCACGCCGTAAGCAGGACGCCCCATGGAGCGGACGTCGCTCTCTTCAAAGCGAATGGCCATGCCGTCATGGGTCGCGAGGAAAACGACCTGCGAGCCGTCGGTAAGGCGCGCGCCGATGAGCTCATCATCGTTATCGATGCCGATGGCAATAATGCCGCGCGACTGCACGTTGCAGAAATCCTTGAGCGGGGTTTTTTTGACGGTGCCTTTTTGCGTGGCGAAGAAGATGTATTTACCCTCCTCTTCAAGGTTGCGGACGGGAAGGATGTTGCGCACGTTTTCGCCGGGCTGCAGGTTGAGCAGGCTGGCCATGGACTTGCCTTTGCCGGCTGCGCCTACGTCGGGAATTTCATAGACCTTGAGCCAGTAGACGCGACCCTTGTTGGTGAAGCAGAGCAGGTAAGCATGAGTCGAATCCACGATGAGTTGGGAGACGAAATCTTCGTCGCGCGTCTTCATGCCGAGGCGGCCCGTGCCGCCGCGACGCTGCTGGCGGTAGGTCGAGATGGGCGTGCGCTTGAGGTAACCGGAATGTGACACAGTCACTGCGACTTGTTCGTCAGCGATGAGATCTTCGAGTTGCAGTTCGGCTGTCTCGTCGAGAATCTGGGTGCGGCGTGCGTCGCCGAACTTGTCGCGAACGTCTTCGAGTTCTTTGACGATCACGCTGCGAAGTTTTTTCTCGCTGCCGAGAATGGTTTCGTACTCGGCGATGCGGTCTCGCACTTCGCCCAGCTCCTTGATAATTTCGTCGATCGAGAGTTGGGTGAGGCGATAGAGCTGCAGTTCGAGGACGGCATCGATCTGGCGATAGCTCAGGCCCGACTCGCCCTCAACGAAGACGGTGTCCTTGTCGAGCTTGATGACGATGTCTTTGCTGAGCGAGAAGGCCCGCAAATTTTCGCGCGCCTCGGCCCTGCTGCCGGAGCCACGGATGATGCGGATGACCTGGTCGAGATTGTCGAGGGCAATCTTGTAGCCTTCGAGGATGTGTTCCCGCTCGCGGGCCTTGCGGAGGAGGAACGCGGTGCGGCGGCGGACGACTTCAACACGGTGATCGATGAAGTGCTGGATTGCTACGTGTAGCGGCAGCTCCTTCGGCTGGCCATTGACGACGGCCAGGAAGATCATCGAAAAACCTTCCTGCATCTGGGTGTGCTTGTAGAGCTGGTTCAGCACGATCTGCGATTCCGCGCCGCGCTTAAGACCGATGACGATGCGCATGCCGTCGCGGTCGCTCTCGTCGCGGAAGTTGTCGCGGTCGATGTCGGTGATCACGCCTTCGTGATACAGCTCGGCGATGCGCTCGATCAGCTTGACCTTGTTGACCTGGTAAGGAATCTCTTTAACGATGATCGACTGGCGGTCTTTGGCCGAGGTCTCGATCACGCACTTCGCGCGCATCAGGAAGCGGCCGCGGCCGGTGCGATAGGCCTCGGCGATGCCGCTGCGCCCGTAGATAAACCCGCCCGTGGGGAAGTCCGGCCCCTGGACGTGCTTGAGGACTTCTGCGAGCCCCGCCTTCGGGTCCTTCACCATTTCGATGGCCGCGTTTACAACCTCAGTCAAATTGTGCGGAGGAATATTCGTCGCCATTCCTACGGCGATGCCGTTCGACCCATTCACGATCAGGTTGGGAATGCGAGTCGGAAGTACGGAGGGTTCGAAGGTTGACTCGTCGTAGTTGGGGACGAAGTCGACCGTCTCCATATCGATGTCGGCCAACATCTCGCCGGCGATGCGGGTCATGCGGCACTCG
>DASWUZ010000176.1:0-10620 GCA_036401395.1 Acidisarcina sp.
CTTTACGTCGAGCCGGCTCTGAAGATTACCTTTCCCGATGGCAACCGGGACCTTGTGCTGCACTATGTTTCGCACAAGATCGACGGGGCCACGCTGACCATCCAGATGACAGACATTCTCCGCGATGTCCGCGTCGAGCTGCGTTACAAGATTGACGCTGCTACCGGAATGCTGGGCCGCTCAGCCACTATCGAGAACGCGACCCAGCAGCCGCTCGTCATTGAGCAGGCGGCTGCCGCAACGTGGAACCTTCCGCCCGGCACCGATTATTTCCTCTCTTATCTGACGGGGCGATGGGCCGGCGAAGGGAACCTGCAACACGAGGCTATCCGCGCGGGCGTGCGCGTGCTCGAGAGCCGCCGCGGATCCACCAGCCATCAGAACAACCCCTGGTTCGCCATCCAGCGGGGCTCGGCAGCTCAGGCCGACCCCGGCCAGCAGGACCAGGACCACGGCGATGTTTGGTTCGGCGCGCTGGCGTGGAGCGGCTCGTGGCGCATCACTGTCGAACAGGACCAGCTCAGGGCTGTGCGCGTCACCGGCGGATTCAACCCATTCGACTTTGGCTATCGCCTCGCGCCGGGCGAGCACCTTGATACGCCGGTTTTTTATGCGGGATATACGCGTGACGGACTTGGCGGCGCCTCGCGCCTCATGCATCGCTTTCAGCTGGCTTCGATTTTGCCGCAGGCACCTCACCCCAAGCCCCGGCCGGTGATCTACAACTCGTGGGAGGCGACTGAGTTCAACGTCAACGAAGCGGGACAGACGGCGCTCGCCGAAAAGGCCGCGAGCATCGGCGTTGAGCGCTTCGTGATGGACGACGGATGGTTTGGGCAGCGCAACACAGACCACGCAGGCCTGGGGGACTGGTATGTCAACCCCGCCAAGTTCCCGAACGGTTTGGGCTCGCTGATCAAGCGCGTTCATGCGCTCGGCATGGACTTCGGCCTATGGGTCGAGCCGGAGATGGTCAACCCCGACAGCGATCTCTACCGCGCCCATCCTGACTGGGCTCTAAACTTTCCTGGGCGCCCGCGCACCGAGGGCCGCAATCAGCTCGTGCTCAACCTGGCGCGCCCTGACGTGCGCGAATACGTCTATAACTTTCTCGATAAAATTCTTAAAGAAAACGATATTGCCTTTCTCAAGTGGGACTACAACCGCAACTGGGCCGAGCCTGGGTGGGACGCTGTTGGCGCCGAAAATGAGAAGCAGGTTTACGTCAAGTACACCGAAAACCTCTACTCCATCTTGAAGCAGCTGCGGGCCGCTCATCCCGGCGTGGAAATAGAGTCCTGCTCGGGCGGTGGCGGCCGCGTCGACCTTGGCATCCTGCACTACACCGACGAAGTCTGGCCCTCCGACAACACCGACGCCTTCGATCGGCTCACTATTCAGGACGGCTTCACCTACGCGTACACCCCCGGCGTGATGATGGCCTGGGTCACCGACACGCCGAGCGGATTTAACGACCGCACTACTTCGCTTGAATACCGCTTGCTGTCGTCGATGCAGGGCGGTCTCGGTATTGGCGCAAACCTGCTGAAGTGGAAGCCTGAAGATTTCGCCACGGCGACCCGGCTCATTACCGCCTATAAGCAGATTCGCGAGACGGTACAGCATGGCGCGCTTTATCGCCTGGTCTCTCCCCGCAACGGCAGCGAATATTCTGTAACCGAGTCAGTGGCAAATGACGGATCGCAGGCCGTGGTCTTCGCGTTCCTACATTCGAGTTCTTTCTTCTACCCGTTTCCCACTGTGTTTTTGCGCGGCCTCGACCCCAAGGCTGACTACCGGCTTGTTTGGATCGAGGGCAGCGCCCACGAAGCACCTGCAACTGCGAGCGGTGCATATTGGATGTCGAAGGGTGTTGACCTACAACTGCGAGGAGATTTCAAGGCAGCGGCTTTCCGGTTAGAAAGGGTAGCGTCCGTCAAATGAAGCGTTGGCCGCCGCATACTGTCGCACTCTTATTCGGCGGGACGCGATCACCGCGCGCAACCAGGCGGAAGAATTCCTGCGGGATATCGCTTGGCATCGAACTCTTTCATATTGAGCGACTGCTGTTCAAGAGTTGGCACACAGAAATCTAGACGAAGGGCATCCGGCATCAGCTTCCGATCAAATGGCTCCTGTGTTGTTCGTGGCACCTCTTGTGTGGGTGGAGCTGGGGTGAAGTATTGGGTCCCGAAAACCTGTCCCTTTCCAATTGCCTGAAGATATCGATCTAACGAAGCAGCTGAAATCCATTTTGAGGTGGCATCGCCCTTAACAACGGCTTCTACCGCGAGAATGTGAGACAGCATGTAATCATTAGCTTCCTGGCCATGTTGAAAGATGTAGGCCGCATCATGAAAGTCGCGGGCCGTCTGGATCTTTCCGGCTGACAACAACGCCTTCACTTGGGTTCGCCTTACCGCATCGCGGGCGTCTGAATCTGCCCCATAAGTCGGTGGGGGAAGACTGCCTCCCCTGTCGTTCTGATCCTCTAGTAAAGCTGGTGGACGTCGTTCGAAATCTGGTGCGTTTTGGTCGTAGGAGTCTGGCCGTTCACCGGGGTGATAGAAGAAAGAGGGACTGCAACCGAGAGTAGGAATACAACTACGGGCACATTCATCCGATCATGATAAATAGCCGATATCTGGACGAGCCATGTTTTGGTTATAGCGTGCCGATTTCATAGCGTGAGCGAGGTCAGGTTGCGGAGATGCTGCTGGGCCATCCCCAACGGGTCGCCCTCAGCTAGACCGCTCTCCAGACCTTCCTGAATGTCAGCGCGAAGTGCTGACTGTGCCACCTCAAACTCTCGCTCCTCGCGCTCCAGGTTGCGAAGCGCCGTCAGCACAACTTCATTGGCATCAGCATAGTTCCCTTCCTCAACCTTAGCCATTACGAATCGGTCGAGTTCATCCGGAAGGCTCACATTTGAGCGTTGTCATAAGCTTACCTCTAGTCAAGTATAGGACCGCCCTTCGACCACCACCGCAATTTTTTGTTAGGCTAATCAGCGCACAAGGAGCGCACCCACTTGCCCTCACTCAATCTTCGCCCCGCAGCGGCAATTGTCTTTATCGGCCTCTCTGTTCTCACCGTCACAGCCGCATGTAGAGCACAGGACAAAGGCCCAGTCCCCGATAGCCCGGCCATCGAACAGCGCGTCGATGCCATGATCGCCAAGCTCACCCTTGAGCAGAAGATAGACCTTATCGGCGGCCAGGACAGCATGTTCATCCGCGCCATTCCCGAGATCAATTTCCCGCGGCTCAAAATGTCAGACGGCCCTTACGGGGTGCGCACCTGGGGGCCCGACACTGCCTATGGAGCGGGCATCGGCCTGGCCGCGTCGTGGGACCCCGAGCTCGTGCGCCGGACCGGCGAGTCCATCGCGCAGGACGCCCACGCTCGTGGTGTCCACTTCCTGCTCGCACCCGGCGTTAACATTTACCGCGCTCCGATGAACGGCCGCAACTTTGAATACTTCGGCGAAGACCCCTATCTCTCGGCGCACACCACGGTCCCTTACATCGAAGGCGTGCAGAGCCAGGGCGTCATCGCCACGGTCAAGCACTACGCGCTCAACAACCAGGAGTGGGACCGCCACAACGCCAGCTCCGATGCCGACGAGCGAACTATCCGCGAACTCTATCTGCCTGCCTTTGAAGCAGCTGTAAAGGTCGCTCATGTCGGTGCCGTGATGAACTCCTACAACCTCATCAACGGTGTCCATGCCACCCAGAGTCCTTTCCTAAACCTGCAAGTGCTTAAGAAGGAGTGGGGGTTCGACGGCATCCTGATGTCTGACTGGGACGCTACCTACGATGGAGTCGCCGCCGCCAACAACGGTCTCGACCTGGAGATGCCCGACGCGAAATTCATGAACCGCAAGACCCTGCTCCCCGCCGTGCAAAGCGGCCAAGTCACGCAGGCCACTATTGATGAAAAAGTGCGCCGCATCTTCCGCACTGCGATCCGCTTCGGCTTCCTTGACCACGATCAGCTCGACCCCAGCGTTCCGCTCTATAACCAGCAGGGCCGCCAGGTCGCGCTCGATGATTCCCGCGAAAGCATCGTCCTCCTGAAAAACGAGGGCAACCTGCTCCCGCTTGATCCTGCCACCATACACACCGTGGCCGTCCTGGGCCCGAACGCCTGGCCAGCGGTCCCCGGCGCCGGCGGCAGCTCGACGGTGACCCCCTACGACGCAGTCAGTCTCCTCACCGGCATGAGCAATCAACTCGGGGGGAAGGTCAACGTGCTCTACGCGCGTGGTCTGCCGACGGAAGAGGAAATCTTCCGCGGAACCCAGTTCAGCGACGGCGACGGCAAGTCAACCACCAATCCGTGGCAGCCTACCGTCAAAGTCGAGACATTTGACAACGCGAGCTTCACAGGGCCTGCGGAGACCCGTTCCATGCCGCGCATCGCGCAGTGGACGCCAGCCGAATGGGCGCCCCCAGCGCGCAAGCCCCAAAGCATCCGTTATACGGCGAGTTACACCCCGGCGGCCTCAGGCGACTACCTCATCCTTGCTGCGACCGGTGGCAACGATGTCTTCAAATTAATGGTGGACGGGAAGCTAGTTCTAGAGCAGACCCGCCACGAGGGCCAGGCACCCAAGTTCGTAGAAGTCCCCATGACCGGGGGCAAGGCCGTTGCGATCCAAATTGACTATCTGCCTGGCTCCGCCACGCCGGATATAGGACTCGGCATCCGGGCCGCATCAGACCTCATTTCTGCTGAGGCGAAGAAGATTGCATCCATCGCTGACGCGGTTGTAATCGCGGCCGGCTTTGGCCCCTCGACCGAGAGCGAGGGATTCGACCGCACCTTCCAACTTCCCTACGGTCAGGACGAGCTCATTCACGAAATCAGCGGCCTGAATAAACACACCATCGTTACCCTCACCGGCGGCGGCGATGTGGATACGCATCGGTGGCTTGAAGGTGTTCCGGCGCTGCTGCACAACTGGTACCCGGGCCAGGAGGGCGGCACCGCCATTAGCGAAATCCTTTTCGGCATGCGCTCCCCCGAAGGAAAGCTGCCCATAAGCTTTGAACGGTCCTGGGAAGAAAACCCCACCCACGACAACTACTACGCGCCGGCCACGCCTGAGGGTCAAGTGCCCCACGTCAAATACGCCGAAGGCCTCTATGTCGGGTATCGCTACTACACCTCGATGAACAAGAAGCCGCTCTTTCCCTTCGGCTTTGGCCTCAGCTACACTACTTTTTCCTTCGACAACCTCGCCGTCGCGCCCGGTGCCGGCCCTTATGAATTCACCGTGTCCTTCGACGTTAGAAACACCGGCAGCCGCGCCGGGGCGGAGGTCGCGCAACTCTACCTTGGCGACCCGTCCGCAAAGGCGAAGCGACCTGTACGAGAGCTAAAGGGCTTTCAGAAAGTCCGCCTCGACCCTGGCCAATCCCAGCACATAACGCTCAATCTCGACAAGCGCTCCTTCTCGTACTGGGACGAATCCGCCCACGACTGGCGCGCCGACCCCGGCAAGTTCACCGTCTTCGTAGGCGACTCCTCCGAAAACACGCCCCTGACCTCTTCATTGGTCCTAGGCAAATAAGTCGCTTCAATGTGTCCTGAACGATTGAGGTGTACTTATTTTGATAGGCGTTAACCTAAGATCCAGGAATGTCTCAGTCCGGGTAATCGATTAGTGATTGCTAATTACTTGGCTGCTATTGGCTGGTAATCAGCATGTGCTCAACCAGCGGGGGACAGGCCAGGCAACGGTCGCCGGACCCGTTACGACATGGATAAACTGACGCGAATCGTCCAAGCGAACTCAGCACTTATAGGGATGTTGGCGACACCGGACAAACGCATAGTTAGGCTCGAAGGACGCAATGGTGAGAGAACCTTCTGTCGACATAGCAGTGGATCTTGCTACTACCGCATCTGAAACTCAGGCGATCCTAAAATTAAAGCCGTCATAGTATCCAGCGTCTGGGAAGCGTCTACCGGAGGCTTAGCCCCTAAATCGCTGACGATCTGCCCCTGAATCACACCGTTAGTCTTGGCCGAAACTTGCCCATCAATCAGTACCGTCTCCATCAGACGCAGCGCTTCTTCAGCGCCGCTCGGTGCGCCGGCATTTCCAGCTTGAAGCATGGAAGCGGTGTGGAGCGGAGCCCGCCCCTCTGACTGGATCGCGGGTCGTGCGAGCAGACCCGCCGCGAGCAGGTGAGGCGCGTCGAACTTGATGTTGCCGATCTTGCTGTTTGCCAGTTGCAGCGAGAAGTTGAGCCGGTCGACCAGCGCGCCGGAGTTCATCCAGGCGTCGGCCGTCATTGCGTACCCGGTCGGCGGCAACATCTGGTACAGCGGCTCGCCCATGTTGCGAAGCACACCAACCAGCGCGCCCGCGTTGGTCGGATTAGTCCCCGTCGCACGAAATGCCGAAGCTACAAATTCGAGCGGCGTCTTGACCTTGTCGCGGTAATACTTCCGCGAGTTAAATTCCGGCGAATGCACCATGGTGCGCAGCACTTCCTTGATGTCTCCATCGGAGCTGAGGAAGGTCGCGGCCATGCGGTCGACCAGCGCCGTGGGCGGCCTGTCCGCCACAAACCGCTGCGCCAGCTTGTAGCTGATGAAGTGCGCGGTCTGCGGCTGTGCGGCGAGCCACACCAGCGCATCGCGGCCTTCGTTGTAGCCATTCTCCGGCACCGTCTGCCCAAACCACTTCTTCGGTCCCGGCTCATGCTTTTTCGGGTCGAAGAGGAATGGGCCGCCTAACTCCGGATGATCGACCGTCCATCCGGTGAGGATCTTCGCCAGATTCGTTACGTCGGACTGGGTGTAGCCGCCGTTTACGCCGACAGTGTGCAGCTCCATCACTTCGCGCCCGTAGTTCTCGTTGAGACCGCGCTGGGCCTGGGGCTTGGCTGGGGGCTTCGCGCTGGGCTTTGGCTTACCAGCGGCCATGGAGTCGGGCCCGATACTTAGCCAGTTATCGAGGTAGACGAGCATGGCCGGATGCTGCGCCGTAGCCAGCAGCAGGTCGCGAAATTTGCCCAGGGCGTGGGGGCGGATGGCGTCGCGCTCGTATCCGGCGGCGTAGAACTGGTCAGAATCCTTATGGATGAAAATGTTGAAGTGGTTGAACCAGAAGTCGGTCATCACCTCTTGCAGTTGGCGCTCGCTCACGATCGCGCGAACGATCTTTGCCTGTTGCAGTTCGTTATCGAGCACGTAAGCAGCGTCGGGCCCCCCGCCCATCTCGCCGAAGATCTCGCGTTCGCGGGGATTGAAGTCGGCGTTTAACAGGCCCTTCTGCGGGTCGGCCACGTTGGTTGTCAGCACGATGCGCTGGTCGACGGGCAACTTTAGAATTGCCGCCATTCGCTGGTTCTTTGGCAGGCCGAGCAACTGATCGGCGAGCAACTGCGCCGCTGCCTGATCGAGCTTCTTCTGCGCGGCCTTTTTCGCGTCGGCCTGGGCCGCGATCTGGTCAGGAGTCATCGCCATGCCTGCGCCGGTCTGCATTACCTCGGTTTGCATTGCACCCGTTTGCATAGTGGAAGTCTGCTCTTGCGCGGGCGGGCTCGTCGGCGTCTGGCCCTGAAGCGGTTGCCCCACATCTCGCATTTTAGATGTGGGATCCATCCCCATCCCAGCATCCAGCTTAACGTCGGATGGCCTCTGAGCAGGCAGGTGAGCGACCGCGAGCGCAGCTGCAGCCCCGGCCGCCTTTTGTTCCTGCTGTTGACGAATGTATTTCTCAACTAGCACCTGATAAACGGCCGCGAGCGTGGGGTCTTGCGGCATTGGCCGCTTGCCCTCGGTAACAGCGCGAAGTATCTGGTTGGTTGGATAGTCTGCTATCAGCTGGGCGACGGGCAGGTTGAGGGCCGGGAAATCCGCGAGCCGTTTGGTCAACGTCGCATCGGGGATTGCGTCCGGGGTCAGTTGCTGCTCGAACCATGCCTCCGACCCCACCTGCATGACAGCCGCCAGATCGCCGGGGCGAGGTCCGAAGGTGAACCGGTTCAGCATCTGGGATGCTCGCTCCTGATCGGTGAGCGGAATGTTGGGATTCTGAGTTTTTGAGCGCCCCGGCAGACCTGAGTGGCGAAGGGCGGGCTGCTTAGTGCCCTGCGCAACCTGCGGCCACGACGGCGATGCCGTAGTCGCCAGAAAGAAAACGGCCACGATTGATGCGAAGACTTTGCGCATGGGATAGACCCCTACCACAGACTATTACCCAGGTATAAACCACTCGCTGGTACGCAAGTTGCGCCTAATTGCTCGAAAAGCAGCCAGCGGCCAAAACCAAGTGACAGCGGATGGCAAACAAAATTTGAGGGCGCGAGTTGTCAGGCCGCTTGCGCTGCCAGACGTTTCCGCGAAGACATCCACATGAAAACGAGTCGCGTCGCCAGCAACAAGGCCAGCATCACGGTAATGAGCAGTGGAGCGCGGTCGCCGGGCTTCACCTTCCACCAGTAGTGCACGACCCCCGCGATGGCCGAGACATAGACGAGCCGGTGCAGAGTCTGCCAGCGTTTGCCGCCAAGCTTGCGAATCGACCACTTCGTAGATGTCAGAGCAAGGGGCACCATCAGACCCCACGCGACGAGGCCAGCGACGATGAAATTCCGGTGCGTGATGTCGTCGATCATCGCGTGAATGTCGAAGTTCGCGTAGAGCCCGACGTACGTCAGTAAGTGCAGGCATCCATAAAAGAACGCGAACAGGCCCAGCATTCGCCGGAACTTGATAAGCCACGCCAGCTTGGGCGAGAGTCGCCGCACTGGCGTGATCGCCAGCGAAATCACCATCAAACGCAAGGTCGCCCGGCCCGTAAAGAACGTCACCTTTGCCGTGGGATCAGGGCCCAAATTGTTGGTTGCCAGGTGATAGACCAACCACAAGGCGGGTGCCAGGCAGGTGCCGAAGACGAAAACCTTCAAAATCTTCAACTGGAGAGGAGACATAGGCGGAGACTTTTCTTCGGGTGGGCGTCCCCCTGCTCGCGGGCGCTTGCAGAGGTTTAGAAATTCTTCTTCAAATCCATCCCATTGTAGAGGCTCGCAACCTGGTCGCCGTACCCGTTGAACATGAGGGTTGCCTTGCGCTGCTTGAAGAGGGACGCGCCGATCACGCGCTCGCTTTTCTGCGTCCAGCGGGGGTGGTCTACGTTGGGGTTCACGTTGGAGTAGAAGCCGTACTCACCCGGCGCCAGATCGTTCCAGGTCGTGCGGGGCATTTTGTCGAGGAACTTGACCTTGACGATGGCTTTGGCGGACTTGAAACCGTACTTCCATGGAACGATTAGCCTTACGGGTGCGCCGTCCTGGTTGGGGAGCTCTTCGCCGTAGAGTCCGAAGGTTAGCAGGGTGAGCGGATGCATCGCCTCGTCCATCCGCAGCCCCTCGGAGTAGGGCCAGTTAATGCCCGAAAAGCCGCCCAGCCCGTTCATCGATTTCTTATCTACATCTGATAGAAACTGCACGTACTTAGCGCCCGGCAGCGGGTCGCATTGCTTGATGAATTCCGACAGAGAATAGCCTGCCCAAGGGATCACCATGCTCCAGGCCTCTACGCAGCGGAAACGGTAGACTCGCTCTTCCTGGGGCCGGAGTTTTAGGAGGGTGTCGATGTCGAAAGTCTTTGGTTTCTTCACCATACCCTCGACGGAGATGGTCCAGGGGCGGGTCTGGAGCTTGCCGGCGTGTTCGGCGGGGTCGGATTTGTCGGTGCCAAATTCGTAGTAATTGTTGTAGTGGGTGATGTCGGCGTAGCTGGTGAGGGGTTCTCCGGTGGTCGAGAGCGGGCTCTTGGTGACGTTCAATTTGTTGGCGGCATGGACCGTGGTGCGGGGGTTGATGATTCCTGCAAGTCCATCAAAGGAAAGGGCCCCGACGCCAGCAGCTGCGGCGGCCATGAAGGCCCGGCGGTTCAGGAAAGCCGACTTTGGGGTGATTTCGGAGGAGGGGATGTCGTTCGGTTTGCGGATGAGCATGGTGACCTCAACTGGTGAGACGTGTTCAACTGGAGGCGGTTAAATTTCTGTGGATAGAACGCGGGCGCGGCCCTACCAGATGATACGGGAAGTGTGGCACCGCGACGGCGAGTTGGAGGAGAACGCACCAGAACGGTGCGGCATGAGACCGAAACCGCAAAATGGGGTACCCCCTTTGAGGCGTTTTACCGGTTACTTTTCGGCGGTGAAGTAACTGGTGTTGCGGCTTATACAAGTTATATTAACGCCTCTGATAACGGGTGTGGTGGCCTCTAAAGGTTATATTATCGGCTCTCGTAACCGGTACCATGCATTATATGGGTTACCTTGGGCTTGGCCCGCAGTTGGCGTATATTTTCCCCTCATTGCATCTAAGGGTCTGTCGGAGAGCTTGCGATACGGTTTGCCCCACGGGACCTCCCGCGCAGCGGTTCCGCCTAGTAGGATCGGCACCATGAGTGTATCGAATTCTGTGTTGACTCCCATTGAAAGCGACCGTATGCGGCAGGCGGCTGAACTGCTGCTTGAGGGTCGGCGTACGCTACAGCCGATCGCGGAGCTGCCGACTGAACTTCGCCCGCAGACGCTGGCTGAGGCTTACGCCGTCCAGGACGTTATGGCTGAAGCGCTGGGTG
>DASWUZ010000177.1:0-4286 GCA_036401395.1 Acidisarcina sp.
AATGTCGCTCAACGAAGACAGCCTCCTAAAGCCCTTCCGCCTCCGCGCAGGCATGCCCGCGCCGGGCCCGGAAATGGGTGGCTGGTACGACGAACTCGCCCTCGACAAAACCCCCAGCGGCGGCCACGGCTTCTGCCCCGCCCACAGTTTCGGCCAATGGGTATCGGCCCTCTCGCGCGGGTACGCCGCCGACCACGACCCCCGCAAGCTCGCAAAGATTAATCAACTCCTCGATCTATACGGCGCCTCGATCTCGCCGCGCTTCTATACAAATTTTCGCTTCCCGGCCTATGTCTACGAGAAGCTGCTCATCGGGTTGATCGACGCGCATACCTTCGCCGGCAGCACCCAGGCATTCCCCTTGCTGGACCGCACCACCGCCGCCGCCCTTCCCCATCTGCCGCCCAAAGCCCTCGATCGCGACGAAGTACAGCGGGCCTGGCGCGCCTCCGTCGGCGACAAAACCACCAACGACTATTGCTGGGACGAGCCCTACACTCTGCCCGAGAATCTG
This sequence comes from Acidisarcina sp., assembly GCA_036401395.1. Taxonomy (GTDB): domain Bacteria; phylum Acidobacteriota; class Terriglobia; order Terriglobales; family Acidobacteriaceae; genus DASWUZ01. The sequence continues at coordinate 515 of DASWUZ010000177.1, forward strand.
TACCTCGCCGCGCAACGCGGCGCTGGCCAACAGTACCGCGACCTCGCCCCGCGCTATCTCCTCGACCAGACTTTTTTTGACCCGCTCTCCGAAGGCAGGAACGTCCTCCCCAATCACCACGCCTACAGCTTCTGCAACTCGCTCAACTCCGCGATGCAGGCCTATATGGTGGGCGGAAGCGAGAAGCATCTCCGGGCCGCCAGCAACGCCTTCGACATGATCACCGAGACCCAGAGCTACGCGACCGGGGGATGGGGCCCGAACGAAAGCTTCGTAGTACCCAACACCGGCGCACTCTACGCCAGCCTCAAGAGCACCCACAGCAGCTTCGAAACCCCATGCGGCAGCTACGGCCATGCCAAGCTCACCCGCTACCTGCTGCGCGTCACACGCGACGGACGCTACGGCGACAGCATGGAACGCATCCTCTACAACACCGTCCTCGGCGCGAAACCACTCCAGGCCGACGGCACCGCCTTTTACTACTCCGACTACAACTCCGCAGGGAAGAAATCCTACTTCCCCGACAAGTGGCCCTGCTGCTCGGGGACGCTGCCGCAGATCGCCGCCGACTACCGCATCCTCACTTACTTCCACGATTCCGACGGCGTCTACGTCAACCTTTACCTGCCTTCGACGCTACATTGGACCACCGCCGAAGGCGCGCAACTTTCCCTAACCCAATCAAGCAACTACCCCCTCGAAGGAAAGATCACGATGCGTGTGAAGGCGTCCCGCGCGTCCCGCTTCGCACTCCGCCTGCGCATCCCGGCATGGTCGACAGCCAGCGGCGAGACCGCTACGTTGCGCGTGAACGGCGCTCCCGCTCCCCTGGTCATCACCGCAGGATTTGCGACCCTGCGCCGCCAATGGAAAGACGGCGACCGCATCGAACTCGAACTTCCCCTGCCCATGCGGCTCGAACCAGTCGATGCCCAACACCCCGACACCGTCGCCCTGGTCCGCGGCCCCTTGGTGCTCTTCGCCATCGGCGAAGGGACGCCCAACGTCACTCGCGCCCAGTTGCTTGCGGCAACCCGCAACAGCGCGAGTCGTGAGTTCACCGCCCAGTCAGCCTCCGGGCCGCTACGGCTACTCCCCTTCACCGCCATTGCAGATGAGCACTACTCCACGTATCTAACCGTCGGCTGAGAGCAACGCCTCCGCTACAATCGCAGCAGACCTATGAGCCTTGACCACCGTACCGGCCTGCTGCAAATCCTGTCGCGCATATCTTTCAAGCTGGGCGAATTCAAATTGTCTTCCGGCGGGACGAGCGACTACTACATCGACTGCCGCACCACCACCCTTCATGCGGAGGGAGGCCGCCTTACCGGCCTTGCGATGCTCGATCTGCTGCACCAACACAAGCTAAAGCCGGCTGCGGTCGGAGGACTGACCATGGGTGCGGACCCCATCGTCTCAAATGTTGCAACGGCCAGTGCGTGGTATGCAGGGCAGCACCATGGCGCTTCGTTGATCCATGGCTTTCTGGTGCGCAAGGCGGAGAAGGCCCATGGCACGGGCCGTCGTATCGAAGGCTTCTATGAGCAAGGCGCTCCGGTCGTGATCGTCGATGACGTCTGTACTACGGGTGCGTCGACGATTGCTGCTATCGAAGCAGCGCACGAGGGAGGGATGGTAGTCATTGCAGCCATGTGCCTGGTCGAGCGCGAAGAAGCTAAGGGCCGGCCCGCAGTCGAGGCCGCTCTTCAGCGGGTTACGCCGGCCGCGCCATTCTTTAGCCTCTTCACCGCAAACGATGTCCGCGCCGAATACGTTAGCCACCTGGCCTTGTAAGCCCGGCTGTCTGCGCGCAGCCGGAAAGCGCCGTCAAATAGGCACCCGCAAAACCCGGACTTCAGCGAATTATCATTCCTGACCGGACGTGAACCTACTCGGCCTTGGGAATCACGATCGCGGTAATGCCGTAGCGAGGCACTTCGACGGTGAATGTTCCTCCCAGGCCTTCGATCGGAGCCTCCGCGATGCCCTTGCCTGCGTCGCTTGCCACTTTTCCCCAGTCATAGCGGGTACCCTTGGCGGCAAAGTTGTAGCCGTCTACCGTGATCGTCGCGATCACCGATCGATCGAGCACTTTGTTGACGAGGAGGAGGCCGAGGCCACCGTCCCGCCGCTTCACTGCGTGGACCGCAAGGTCATCCATCGAAGTGGTTGCCGCAACAAAGGAGTCGCCCGGGCCAACTGCGGTGCGGAACAGTTTTATTCCGTAGAAGGCAGGCTGAGGCTTGTTGCTGTCATCGAGGAAGGTGGGGCTGGCGCCGTGGATGGGCGACCAATCGACCGTATACGCACCATTTTCGAGCAGCATGGCTATGGCGTCGGCGGCAAACAATCCGACGCCTGCGGGGTTTTTAGCGGGGAGCCACGAGCCGACCGAGAGGCTTGTAATTGCCACCTGGGGAGCATGGCCGGCAGGGCAGAATTTCTTGTACTTGTCTGCCAGTTCCGTGGCCAGCAGAGCATAGTCGTGGCGGATGGCGTCCTGGTTGAAGTGCTTCTGGGCGTCAAGAGGGTCTCTCGCCCCATGCAGCAGGTCGAACTCGTCGAGGTCCACCCATTGCGGCGGCGCGCCTTTGCCTTCATTGAGCGAAACGGCGCTGAAATCCATGCTTCCGCACGCCGCCTTTAAGACTCCCGCGTTCCAGTTCTTTCCCATGGGATTGGGGTCGTTGCTGATGGGAGGGAGAGTGAGAGCGGCGCCGATGAAAATCTTCGGATCGACTGCCTTCATTGCCTTGACGTACTCCACCACGGCTGCGCCGTAGGCCTGCGGACCGACCTTGGCGTTGCTGGTGTGTCTGCCCCAATCCTTGGCGGTGGGCACAGGGCCGGCGTGTAGATCCGGCTCCAGCGGATAGCTCTGGCCGTAGAGCCCTGTCGTCTTCCAGTCCGCCCCGATGGTGTGGCCCTGACCGTAGAAGCCGTTGTTGTAAGGCTCGTGGCCGATGGTCCACAACAAAACGCCAAACGGCTGCGAATGGCTGATCCGCAATACATTCAATCCATCGTCGGCCGGCAGAGGATCGGCGCCGCGCAGGGTGGCCCAATAGCCCACCGTCTTCCAGTCATTGCCCTTCGAATCCTTGCCGATGGCCTGCGTGTTCGACGCGTCGCCGTTGACGTAGGCGACGAATGCTGCCGCCTCGGCAGGTTCGCCCCCACCGGTACCGTCTAGATTGCTCCCGTAGTTCACCGTGATGATGCCCGAGCCGAGCTTCTCCATGACCTGGGAGACGGCGGGAAACTGCCTGGCGACCGGGAAGTCAGCCACCTTGTCGTCGGAGTACGGGTTGATGATGGTGCCCTTGGAGAAGTGGTAAAGCGCATCGGTGCCGCCGTTGCCAGGAAAGCGCAAGCTGGTTATGCCGGCGTCCTGCAGCAGTTCTACGGTCGCGGCGTCGTAGGCCTTATCGTCCCAGCGGTCCGCAGCCACACCCAACGAAGTGGTGTAGAACATCGCCGTCGCCTTGCCCGTCGCAACCGTCACCTTGGCTTTGAGCTGCGCATTCGCGGGAACGAGAGCGGCCACGCCAAGCAGAGCGCCACAGAAGGCTCGTCCAATGAGGCTCGAGATTTGCTGGCTCCGGCCCCACTTCGTAAACGAGCGACCACCACCGAATCGATACCGGCCCACCTGCAAAAACATAATCACAAGACTCCAATCATCAGTGAATTTCACAACGTAAGACTACACCGATTCCGGCTCGGAATGCGCATGGCAACCGCAAGACACACCTTGCGCTCTCCG
>DASWUZ010000178.1:0-6769 GCA_036401395.1 Acidisarcina sp.
ACCATGCTGACCGCGACAATGCAAGCGCCGGGGAAGTTCAAGTAGTGAACGAGGGCATCGACGACAATACGGCCAGTGAGGCCTTCGATCGGAAGGCCAGACATCCAGTGGAAGTTGCCGGGCAGCAGTCCGAAAAGGGCAGGGCCGAAGAGCAAACAGAGCACGACGCCGATGGCTTTTGCGAGGGGAGAGCCGGCGGGCCGGGAGCGCATCCAGGTCAAGCCGAGTGCGGTCATCAGCAGCGGAATGGCGAAGGCAGCCGCACCCTCAAACTGCAACAGTATGTCGGCAATCGAGGCGCCCACGAGGCCGGTCCAGTTATGGGCGGGGCGGCCAGAGGCGTATCCGCCGACGGAGTTGAATGAGGGATCCGTCGGATGATAAGAGACCAGCGAGAGAAGCAGGAGGACGGCGGCGACCAGCATCAGCAGCCCAATGAGTTCGTTCAGGCGGCGATTGCGGGTTGGCGTCAGAACCAGTTTCAGTGGTTTCATTTGAGGCGCATCGTCGTGCTCGCCGCTTCCCGCAGAGGAAGCGTGCCGCACCACGTTTCAAAACCCCAGAGCGTCTTGATTATTGCAGGCGGTTAAGGGCTCGCAGCCGAAAAATGACAACGCTGGCGCAGGGGGAATCGAATTCAGAACGGGTCTTCCAAATCGATCCGAAGGAAGGGGCTCAGTGGCTGGCGAGGTCGGTCAGTCGCGAACCGTAGACCAGGAGTGCCGTACCCAGCAGGATGCGGTAGATGGCGAAGAGGGTGAAGCCGTGCTTGCGCACCCACTGCAGGAACCACTCCACGACGCCGAGCGCAACGATGAAGGAGACGACGAAGCCGATTGCCAGCACGATCCATCCGTGAAGGTGCATGGTCAACGGCGCAATAGCTTCCGAGCCTTCAAGATGCTTGGGGTGGAGCGTCCGCAGCAGGTCGTAGCCAGTCGCGGCGATCATGGTCGGGATCGACACCAGGAAGCTGAACTCCAGCGCTGCGCTACGAGTCATACCCACGACCTGGCCTGCCGCGATCGTCGACATGGAGCGCGACGTTCCGGGAAACACCGCTGACGTAACCTGGCAAATCCCAATCCAGACCGCCTGCCAAAGGGACATCTCATCGACCTCTTTGGTGGAGGGGTAAGTCTGCGAACTCCATAGATCGACGGCCCACATCACCACCCCGCCGATCAGCAGCGAGAGCGCCATGACGCGGATGCTTTCCAAATGCTTGCCGATGATTTTCGTCAACAGCAACGCTGGAATGGCGGTGCACACGAAGGCCATGAGAGTCAGAGTCAGGGGATGGTTCCAGCGGGTGCGGTCACCGTTTTCCCCCTCGGGAAAGCTGCGGATGAAGTCGACGATCCGCTTCATAAAGAGCAGGAGCAAGGCGAGGATGGCCCCGAGTTGGATGACGATCGTGTACATCTTCCAGTAGGGGTCGCCAAGCGGGATGTGCAGCAACGCTTCGCTGATCCTGAGATGGGCCGTCGAACTTACCGGGAGGAATTCTGTCAGCCCTTCGACAATGCCGAGCAGGACGGAGAGGAAGTAATCGTTCAATAAGCCTCCGGCGCGAGCTATCTACTCGTGGTCGCTGCCATAGATTGGAATGGACTGTTCCAACTTGTATATCAGACCGGCAGCGCGGGCCGCATAATCCGACTGGGGATACTTCGTCACCAGGCGGCCTTCTAATTCCTTGGCGCGCACCCCTGCCTGCTCCGATTTTTTTTCATCGTTGTCGGCGCTGTACATGTCTCGCAAGGAACATTGACGCCAGACGGCCTTGTACATAGCCTCCGCCGCTTTAGGCGAGTCCGGGTGCTCCTCGACATCTTTCAGGTACATGTCGGATTCTTTTTCTGGGCATTTCGTAGAGCCCTGCCAGTCCCCACACACCTTATTGTCGAGCAGGTCGTAGGCGGCGAGGTCGGCCCAGCGAGTGCGCGGGTATTTCTTTTCGAGCTTCTTCAATTCAGTTTCGTCGATCTGCTGTCGAAGATAGTTTTCCTTTTCATGCGCAGAGGGTCTAGAAAAGACGTCGACTTTTTCGAGTTGCCATCGGATGTCTGCGGCCCGCCAGGCGGCCTCGCCCGCGTGCGGCGATTGAGGGAAAATGCTGGCCACGCGCTGATAGAGAAGCCGCGCTGACTGGGCCGCGCCTCGGTTGCTATTCGATTCGCTGGCCTGTTCCTCGAAGTTTGCGGCGACGCCGAAGAGCACATCGTCGCCCTGCGGCGTGCTGGCCTGCACGATGCCCTTGTCGCGCATCCAGCCTGAGATGGGCGGCGGCGCGTCTTCCGTGAATACGGGGGCGCTTTCGTCGTCTTCCTGCTCGTTATCGGTGTTGGCGAAGACGCGCAGCCACTCGCCGCTATGTTCGGCGATCACCATCTCGCGGCCGGCCGCTATGGTGGCTAATTTCTGTGTCGATTCCTCAGCCCCGACATAAAGAGTCGCGTCGCGGACGGAGGTAGCGAAGGCGCCAGTTGGTTTCTGTGCGGGTTTTTGCGCATGAGCAGGCTGCAGGAGAAAGAGGGCCAGACCCAGAATGACCGTCAACAACGAAAACGCACGGAGAGTTAGGGAGCGCCAGTCGGCAAGGGGCAAGATAATCACGGTCTTAGGACGCCCGATTCGCATGAAACGTTTCTATCTGCCGCGGGCCAGCCAGCGCCGGCCCGATTGGATGGGAGGGTAGCGGAAGGCTGATCAACCAGCGGACTACTGGGACGGTCCGTCCGACTATTGAGGCGATTTATTTTCGGCGGCAACGGCGGCTTCAGCGGCCTGGAAACCGATCTTAGAATGAGTGCCGTCGCAGAACGGCTTGTTGATCGATGCACCGCATCGGCAGAGCGAAATGGCCGGTTTGCCGGCGAGGTCCCACTGCTTGCCATCCGCATCAACGAGCGTGATGGGGCCCTCTACGCGAAAAGGGCCATTGGGGCGGACGGTGATCTTGACTTCATTTTCAGACATGCTTTGGTTCACTCCTTGGTTAAATACAGTTGAATCTTGAGTCTACCAGCCCGAGTCGGAATGCTCAGGCGCGTGCGACCGTTATCCATCGCGTGATCGCTATATGCCCAGCCATGGCAGCATCCGATCGGGATCACACAATTTTTCTGAGGTATTCAAAAACCAGGTAGCCAATCAGCGCGGAGATAATCGCAATGGAGAAATTAGTCATGGTAAATATATCTCTCAAGGCAAACGCCATGCTCTTGCCTTTTCCACCACTGACGGTAAACTCTCCCATCAATAAGTTGGAATAGAACAAGAAGATAATGAACGATGTTTCAATGACCGCACGCGCGAACGGCGCTGCCTTTCGCGGCTTTTTGGCGCTTAGAGTCATCGGTTTCATCATAGTAATACGGCAAGCAGCAGAGCAGGTGCTCATTCGCCACCGTTGTGCGCTGGCCCTGAGGGTGCATCTGAATTCGTAGAATCAGGCTGGTTTACTGCACCAACGGAGGATGAAGTGATAGAGAAGCGCGAGCTGGGCCGCACCGGGATAGCAGTTTCGGAAATGGGACTCGGATGTATGGGGATGTCGGAGTTTTACGGCGAGCGCGACGAGGCTGAGTCGATAGCGACGATCCATCGGTCGATCGAGATGGGGATTACGTTTCTCGATACTGCGGATGTCTACGGCAATGGCACGAATGAAGAGCTGGTGGGGCGCGCGATTTGCGACCGCCGCGACAAGGTGGTGCTGGCGACAAAGTTTGGCAACGTGCGCGCACCTAGCGGCGAACGCCTGGGGATCAGCGGCAAGCCTGACTACGTCCGCTGGGCCTGCGACGCGAGCCTGCGGCGGCTGGGCGTGGACGTGATTGACCTTTACTATCAGCATCGGGTTGACCCCGCTACTCCGATTGAAGAGACGGTAGGAGCAATGGCGGAACTGGTGACGGCTGGCAAGGTGAAGTACCTCGGGCTCTCGGAGGCTGCGCCGGCTACGATTCGGCGTGCGCACGCGGTGCATCCGATCGCCGCGCTACAGACGGAGTATTCGTTGTTTGCGCGTGACCCTGAGGCAGAGTTGCTGCCGCTGGTTCGCGAGCTGGGGATTACTTTTGTGGCCTACAGTCCGCTCGGACGTGGCTTTCTGGCTGGAAAGATTACCAGCAGGGACGAATTGGCGGCGGACGATTGGCGGCGCAACGATCCGCGTTTTTCGGATGAAAATATCGCGGCTAATCTTGCCTTGGCGAATGCCGTGGAGTCGATGGCGAAGGACAAGGGATGTACCGCTTCGCAACTGGCGCTCGCGTGGGTCCTGGCTCAAGGGGAAGATGTCGTGCCCATCCCGGGAACCAAGCGCCGGAAGTACCTTGAGGAGAATGCGAAGGCTGCGGAGATCGAATTAACGTCGCGCGACCTGGAGCGGCTCGATGCCGCCTTGCCCCACGGAGCGGTGTCGGGAGAGCGATACCCGGAAGGCGCGATGAAGGCCGTGAACTTGTAGACGCAGAAGAGGTGCTGTACCCGGCATCTCGACATGGAAAAGGTGCTTTACCAGCTCTAGGAGCGGAAAGTGCTGTACTCAGCATCTTTGAAGGGGCACGGCTTCAGCCGTGCCATGACCCCGCAAATTCAATGGGTCATAGCCCTGAGGGTTTCCTTCAGCCGTGTGAGTCTGAGGCCACGTATCGCTCGAATCACTCCCCCCGGATTCTTGATACGCTTGCTTTCATCATGACCACGATGAAAGGTAGCTGCCTTCTTATCGCAGCAATATCGATCGCAGTTTGCGGAGCACAGACCCCTCGCGGAATGCTCCCGCCGCACGACGCTGGCGCGACCCTGCCGAGTGGACTCTCCGCAAACCAAATTGCGGACATCGACGGCATCGCCAACCGGGTGCTCAAGGCAACCGGCGTCCCTTCCGCTTCAATTGCCATCGTAAAAGATGGCCACATCGCCTACCTTCACGCTTACGGTCTGGGGCGGCTCGATCCTCCCACTCCCGCCACGCCTGCGATGCGGTATGCGATCGGGTCGGTGTCGAAGCAGATCACGGCAGCCGCGATGTTGCTGCTACAGCAGGACGGCAAGCTGCGCCTTGATGATCCGGTGGGGAAGTATCTTCCGCTGCTAACCCATGCGAACGACATCACCATCCGCATGCTGCTCACTCATACCTCCGGCTACCCCGACTACTGGCCGCAGGACTACCTTATGCTGCCGATGTCGCGGCCCACCACGACCGAACACATTCTTGATACCTGGGCGAAGGGGCCGCTGGACTTTGAGCCGGGGACGAAGTGGCAATATTCAAACACGAACTATGTGATCGCCGCGCACATCATCGAGATCCTTACCGGCGAGCCTTATCTGAACACCATCGAGAGGCGCATCCTCACGCCGCTGGGCATGAAGTCGGCGATGAATGTCGATAATGGGCTGGCGATTGAGTCGGGGGCGGTCGGTTACTCGCGAGCGGCACTGGGACCGTTGCGGCCCGCCGGCCGGGAGGGCGCGGGATGGATGACGGGCGCCTTTGAACTTGCGATCACCGCCGAGGACCTCGCCCGCTGGGACATCAGTCTCATTGATCGTTCGCTGCTGGCGTCCTCTTCGTACGACGAAATGTTTACACCCGAGAAGTTGAAGGACGGGTCGGACACCCATTATGGGCTGGGGGTTGAGACGCGGACAATTGCCGGTCACGCTGCGATTGAACACAGTGGAGAGGCGACTGGATACGTATCGGAGAACATCGTCTTTCCAGCGGAGCGTGCCGCGATCGTAGTACTCACGAATGAGATGGCGGCCAATGCCGCCTCGCAGACAGGCGGCGATGTAGCACCTGTCATTCTGCAATCTGGCGCATCGAAATCTGCGTCGCCCGTTGTTGCCGCGGAGGCAAAGGCGCTAGCCATTTTTGGAGGATTACAAGACGGGCACATCGATCGCACCATGTTGACTTCAAACCTGAACAGCTACTTCACAGCACAGACCGTGGGGGATTTCTCTTCGAGCCTCAAACCACTTGGAGAGCCACTAAGTTTTCACCAGACTTATCAGACCCTTCGCGGGGGAATGACGTTCCGAGTATTCGAGGCGAAGTTCCCTACCCAGACGCTCTCAGTCACCACCTACGAAATGCCCGACGGCAAGCTGGAGCAATACCTCGTGATCCCCTGAGTGCAGACTTTTGCCGGTGAGCAGCTTTCCGCAGGTCGGCTGTCCACGGAACGACGAGGGCAGGGAGAGTCGGAGCAATTTTAAACTTCCTTGTTCTTTCGATCTGCTCCCTTCGCCCGGCTAGGCGGCAGATAATGGAAGCGAACCAGGTAAATCTTCTCCCCCTTGCCATGCTTAGCGACTTTGAGAAGATCGAGCACCCCCAAAAGACCCGAATCGCGGGCCAGCTCGGGAGTAATGTCCAGAAACCCGATCGCCTCGATCGAATCCACCTCGATCTCACCTTCCTCCATGCGGTACCGCCCGCCCACCTTCACGCGTGGGCTCTTCCAGATTCGAACGCTGCACGTGATCGTTCCCCGTCGCACTCCCTCTCGAAGCAGCTTCGCAAACATCATGTTGAAAATTTACTCTAGCGCAGTCAGCATTCCTCACCACCTTCCCGGACTGCGGTTGTACTCTGAGAGACGGACAAACCTTCCGCAGGAGACATTAAGCATGAAGTATCGGGCCCTCGGCCGCACCGGATGGAACGTATCGGAGATCAGCTTTGGTACGTGGGCCATTGGCGGCGCGTGGGGCAGCGTCACCGATGAGGAATCAATGGCTG
>DASWUZ010000179.1:0-3913 GCA_036401395.1 Acidisarcina sp.
AGTCTGCAACTGTTACGTTTTCAAAAAGGCAAGCGCGTAGCCCCGCAAATACAGCGCACCCGCTCAGACGACCTGCTCGCCAGCGTCTTTCCGCAGGTCGCCGCCTGCCAGGAGAACGTCGAAGGCGACATTCAGATTCCCGACCACCCGCTCGTTCGCGAAGTCATGAAAGACGTGCTCGGCGAGGCGATGGACCTCGAAGGCCTCAAGCTGGTTCTCGCCGGCATGGACTCGGGCGCGATCCGATGCCTTGCAGTCGACACCACCACGCCGTCGCAGTTTGCCCACGAGCTCCTCAACGCCAATCCGAATGCCTTCCTGGACGATGCGCCCCTCGAAGAGCGCCGCGCTCGCGCCGTCAACATGCGCGGCATGGTCCCCGACTCGCTGCTCGGCGAAGCGGGTCGCCTCGACCCCGCCGCCATCGCCGAAGTCCGCGACCAAATTTGGCCCGACCTCCGCGATGACCATGAACTTCACGACCACCTCTGCGCCCTCGTAGTCGTCCCCATCGAAACCCTCGACAACCCGCGCAACCCCGACTGGCAATACTGTTTCTCGCGCCTCGTCACCCAGGGCCGCGCGACCATTGGCTCCATAGACGGAAGGGAATTCGCCGTAGCCGCCGAGCGCGTCCAGCATCTGCAGACCCTTTGGCCCGGCGTGACCTTCGCGCCCGCGACCTCCTGCGCCCCCATCAACCTCACCCGCGCAGACGCCATCAAAAAAGCGCTGCAAGGATGGCTCGCGATCTCCGGCCCCACCTCCGCCCGCACTCTCGCAGCCGACCTCAACCTCGACCCAGCCGAAGTGTGGCAAGCTCTACTGCTCCTCGAAATGACCGGCACCATCCTCCGCGGCATCTTCGAATCATCGCCAACGCCCGCGCAGGTCCCTGACCCCCACTCTGACCCTGACGTCGAATGGTGCGAGCGCCGCATCCTCCAGCGCATCCACAAACGTACCCTCGGCACACTCCGCAAGCAGATCGAGCCCGTCACACCCGCCGTCTACATGCAGTGGCTCCTCCGCTGGCAGCACCTCGCGCCGCGCACCCAACTCACCGGCGAAGCGGGACTCCTCGAAGCGCTCCGCTCGCTCGAAGGCTTCGAAGCGCCAGCCCTCGAGTGGGAACGCTCGCTCCTGCCACAGCGCGTAGCCGGCTACGATCCGCGCTGGCTCGATTCACTTTGCATGTCTGGCGTCGTGGGCTGGGGCCGCATCTCGCCGCACCCCGCCTTCAACTCCATCGACAGCGGAGGCCCGCGCCGCGTTATCCCCACCAGCATGGCCCCCATCACCTTCTTCATCCGCGAAGAGGCGCTCTGGATGGACCTCTGCCTCGAACAGCGCCAGATACCCGAGCCCACACTCAACGCCTGCCTCAGCGAACTCGCATCGCGCCTCCGCTCCTGCCTCGCCGATCATGGAGCGATGTTTTCAGGCGACCTCATCCGCGCCCTGGCCGTTCCTGCCACCGACGCCAGCCGGGCGCTCTGGGAACTCGTCGCCGCCGGCCTCGTCACCGCCGACGGCTTCCACTGTCTCCGCGCGCTCATCGATCCACGCGCAAAAATTGTCACTACGTCGCCTATCAAAGCCCGCACCGCCCGCCACACCAGCGCCAGCGGCCGCTGGTGCCTGCTCGGTTCGCATGCCGCCTCGAAAGAGATCGCTCCACTCGCCTGCACCGAGCAAGCCGCACGTCACGAGGCTCAACTCGAATCAGCCTGCTGGATTCTCCTGCGCCGCTACGGCATACTCTTCCGCGACCTCCTCGATCGCGAACAGACCGCACCCCGCTGGCGCGATCTCGCCGCCATGATGCGCCGCATGGAGGCCCGCGGCGAGCTGCGCGGCGGCCGCTTCCTCTCGGGCTTCGGAGGCGAACAGTTCGCCCTCCCCGAAGCCGTCGAATCCCTGCGCGAAATGCGCCGCGAAAAACCCTCTGCCACTCCCACGGAAATCACCGTAGCAGCCGCCGACCCACTCAACCTCGTCGGCATAGTCATCCCCGGCGAACGCGTCGCCTCCGTCCCCGGAAAATCCGTCACCTACACAAATGGCACCGTGATTGTTACGAATGTCGCTCCTACGAATGGCGTTGTCACCGATGTGGCTAATTCCTCCAACAGATTCGTCATCCTGACCGTAAGCGAAGGATCTGACCTGTCAATCGTTACGAATGCAGAGCCAGCCTTAAACCAGCCCTCCGGCAACGATCCCGCCAGCAACCCGGGCAAATCAGGCAGTAATCTCCATCCGCCAATGCTCCCGTTGCTACCGCTGCTCTCCCCGCAGCCCTCCGCTCGCGAGGGTTCCTCAGGTGTCTGACCCGCGCCCGCCGCGCACTTCCACCCGAACAGATGCAGCCACCGGCAAAATCCTCCGCGAGGGCGAAGACTACTACTACGACGGCCCTTACCTGGTCTTCACCGCCCAATACCACCTCAACCGCGGCGAGTGCTGCGGCAGCGGATGCCGCCACTGCCCCTACGGCAACTCCCCGGCAGACAATAAGTAACCGCCACAGTGGCAAGAAAAAGGGAGCTTGAAAGCTCCCGAATCGTCACCATTTTCTCAGCCACGATCTCCTCTCCTAGGAAGGGGCACGGCTTCAGCGTGCCCTCTGCCTCCCAAACAGAATGGGCTTCAGCCCCGGCAGGTAGGCCCCCAGCCGTAAGTGCAAAGAAAGGGGAGCCCGAAAGCTCCCCTTGGTCATAGCATCAAAGCCAGGTCAGAACTCAAATCTGGCCGACAGTTCGACCACCCTCCCCGAATCACCACCGGGAGACAGGCCGAACTGACCATTCCCGATGCTGGTTGTGGACTGGTAGTTCTGCAGCGGCTGCAGGTTAAGGTGATTGAATGCGTTGAAGAAGTTAGCCTGAAGACGAAGCAGGGTGTCGTGGTCCATCGTGTGAAACGCGAACTGCTTCGCTACGCTCACATCGAGGTCCTGATAGCACGGCCCGCGAAACGAGTTGCGACCAATGCCGGGATGAACGGTGCCCGTCGCCTGACCAGGGCCTGGTGCCGGGCTGGAAGTAACGAAATAGCTGCTGCCGTTCGTACCTCCAAAATTCGTGCCGTTTATGAACGCGTCATTGGAGCAGCTGCTTCCCGCCGGCAAAATCTGCTGGTACGGGCGCTGAGGGTTGACCGTTGCTCCCCCGGCAATTTGCGGCAGGGCATTGGGATTATAGGTGGTAGGCGTCCACGGATACCCTGTGTGCCAGGTGTAAATTCCGTTGACTTGGAACCCACCAAGCAAGGTCTTTTCCATACCCTTGAAGGGGACCGGAATGTCCCACACTCCGCTGATCGTCAAGTGATTGTGCAGATCAAAGTCAGACGGCCCATACTCGGTCTTTTGATTGACTGGATCAGTCTGGTTGGACAACGATCCCGGACCTTCAAACGACAGCTGGTCCAACGACTTCGAGAACGTATAGATCGCATTCGCTGAAAAGCCATGCTGGAAGCGGCGCTCGAGGTGGGCGTTTAATCCGTTGTACATACTGTTTGTGTCGGGCTTGGCCATGTAGACGCCGCCGCCAAACGGAGTCCCAGCGTTGCTATAGAAGAACGGGAGATAGATGATCCGAAGGAAATGCCTCCCGATGCTGCCCTGATATCCGAGAGTAAATACCATCTGTGAGGGGAGCTGCATCTGCGTTTCGAGCGAGTACAAATACTGCACAGCATTCGGCGTGTGGGGAAACGCGCCATATATCTGAGCTCCAGCCGGAGCACCAGTGGCCGGGTTCACGCCGGTAGCCAGCGCCGGATTGGGCGCGTAGCTGTTCGGCGAATTGCTGCTGCCGGTTTCATAGACTATCTGACCGCCGTCGAAAGGAGTGCTAAAGTCCTTCGGCGAAGTTCCGCAGCAGATACCGAAGCTGTTGAACCC
>DASWUZ010000180.1:0-6673 GCA_036401395.1 Acidisarcina sp.
GCGCCAAGCACCATGCCGATAGCGGCGAGTTCGTCTTCCGCTTGAACGACAGCGAAGGTAGCTTTGCCGTCGGGCTCGATCCGATATGCCTTGAGGTAGTCGATGAGCTGCTCAACGACTGACGACGAAGGCGTAATCGGATACCATGTCACGACCGTGACTCCGGCGAAGAGTGCTCCGAGTGCGGCGGCGGCATTGCCGTCGATGATGATCTTGCCCTCGGTGGCGTTCATGCGCTCGAGCACGAAGGGGTCCTGTTTGGTGAGCGACTGCGCGGCGTAGTCGTAGCCCGCCTTCACCGCGCTCCAATTCAGGTCGGCGGCCTTTTGCTTTTTTGCGAACTGGCGTCGAAGGGCGGCTTCGACGGCCTTCATGTCCATCGAAATGAGCCGGGCGAGCACGCCGACATAGATCATGTTTCGAACCAGCTTGCGCAGCTTTGCTTCAGGGCAGACCGCGGAAGTGATCTTGTCGAACGGCACCGGGTAGCAGACGACATCGTCGCGATACTGCTTCAGATTTTGCGAGTCATCGTAAATCGCTACCCCGCCCGACGGCAGCGAGAGCATGTCATCCTTGGCCGTCTCGGGGTTCATCGCGACCAGGATGTCTATTTCTTTTTTGCGGGCGACGTACCCGTGCTTCGAGGCGCGGATCGTGAACCAGGTCGGGAGGCCTGCGATATTCGACGGAAAGAGGTTTTTGCCGCTGACGGGAATGCCCATGGCGAAGAGGGTCTTAAGCAAAACGAGGTTCGCCGACTGCGAGCCGGAGCCGTTGACGGTGGCTACTTGAATGCTGAAATCGTTAACGATGCGCTTGGGGAGTGTTAGTAGTGCTTCAAGTGAGTTAGCAGCGACGTCCGCTTCTGCGCTCACCACAAATTCGCCTGTCGGCATGTGGCGATTTTCCCTTCGTATGGGCGACGCGAAGAATCAGCCATCGCCGCTTACCCCATTATAGTCAGCGAGGTGGAGGGTGTTGCAGTCGCTTTCTGCCAACGGAAGCCATTGGCCGCTGAGTGGTGGCTAGACGCTTGCGAATGGCGCGTGAAGCTAAGCTACAGGCAATTGTCCCAGTGATCGAGCGTCACGGTGTGGACCACATCGTTAGGCATTCCGGTTAAGTCACGATCACTCGAATGATAGGAAACTAATACGCTCACCAAAAAGGGCCAACAATACCAAACACCGGAGGGTTCGTGTCCGAGCGCAATCAACGTGTCACCTGAGCGTTTGAAAAAGTTCACGCCCTGTGCAGTAAGTGTCTTTTCGACATCTCCGCGCAGCATCCCAGCCTTGATGTCGCGAGTGTAATCGGCGAGTTTTAAGGCAAAAACCAGGTCTTTCTGATGTCGCTCAATCTCCTGCTAGTGATTGGACCAGATCTCGTATGAGCTGCCCGCCAAGCTACCAATACCACTGTCCCGACAATAATTTTTTCCTTTTTACTCATGATACTTCTCTTGAAGCCAGTCAATTTCGCAAGTCGACCATGAGTTCCGCCACCTCTTCGCGCTGGGGGCCAGTCAGGGGGAGCAGCGGAAGCCTCGGCTTGCCGCCATAGTACCCATTCAAGTCGCAGGCGTATTTGAGGCCAGCGATTCCGAGTTCGCCTGACACGCGCTGCGAGGCGGCGATGAGGCGCTGCTGCTTTTCGGCGGCCAGTGCTGCATCTTTTTCCTTCCAGGCGGTGTACGCCTCGATACACGCCTGTGGGGCGCAACACGCCATCGCAAGCACCGCTCCCGTTGCACCCGCCTCGAGCGACTTGACCAGGTGACCGGCCGAGCCAGCCAGCACCTGGAAGCCAACCTGGCGCGTGCGCGTCTTGAGTGCCGGTCGCGGCGGGGCTACGGCAAGAGCGCTGCCGCCCGACCCGAGTTGTCCGGCGGAGACGAAACTCGATCCGCCTTCGAGCGGAGCCGTTTTCGCCAACATGCGGCCGGTGACAGCTTCAAAAATCGACGTAACCTGAACCGTTCGCTTTGCCACGACAGTCGTCGCCGCAACCACAGCCGCAATACGCATTACACTTCCAGTTGAATCTTTCAGCCCAATGATGTTGGGATGATGAGCGAGTTCAGCGACAACCTCGACCGGCAGGTCGTAGTGGGTGAACTTCGGAATGTTGTAGAGGAGCACGGGCAGCGGTGATCGGTCCGCGACGGTGCGGAAATAGGTCAGCATTTGTTCCGATCGCGACTGCGGAGAGTAGTAACTCGGAGTACGCACCAGCGCCACATCGTAGCCTTCGACTGCCGCATACTCTGCGAGGCGAAGGGTCTCAGAGACGCTCTCCCGCCCCACTCCGGCGATTAACACTTTTTCGGGGAACGCCGCAGCGGCGGCGATGTGCAGCACTTCGCGCGACTCATCGTCGCCAAGCATTGGCGCCTCGCCCGTCGAGCCAAGCACCACGATCCCCGCTACAGGTGTATGCGAGTAGCGATCGATATTGTGTTCGAGCTTGCGAAAATAAAGCCGGCCATCGGGGTAGAAAGGAGTGGTTACAGCGGTAAAAACACCTTCGAGAAGCATGGTCTCATTGTAAGGCGCTTCGCCCTTCCTATGACTTGAGGTTGCTTTAGGCTGCTGATGTGCCACGTCTAAGAAGTTCTTACTTCCTTTCGTACGCACTCGACGGTCTTGTGAGTTGATGATCGTTCTTTGGGCCTCATTGGAACGAACTGGCTCTGCGGTGCGTAATCGAACGCTGTGGTGTCCACGAGGACGCATAAATGACTTCGGATGTGGCCGGAATCAGAAATTACGTCTCGATACGGCAGGACTCGAGGGTGTCGCGGCTCGCCGGAATTTGCGGTCTGGTCGGAGCCATGTTGTTTTTTGCAGGGGACATGTTATTTTATGGCTTCGTCGGGTCAGGCAGAGACTTCGCCGCGCAAGTCACAGCAAGGGTGATGAGCGAATCTACAATGAGACTTACTGCCGGCGGAATCATCGGTCCGCTCGCTGCAGGGCTTTGCATCATTGGTTTCTGGCACGTCTACACAAATATCCACCCATCCTGGGCCAATGTCGGCAAAGTCATGATGGTCGCGTTCTTTTGCCTCATGGTGGCTGGCAGCGCAGTGCATACTCTGTGGACGGCCAAGGGTTTTGCAATCAAGTTTTGCACCGGGCAGCCCGGGCCCTGCTCAGAGGTGCTCAAGGCGACCAGATCTTACTGGACTCTTGCATATTGGATGTGCGCTGTACCGGGCTATATCGGAGCTGGAATCCTGTTATTGCTGGTGGCATTTGGAAAAAGTAATTGTCCGCGCTGGACGATAGTCGCTAACCCAGCGTTCCTTGCTCTTTTCGGGCCATTTCTCACAAGGGTACCTGCGCCCCTGGGGGCATTTTTAGTTGGGGGCTTTGAAAACCTGAGCATCGCCGTGTTTTTTCTGGTGTCGATTGTGACGACATGGAGCAGGTCCGGGTCGTTCTTACCGCGACGGGTTATCAATAGATCAGCAACTTAGGCTAGAACTTCGCCCGCGTCCTGGGCGTGAAGCTGCTGCAGGGCCTGCACCCTAATAACATTTCGCTGAATCGCTTGAATGCCCTCGGCCGCCGCGCGCGCAGCAGCCACCGTAGTGATGGTGGGGATGCGCTGCAAGACCGCGGCCCGGCGGATCGCCTTCTCATCGAAGAACGGGTCTTGCCCATGCGGCGTGTTTACGATGAGCTGAATGCGGTCGCCCTTGATGAGATCGACGATGTTAGGCCGACCCTCCTTGACCTTGTAAACGCGTTCGACGACGAGGCCTGCGCGCTCAAGAATGTTTGCGGTGCCCTCGGTGGCGACCAGACGGAATCCCAGCTCGACATATTGAATGGCGAGCGGGATCAGGTGCGCCTTGTCGCGGTCGTTGACGCTAAAGAAGATCGTGCCCTTGACGGGAAGATGCATACCAGCAGCGATCTGTGCCTTGGCAAAAGCTTCGCCAAAATTGTCGGCTACGCCCATCACTTCGCCGGTGGATTTCATTTCAGGCCCGAGAACGGTATCTACGCCGGGAAATTTATTCCAGGGAAATACCGGAGACTTCACAAAGAAATGCGGGCCAGTCCCGAGGTCGGTTCCCGCGGCGACCTGGTGCGGCATCAACTCTTTCAAGGTGCGGCCTGTCATGAGCCGCGCTGCCATCTTCGCCAGGGGAATGCCCGTGGCTTTTGACACATAAGGAACGGTGCGAGAGGCGCGCGGGTTGACTTCGATGACGAAGACCTTGTCGGGTTCGCCGGGCTTACCGCGCTGAATCGCGAACTGCAAATTTACGAGGCCGATGACCTCAAGCGCCAGCGCGAGCTTGCGCGTGTAGGCGCGGATAGTGTCGAGCACCTGTACCGGCAGATCGACAGCGGGCAGCACGCACGAGGAGTCGCCGGAGTGAATGCCCGCCTCCTCGATGTGCTGCATGATGCCGGCAATGATCACGTCCGTGCCATCGCACAGCGCGTCGACGTCGACTTCGACCGCATCTTCGAGGAAGTGATCGACGAGAATCGGCCTCTCCTGGGAATACTCGACGGCCTCTTTCATGTAGCGACAGACGGCTTCGGCGTCGTAGGCAATCACCATCGCACGGCCACCGAGTACGTAGGACGGGCGAACAAGCACCGGATAGCCAATCTTCTCAGCGCCTGCCAGCGCCTCTTCAACACTGGTCGCGATTACTCCCGGAGGCTGCGGGATGTCGAGATCGACGAGCAACTTGCCGAAGCGCTTACGGTCTTCCGCGAGGTCGATCGACTCGGGCGACGTGCCGAGAATCGGGACTCCCGCAGCCTTGAGCGGCAAGGCGAGGTTCAGCGGAGTCTGCCCGCCGAACTGCACAATCATGCCTACTTCAGCGCCGCTCGCCGATTCGTGTTCGTAGATTGCCAGCACATCTTCGAGGGTCAGCGGCTCGAAATATAGACGGTCGCTGGTGTCGTAGTCGGTCGAGACCGTCTCGGGATTGCAGTTCACCATAATCGTTTCGTAATCATCTTCCTTCAGCGCAAACGCCGCGTGGCAGCAGCAGTAATCGAACTCGATTCCCTGCCCTATGCGGTTTGGCCCGCTGCCAAGAATGATGATCTTCCGCCTTGTCGTCGGCGCTGCCTCGTCCTCTTCGTCGTATGTCGAGTAGAGGTAAGGCGTCATACTCTCAAACTCCGCCGCGCAGGTATCGACCAGCTTGAAAACGGGCCTCAGACCCTGCGCGTAGCGAAGTTCGCGGACCACAGTGACGCCGGCCGGGCCCGGCAGAGAGAGCACATCTGCGATGCGCTCGTCCGAGACGCCCATCCGCTTCGCTTTACGTAACAGTTCAGGTGGCAAATCATCAATGGAGTGATCCGCAAGCTTCCCGACAGTATCGGTGATTTCCTTGATCTGGTAGAGAAACCACGGATCCATCGAAGTCAGGCGCGCCACTTCGCGCACCGACATGCCGCGCCGAAATGCGAAGCGGATGTAGCTGAACCGCTCCGGCTGCGCAGTCACAAGGCGCTGCGTAAGCCGCCGCGGTTCGAGGTTTTCGGTCTCCAGCTTTTTGCCGGTGTCAAGCGAACGCAGCGCCTTCATCAGCGCCTCTTTAAACGTGCGACCGATGGCCATCACTTCACCGACCGACTTCATCTGGGGGCTGAGATTTTCATCCGCGCCGGGAAACTTCTCAAACTGCCACTTCGGAATCTTCACCACCACATAATCAATGGTCGGCTCAAAGCATGCCGGAGTCTTCCGCGTGATGTCGTTCGGAATTTCATCCAAGGTGTATCCGACGGCCAGCTTCGCAGCAATTTTTGCGATAGGAAATCCCGTAGCTTTTGACGCGAGAGCGGACGAGCGCGACACGCGAGGATTCATCTCAATCACCGTCATTCGGCCGTTGACGGGGTTGACGGCGAACTGCACATTCGATCCGCCAGTCTCCACCCCAATTTCGCGCATGACGCGGATCGCCGCGTCCCGCATTGCCTGATATTCGCGATCCGTCAGCGTTTGCGCGGGTGCGACCGTAATCGAGTCGCCGGTATGCACGCCCATCGGGTCCATGTTTTCGATGGAGCAGATGATGATGACGTTGTCGGCCAGGTCGCGCATGACTTCGAGTTCATATTCCTTCCAGCCGAGGACCGACTCCTCAATGAGGCACTCATGAACCGGCGAAAGATCAAGGCCACGAGCTAAGATCTCCATCAACTCTTCGCGGTTATACGCGATGCCGCCACCGGAGCCACCCAGGGTAAACGACGGCCGAATCACAACCGGAAACCCTATCTTGCCAGCGAAGTCGAGGCCATCGCGCAGGTTATTCACCAGCGACGAGCGCGGCATATCGAGGCCAATGCGGTTCATTGCGTCTTTGAAAAGCAGCCGGTCCTCGGCCTTCTTAATCGCGTCCAGCTTCGCGCCGATGAGTTCGACATGGTACTTGTCGAGAATGCCGGCGTCGGCCAAATCGACGGCTAGGTTGAGAGCAGTCTGGCCGCCGACCGTCGGTAGCAGTGCGAAGACTCCAGCTCGTCCCTCGTCGCGGAGCATCTGCGACTCGACGCGGATGATCTCTTCCACATATTGCATGGTGAGCGGTTCGATATAGGTGCGGTCGGCCAACTCAGGGTCGGTCATAATTGTCGCCGGATTCGAATTGACCAGTACGACCTCGTAGCCCTCC
>DASWUZ010000181.1:0-5052 GCA_036401395.1 Acidisarcina sp.
CATAGACGTCGTAATGTCCCACCTTTAAGTGGAGGCCAAAGCAGTAGTCTTGAGGTTCCTCCGCCACTACTCTCGGCGATACATAATTGGATACAGAGCGTTGCATGCCACCCCTCTCAGAGAGTGCCGCCAAGGGATTAAGAGTTGCGCTGGTTGCCGCGTTCCTGTTGGCGATGGCGCTACAGCTTGTGCATGTGACGCGAGCGACGTCCTCCACGTGGGATGAGCCCCATCATCTGCTCGACGGCTACACGGTCTGGAAGCTCTACGACTACCGTCTCAATCCTGAAGTACCTCCGCTGGTGAAGCTGACCGCGGCGCTCCCGCTGCTTGGGGAGCAGCTGACGCTGCCGCCTAACCAGGGCCGGTCCAGCTCCAAAGAAGCCTTCCTTGACGGCCGCGCGTTTGTCTTCGGCAACGGCGCCGACCGCACCCTCGTGCCGGCGCGCCTCGCATGCATGATGTTTACACTCGCGCTGGGCTGGCTCATCTACGTGGCTGCGGGAGAGATGTTCGGCTGCTGGGCAGGGCTCTTTGCGCTGGCGCTCTATGTCTTCGATCCGAACTTCCTGGCGCATGGCGCACTCGTCACAACTGACGCGGGCAGCGCCTGCTGCATATTCGCTGCGGTGTATGCGTTTTACCGGTATTGCAGGAAGCCATCATGGGCGGCCCTGCTGCTGACCGGCGTTGCTGCCGGCCTGTCGCTTGCTGCGAAATTCACGGGGATATTTGTCTTCCCAATTCTCTGCTTACTGGCTGCATGGGAGGCGGTACTGGCGCGCAGCAGCACCGTCCTGCTGAAACGCCTTGCGGCACTCGCCGCTGCGGGCGTATGCGGCTTCCTCATTCTCTGGGCCTTTTACGGGTTTAGATACGAGGCAGCCCCGATGGGGCAGCAGATGAATCCGACGCTCGCCGGTTATCTCGACAGGATGTACGACCAGGCCGATGCGCGGCATCTTGCCACTTTGGCCCGCTACCGGGTGCTGCCGGAAGCCTACATCTGGGGCCTGGAGAACACCAAGCAGACCGAGTTTGAAGACACCAGCTATTTCTGGGGCAAGGTGTACCGCCACGGCAACTGGGAGTATTTTCCAGTCGCGTTCCTTATCAAGTCGACTTTGCCGTTTTTAATCATGCTGGTCCTCGGTGGACTAGCTTTCGCTTGGGGTTTGAGAACGAGGAAGAGGGAATTGGGGTTTCTGCTCATCCCTGTTCTGATTTATTTTGGCTTTGCGATGCACTCGGATATGGACATCGGTGCGCGCCACCTGCTGCCCATCTACCCGTTCCTTTACGTGCTGACCGCAGGAGCCGCTTATTTTCTGTTCGCGTGGGACCGGCGCTGGGCCTTTGCCCTGGGCGCGCTGCTCGGCTGGCAGATCGTCACCTCCGCCCGCGTCGGGCCCGCTTACATGGCGTATGGAAACGAGGCCTGGGGCGGACCATCAGAGGTGCACCGGTACCTGAGCGACGCGAACGTTGACTGGGGCCAGCAGTTGAAGGACGTGAAGGCCTACCTGGACTCGAACCACATTACGAACTGCTGGTTCGACTACTTTCCGGACGGCGCGATAGAGCCGTCGGATTACGGAATTAACTGCAAGCGCCTGCCCACGACCAGTGGGCTGTGGTGGCTCGATCTGCCCACCAGCGTGCCGCCGGGGATTGACGGAACGGTGTTGATCAGCGACGGCAACCTTGAGGGAATCGAGTTTGGCGATGGGCCGCTCAATCCGCTCGACAGCTTCCGCGGCATGAGGCCGGAGGCGACGATCGACCACGGTGTGTATGTGTATAGCGGCCGGTTTCCGGTTCCCCTGGCCTCGGCCATCGTGACTGCACATGAGGCGCAAAAGCTGCTCGCCGCGGGGCGGGTAGACGAGGCATTGACTAAGGCGCAGAGTGCGGTCCAGCTTGCCCCTGACTCGGTACCCGTGTTGACCGCTTATGCGGAGGCGCTGACCGCAAGCGGTCGCAGGGAGCAGGCGTTGGAGCAATACCGAAAGGCGCTTCGGAGTGCACAAACAGTGCGCCCGGACTTACAGGCGGGACTTGCCGCCGACCTCCAAAAGAGGACGACTTCGCTTGAAGCGAGCGTTACAGCAAGGTAGCTTACCGGAAGTCCCCTTAGAGGGATGTGCGCTGGTCTAGTGCGCCAGAAGTGCTACTCCGCAGCAAACGCAGAAAACCGCAACCCAGCGCCGCCGGTCCACATTTTCGTGGAGCAGGAATTTTGCCGCGGCGGCGTTGCTGACGAAGGTCATCGAGGCTGACGCGGGCGCGACCAGACTTAGATCGGCGTGACTCAGTGCGAAGAGCAGCGAGAAAAAGCTCAGCGCCATGCACAGGACCCCGCTGATAAATCGCCCGCTGGTGACCACCGCGCGAATGGCTCCCGCCATTCCGCTGCGGGCGCGAATCTCGTCAAGGTCCCCGATGCGGCGCATCGCGGACGCCGTGAGCACGTCTCCGGCCGTGGCTGTCACCACGATGCTGGCGATCATCGCCGCCGTAGCTAATCCGTGGACCGGGCTCATGGACGTCCCACCTTCGCAGTGGTCGCAACAGCCTCGTCATCGGATCTTGCGGCTGAGACAGAGCGGGAGCCTTGCGAGTCAACAAGAGCCGGCATTTCTGTGTAAGAGGGGCCGCGGGTTACGAACCCGACGCCCACCGTTATCAGGGCGATGCCGAGCCAGCGTGCTCCCGATATTTGTTCATGCAGCCAGTACTTGCCAAGCAGCGCGACGATGACATATCCGAGCGAAGTGGCGGGCAGTACATAGGTGAGGTCGGCCCACGACAACGCGGTCAGGTAAGAGGCGAAAAAACCGATTAGCAGAATGATGCCGGCGATGATCCAAGGAGTGCGCAGCGCAACCAGCAATGTGCCTAGATGGTGGAAGGAGACGAGCGGCAGCTTCTTCATGCCAATGTCGAGAAAGGTGTCACCGAAAGCGGAAGTCAGCGTGACCACTGCGAGGACCAGGTAGCGCCGCGCATTCATGGTGGAGTGGACCATTCCCAGCTTTCCAGCAACCCGAATCGGCTCTTGCCCTTTACCACCAAAGACGATCTTGCTCTAGCGACATAGCGCCCGCTATTCCGAGGAATAGTGAAAAAAAGCGGCCAGCAAATTAGAGCTGGCCGCCCTTTTTCTGACTGGCGAGTGCTTAAGCGCCGGCGCCGACTGCGGTCGCTTCACTCTTGCGGTCTGCGGTCTTTTTATCAGCCACAACCTTATTGCGGGCCGCGCGCAGCTTCATGAATGAAACCGACTCGTGATAGAGCCGCGTGATATCGCGGTTCACGACGGCCTTCCAGATGATCCGCCAAGCCGCCTTCGGCCGGAAATAATATTCGTCATAGAAGCGATGCACCATCTCCAGCACATATTCCTTTGGCAAGCCTGGATACTCGATGTGCGCAATCTGGTGGCCACCCTCATCGACCATCAGCCCGTCGTTTACGATGAAGCCGTTTTCCTTGGCATAATCGTAAAACTCCGTCCCCGGATAAGCATGCGCAATCGAGACCTGGATCGTCTCAACATCCAGCGTCTTGGCGAAGTTGATCGTGTTTCGGATCGACTCCTTCGTCTCGCCCGGCAGCCCCAAAATGAAGTCGCCATGGATCGTCAGCCCCAGTTCGTGGCAGTCGCGGGCAAAGTCGCGCGCGCGCTCGATCGTCGCACCCTTCTTGATGTTCTTGAGGATCTGCGGATCACCCGACTCGAAGCCGACAATCAAGAGCCGGCAGCCAGCCTCCCGCATCGCGCGTAGCGTCTCCTTATCGGTAGTGACTCGGGACGTGCAAGACCACGTCAACCCCAGCGGCTTCAATTTCGCGCAAAGCTCAACGGTGCGCGCCTTCTGGATGTTGAACGTATCGTCGTCAAAGAAAAATTCCTTAACCTCGGGAAAAAGCTCCTTCGCGTGCGCCATCTCGGCCGCCACGTCGTCCGACGAACGCTTGCGCCACGCATGGCCGCTCAGCGTCTGAGGCCAGAGACAGAACGTACACTGCGCCGGGCAGCCGCGCGTCGAGTAAAGCGAAACATAAGGATAAAGCAGGAACGGAACGTTGTACTTCGTCACGTCCATGTCGCGCTTGTAAATGTCCGTGACCCAGGGCAGGGCATCGAGGTCTTCGATCTGCGGGCGATCCGGGTTATGCGCGATCACGCCGTTCGCGCGGTAGCTGATGCCAAGGATTTCATTGAGCGGCTTGCCGTTCGCAAACTCCACGACCGAGAAATCAAACTCGCGGCGGCAGACGAAATCGATCACTGCGCACTCGTTCAAAGCCTTGTCCGGCGAAGTGGTGACCGGCGGCCCGACGAAGGCAATCTTGATCTTGGGGTTGGCTTCCTTGATGGCCTCGGCGAGACGCTGATCGCCCGTCCAGCCAGGGGTGCTGGTGAAAAGCACCAGGAAGTCGTAGTCCTTTGCGATCTGGATGGTCTCGTCCGCAGACACGTGATGGGGCGGCGCATCGAGCAGCCGCGAACCCTCAAGCATGCCCGCCGGATAAGCCAGCCACACCGGGTACCAGTACGATTCAATCTCACGCGTGGCGGGCCATCTGGAACTGGCGCCACCGTCGAAGTTTCGGAAAGAGGGCGGATTTAGAAACAGTGTTTTAAGTGGCATAACGTACCTTTAATCTTACCATTCCAGGACCAGCCTGAGGCCGCAGAGGAGTTGACTTTAGAGGCTCAAAGGCGAGCCGCCAAAGATGACCTAAAGTCGAAACGACTCGTTATCTTGCCTTCTCCAAGGCGAGTGCAGCGTAGCCGGTGGCCGCATCTCTCATGAAAGCACTCGCGTCGCTGGCGGGATCACGCAACTTGTTGATCGAGGCAGCATTCCAGGTCCCATCTTGTGCCTGGTGCCCCGCCAGCCAATCCAATCCGCGCTTGAGCGTCGCATCGCTGCGCCCCGTACCCGATTCCTCCATCGCCAGCACGATGAGGCCTGTCGCATAGCCGTCACTCTCCAGCGGCTCGGGGGAATCATCGATGCGATGGCGCTTGTCAATCGCCAT
>DASWUZ010000182.1:0-20856 GCA_036401395.1 Acidisarcina sp.
TTCCATCGATGCTGAGCGCAGCCCGCACTCCGAGGGACTGGAGGTAGAGCCAGTAATCTCCCGCGCTCGGAACGGTCAGAGTACCGCTCCACGTTACCTTCTCATCAGCGCCGAGCGACTTGCCATTGCTGTGAGTGAAATTAAGCAGCGCGTCGACGGAAGTCTTGCCTGTAGCGTCGGTGCGCAACAGCCCAGGCTGGCCATTATGCGAACATCGCCGCATCGATCGTCTACAGCGAACGCGATCCGGGACTGGGGAGCGAATTTCTTCAACGCTTCGAGCGGGCCGATTTGAGCTCGGTGAGTCCGCCGGACCGCGATCCGTTCGGCGAGGAGACGCCACTTCATGACCGATTTGTTGTGCGTACAAGACGGCGGATTATAGCGACCGGATCCGTCCAACTGCAAAGAGGCGCCATCGCTCCGCACAAAAGCTTGCCGTGGCCTCGCCCAAGGTGCATCCTGAACGGGCTGCAAACCGCACCGAAATGAAGAAGGAGCAACAAATGTCTCAGGAAGTAAAGTTGGAAGATGCACGCCGGATTATCCTGGCAGCGGAGAAAAAGGCGCTGAGATTGGGCAGCCTATGAATATCGCAGTAGTTGATGCAGGGGAAAATCTCGTTGCGCATGTTCGCATGGACGGTGCTTGGCTCGGATCAATCGACATTTCGATCAAGAAGGCCTATACGTCCAGGGCTTTCGACATCGCGACCAAGGACCTTGCTACCGATTCGCAATCAGGCGGCCAATTTTTTGGCATTCACGCATCGAATGACGGGAAGATCATGATCTTTGCCGGCGGCATACCGCTCAAGCGCGACGCAAAAGTAATGGGGCCATCGGAGTGAGTGGCGGTTCGGGTGATCAGGACCACGCGGTAGCCGAGGCTGGTGCTGCGGCGTTTTAGGTCGAAGCTTGTAGCTTCTGAAATTAGTAAGGCTCCCGCTAACTTGGGAGCCTTACTAATTTGCGAGTTATGCGGGAATTTACTACGGACTTAGAAGGTGCGGGTAAGTGAGGCGATGATGGTGTAGTCGGCGAATGCAGCATCGCCGTGCGTATGTGCGGCTACGTCATTCACACTGGTGGTGCGGTCGCGGTCCATGGCCCACGGTGCGCTAAGGTTGAGCGTAGTCCGTCCCCGCAAATAGAGCAGCGCCGGCTCGATCGAAATTACATAGCCGGGACGCCGGAATCCTTTGCTGTCACCGATTAGGTCGCGTGCAGGAACACCTTCCATGCGCCCGCCAATGCTGCCGACGAGACCTCGCGCAAAATGCACGGCGCGCGGGGCAGCATGGGACAAGCCCCCACGCCAGAGGTACTGGTCGGTGGCGGACATTACTTGTTCCCCAGGCAGCGAACGGCCAGTCACGACGCCCGTGGTGCTGCGCGGATTGAAAAGGTAAGAGCCGGTAAAGTAGCCCTCCGTCCCGAAGGCAATGGGATGGTAAGCCTCGGTCGCCGCTACAAATCCCCAGGATCCATCGCCCGGCTGAATCGACTGGTCGAAGGGCAGGATTGTCTTCTTTCCATTCGAGGAAATCTTAGTGCCGCTGGCATTGTTGATGCCTGACGGGAACTTCACCGAAGTAGAAAACGCGACGTTGCCGCCATTCTCGGTAGGTGGACGGAAGAGCCATGCCTGTGCACCGACGGTAATGTCGCCGATGCCGCCATCGCGATATACATTAATGTTGCCCTGCTGGTGCCGCGTCGCAGTAAGTCCAGGCATGTCCGAAATAATACTCCACCGCGAGGTAAGTTGATAACTGATGGCTAAGTCGTAGAGGTCGACATGGTTCTGCACTTCGTTGTGTGCTATGGCGCGCTGCACCTGATAGACGTCCCCGACATAATGCTTGTAAGAACTATAGGTCCTGAAACCAACAGTAACAGTGAGCCCATGCAGACGCCCTGACAGAGGCGCCTGGTCGTTCGACGACAGCCCTGACACCAGTGGCTGGGTTGTGTGTGCGGCAACGCAACCTTGTGCGTGCGCCGAGGGACTAGATATGGCTGCGGCTAACAGTGCAGCACTGACGAATGCTACTGTGTAAATCTTCTTCATAAGTATGCGCCTCTCTTGTTTTGGCCTTACCAGGAACTCACTAATCTACTTTCGCGCCACCTGCCGCGTTCTCTACAGAACACCTACGACGCGTTTGTTGAAGCTCTTGAACAATAAAGCCCCGCCTCATACGTGTCTTCGGCCAAGGTGTCTATATTTAACTCAACCTGTCGATGGGCTATGAAATTCAACTAAGCAGTTACACTTACGGAGCGCAGTTAAGGAGCCGTCTTGATGTTCCCTGCTTACCAGTCCCGCTGGGCAGCCGTGTTGCTACTGGCCAGCCTCGCTATTTCAGCCCAAGCCAAACACGCTGCGGAGCTGAAACTGCGCGACCTCGCGGGCCATCCGCAGTCTCTCTCGGGGTTGCGCGGGCACATCGTAGTAGTGAGCTTCTGGGCCACCTGGTGTACGCCATGTGCCGAGGAGTTGCCGCGGCTTTCTCGCCTGAGCGCCTTGTACGCCGCCAAGGAGGTTCATTTCATCGCAGTCTCGATCGACGAATCCAGAGACCGTCCCAAAATTCAGCTATTCCTGGCAAAGGAGAACGTCTCCCTCGAAGTCTGGACAGGCGGCGATACCGGTCAACTCGCCCGCTTTGGCCTGGGCGACATAGTTCCCGGCACAGTGATCGTCGACGCCGACGGCGAAATCATTGGCCGCATCATGGGGGAGGCCCGCGACGAAGACATCCAACAGCGTTTGGACTGGCTTCTCGGCGGAAAGCAAGGCCCTGCTCCGGAAGCCATGACCAAGCGCTATTAACCGGCTAACTTCGCCCACTATGAAATAGCGACAGCGCTATACATGAAATCGCTACTCACGCGAGCGGTTCCCGCCACTGGTTCGCAAGGAAAGAACCTCGTGAACCAAATCAGCTACTTCCCCAAACCCATACCTGCGGCTACCCTGAACAAGCTCTGTACCCAATTCTCCGCGGACCGCCCATGCGCCCACCCCTATATGTACTGGCCCTGTTGCTGGCTGCCTCTTCCCTGCAACAGCCGGTAAGCGCAAGCGTGCCACACCATCTCCTGCTCCGCAGTCATATGTCCGGCCCTCACTCATCTCACGCTAGTGTGTCGCGGGCTCGGGCGCATACGTCTTCTCACCACGGTCGTGTTGGCAGGGCCCATTCCACTTATCTATCAGCTCACGAAACTTTGACCGCACACCGCATTAATGCAACTCTCTCTGGTGCACGGTCCTCCACGTCGCGTCATTCCCGCGCTGCCCGGGCCCTTGCGCTTCGCCGGTTGCAGCAACGTAGCGAACGCCAGCTCGCAGCGCTCAAAACCGACGACCCTGTCTCTCAGGCGCTGGTCGATCCCGTGCTCCTGACCCGCTTCAAAATGCCTGCGGCGCTGAAAGGTTCCCACGACTCCCTCGTCCGTCAGAACGTGCGCGCCGAAGCCGACGGCCTGCTTCGCATCGAAGACGACGATGCGCTGCTCTCACTCCGCCAAAGCAAATCACTGGTTGCGGTGCCCACGAATCAAGGGCTCCGGATCGACGAACGGCTTGCGCAAAACCGCCGCTACTGCCGTCCGTGGACAGCGCACTTTTTAAGTGACCTGGCGCGCGTTCACTTTGTACGATTCGAGCGTCCGCTGCAAGTCAACTCCGCTGTGCGCACCGTCGCCTATCAGCGCACCCTCGGCCGGGTCAACGGGAACGCAGCCGCTGCTGAAGGGGACATTGCCTCGCCGCACCTCACCGGCGCAACCATCGACATCGCCAAAAAGGGGCTTACGATGCAGGAGATTGGCTGGATGCGCGCCTTCCTCTTACCGCTCGAGACCGCCGGCAAACTCGACGTTGAAGAGGAATTTCATCAGGCGTGTTTTCACATCACGGTCTATAAATCCTACCTTCCCCCCGCTGACAGGCAGATAGCCGCAAGACCTCCGATCGGATGATGAGTACGGGCATGAACAGCACCGCCCCCGATGAACGCGAAATGAACGGTAAAGCGCCACTGGCAAGCCGCGCAGATCCCAAGCAACCCGCCGGGTACAATATGACTAGAAGTGATGGATCTTATCCAGATCGACACCGCGCCGCGCATCCGAGCCGCAAAGCCCGAGTGGCTCAAGGCCCGCGCGCCTTCGGGCGACAACTATCACGAACTCAAGAAGCTCGCCCGCAGCCTTAACCTCCACACGGTCTGTGAATCCGCCCACTGCCCCAACATCGGCGAATGCTGGCAGCATAAAACCGCCACCTTCATGATGCTCGGCAACACCTGCACCCGCCGCTGCGGCTTCTGCGCCGTACCCAAGGGCCGCCCCGACCCCATCGATTTCGACGAGCCCCGCCGCGTCGCCGAAGCGATCGCCACCCTCGGCCTGCAACACGCCGTCATCACCAGCGTCAACCGCGACGACGACATCGTGGGTGGTGCGCGCGCCTTTGCCATGGTCATCGAAGAGATTCGCGACCAGGCCCCAGGCTGCCAGGTTGAGGTCCTCATTCCCGACTTTCAGGGCAAGGAAGAGGCCATCCGCATCGTCGTCGAGGCCCGCCCCGAGATCCTCAATCACAACACCGAAAGCGTGCCCCGCCTCTACCGTACCGTCCGCTCCGGCGCGCGCTATGAACGTACCCTTCGTCTCCTCGAATACGCCAAGGAAGTAGACCCAAAAACCGTCACCAAGTCCGGCGTCATGGTCGGCCTCGGCGAAGAGACCTCGGAACTCCTCGACGTCTTCCGCGACCTCGCCGCCGTCGGCACCGACGTCCTCACCGTCGGCCAATACCTGCGCCCCTCCAAAGACCACCTGCCCATGACGCGCTACTACCAGCCTGAAGAGTTTGTCGACCTCCGCCGCGAAGCCCTCCAGATGGGCTTTCGCCACGTGGAGTCCGGCCCGCTCGTCCGCTCCAGCTATCACGCTCACGAGCAGGCCAACTCCACCGGCGTCTCGCTCGTAAGCTGACTTTGCCTGAAGCAAGGGAAGTTGACGCGGCGATAAGGAAGTTGCGACTATCCTGATCCAAATAGTTACTTAGATACCCGGCTACTGTGCCAATTAGGCACTCAATCCGGGAACGCCCCCAACATTAGCTAGCTTGCACCTTTCCTCAGCCGATAAGCGGCTGGTAGGTCCTCCGTGCGCTGTTCCGTCTCGCCCACAACTCACTCGGCGCGACGCGTTAACCGGCAGCGCACGCTCAGGGTCGGAAGGGTGGAAGCCTTGAAAACTCCGGCGTCCGGCATTCTTTTATCGAATAGGCTCGAATCGCAAAAACTGGAACCGCAAAAGCCCGGATCGAAGGACCCCCAGGCAAAGAAGTACGAAGCAAAAGGAAAAGATCAACACACCGAAGCCCCCACCAACATTTCGCTCCCCGACATCGTCTCGGCCCTCTCCTTCGCGCTTGACCTCACCGAAGGCGCGATGCCCGGCCACGCGGTTAGGACGTGCCTGCTCGGTATGCGCCTCGCCGAAGCACTGAACCTTTCAAACGACGAAAAGTCGGACCTCTATTACGCTTTGCTGCTGAAGGATGTGGGTTGCAGCAGCAACGCCGCGCATCTCAGCGAAATACTCGGCGGCGACGATCGCCAGGCCAAGCACGACTCCAGCCTGCAGGATTGGTCCAAAATTTCATGGATCGCATTGCGGACCGTCTGGGCCAGCGTGCTTCCCGGTGCTTCCCCGCTAGTGAAGCTGCGCCGCATGGTCAAACTGACCCGCGAGCGCAAACAAAGTTACGCCGAGATGGTCGGCATCCGCGCCGAGCGCGGCGCCGGCATCGTCACCAAGATTGGCCTGTCAGAGCAGACCGCCGACTTTATCCGTCATTTGGACGAGCACTGGAACGGCTGCGGCTACCCGGGCCACCTGCGCGGGGAGGCGATCCCGCTCGGCTCACGCATCCTGAGCATTGCCCAAAACCTCGACGTGTTTTACACCGAATATGGGGCCGATGCGGCCATGAAAATGCTGCGGAAACGCAGTCGCAAATGGTTCGACCCCGGCCTGGTAAAGGTGGTTCAGACGCTTCACAACGCAGGCAATCTCTGGAACTGTCTCGGAGCGGGCGTTGATCGAGATATTGTTCTCGCTCTTGACCCAGGTTTGTCGAATGCAATCTCGCCCGATGCCACGCTGACCAATATGGGCCCCGGCGTGACCCGCCAAACCCTTCCCGATACTGCTCCACCAGCCCGAACTGGGACATCCGGCTCGGGCATCTTTGGCCTCGGGCTTCGCCGCCGCACGACCGCTATTCAAATTGACAAAATTTGCGAGGCCTTCGCCGATGTGGTCGATGCCAAGTCTTCTTACACCTATGAACACTCGATGGGCGTAACCCGCGCCGCAGGCATGATCGCCGAGCAGCTCGGCCTCGAACCCGAACGCCGGAACCTGGTCTACCGCTCGGCACTGCTCCACGATATTGGCAAGCTTCGCATCCCCAATTCGATCCTGGACAAGCCCGGCAAGCTCGACGCCGGTGAATGGAACGTCGTACGCGAGCATCCCCTCTTGACCGAACGCATTCTCGGGCGCATCGCCAAGTTTGACGTCATCGCCCGCACTGCAAGTCAGCACCACGAGCGCCTCGACGGCTCAGGCTACCCGCACGGTCTGCGCGCCGAGCAGTTGTCCCTCGAAGCACGCCTGATCGCGGTCGCCGACGTTTATGGCGCGCTCTCTGAACATCGCCCCTACCGCCCCGCCCTCGAACCCGACGAAATCATGTCCATCATGAGCAAGGACGTTCCCGACAAACTCGACCCCGTCTGCTTCGACGCTCTGCGCAGTGCCCTCAAGCGCACCGGAGGTTTAGTCCGGGCCGCCGATGGCGAAATGTTGACGTCCCATGGCACGATGACTCCTGCCTGACTCCAGCCCCCGAACTTGGCCATTCGACTTCAGCCGCGAAGCACTTATCTCGCTCCGTTCTACCTCTGGCCCCACACCCGGCGACGCCCGCCGCTCTCGACGAAGCCGTGGCAAGTCAATATCCTTGTGCTAGACCACAAGTCACGATCCACGTCGATCTTATGAATGATGAAGCAGTGAAAGAAGAACCAGTAATCGCCATTGCCGGCCGCGATGCCGCGCCGCCCGTTGCCGCCGTTCAGGTTCAACTCCCGGACGGCTCTATCAAAATCTTTCCGCGCGGCGCGACCCCGTTCGATGTGGCGATGAGCATCTCGCCCCGTCTGGCTGCAGTGGCCGTGGTTGCGAGGATCAGGCCGCTCGCCGTCATCCCGCCCGCTCTTCCTGCGCATCATGAAGACGCCGGAAAAGAAGCCAGCGAGGACGAGATGTACACTGCCGAATCTTCCTCGGGCGAGCGCCTCGTCGACCTCAGCTTCCCACTCACTGCCGACGTATCGCTACAACTCCTCACCGAGCGCGACGCCGACGCACTGAAGATTGTGCGCCACTCAGCCGCTCACGTCATGGCGACTGCGGTCCTCGAACTTTATCCTGAAACAAAGCTGGGTCACGGCCCCGCGACCGATGCCGGTTTCTTCTACGACTTCTACCGCCCGACGCCGTTCACTCCCGACGACCTCAAGGCTATAGAACTCAAAATGGCCGAGGTAGTCGCTCGCGATGAAAAATTTGTTCGCGAAGAAGAGCCGCGCGAAGTCGGCCTCGCCGAGTTCAAAGCCAGCGGCGACTTCATGAAAGTCCACTTCATCGAGCGCTTCACTAAACCCGGCGAAGAAATCTCGCTCTACCGCAACGGCAGCTTCGTCGATTTCTGCCGCGGCCCCCACGTCCCCTCCACCGGCCGCGTCAAGGCCTTCCGCGTGCTCTCGCTCGCGGGCGCGTACTGGCTCGGTGACGAAAAGAATCCGCAGCTTCAGCGCATCTACGGCACCGCCTTCTTTTCACAAAAAGAACTGGACGCCCACTTCACGCGACTTGAAGAAGCCGCCAAGCGCGACCACCGCGTGCTCGGCAAGCAACTTGATCTGTTTTCCATTCAGGAAGTCGCCGGCGCAGGCCTCATCTTCTGGCATCCGAAAGGTGCCATGGTCCGCAAGATCATGGAGGACTGGATGCGCGAGGAGTGCATTCGGCGCGGCTACTCGCTCGTCAATACGCCGCACGTTATGCGCCGCGAACTCTGGAAGATCAGCGGGCACGAGGGCTACTACGCGCAAAACATGTACACCCCGATGGAGCTCGACGACGCCGAATATCGCCTCAAGCCCATGAACTGCCCCGGCCACATCCTCATCTACAAAAATTCGCCGAAGAGCTATCGCGATCTTCCCGTACGCTACGCTGAACTCGGCAACGTCTACCGCTACGAGCGCTCCGGGACCATGCATGGCCTGCTGCGCGTGCGCGGCTTTACTCAGGACGATGCGCACATCTTCTGCACCCCTGAACAGGTCGAGGACGAAGTGGTCGCCTGCATTGACTTTGCCCAGGCGATGCTTGAGACCTTCGGCTTCCAGGGCTTTCAGGTCGAGCTCTCGACGTGGGATCCGAACGATCGGGCCAGCTATCCGGGCTCGACCGAGGGCTGGGAACTGGCCATCGCCTCCCTCGAAAAGGCTCTCGCTCGCAAAAGCATTCCCTACAAGACCATCCCCGGCGAAGGCGCATTTTACGGCCCTAAGATTGACGTCAAACTGGTCGACGTCCTCGGCCGCCTGTGGCAGCTTTCGACCGTGCAGTTCGACTTCAACCTCCCCGCCCGATTCGATCTTGAATACGTCGGCGAAGATGGCGAGCGCCACCAGCCCATCATGGTGCATCGGGCGTTGTTCGGTTCGGTCGAGAGATTTTTTGGGGTGCTGATCGAGCACTACGCCGGAGCGTTTCCACTCTGGCTCGCGCCCATCCAGGTCGGCATCGTCCCCATCAGCGAGCGCCACCACGCCTACGCGAATAAGATACAGCAGCAGTTACAAAATGCCGGCTTCCGCGTAGAACTCGATGCGCGCAACGAAAAGATGAACGGGAAAATCCGCGACCTGACGATGCAGAAGATTCCCTACATCCTTGTCCTTGGCGATAAGGAAGAAGCAGCCGGGGCAGTAAGCGTACGCACCCGCGCCAAAGGTGACGGCGGCTCCGAGCCATTCGAAGCTTTCCTCACCCGCATCCAGTCCCTCGTAGCAACCAGGGCCCTCGATCTCTAGTGCGCTTTTTTTCATGCAACAGCTACTCTGAAGTGCTACCTTGGTTCCCACCGCTTCTTAAGACGAGGTAGAGTCATGCGTCTGATTGCTGTCCTGCTTTTTTGCTCTGCCACCGCCGCCGTCACGCAGTCAGCACCGCCGCCGGCGGCGCAGCCCGCCCCTACCTCCAGCGTCGCTTCCGGCCCCACCGACCCCAAAGCGCAGAAGACCTTCGCCGAGGCCAAAAACTTCCTGAAACACGACCAGCCAGTATGGGCCCTCGCCGGCTTCCGGAAGGCCGATAAGCAGGACGGTGGCCACTGCCGCGCATGTGAAGAGGAAGCCGTGAAAGCGGCGCTTGTGATGAACGACTTCAAGGCAGGAATCGAATGCAGCGAAAGCCTGCTCTCCACCGCCCAAACTCCGAATGAAAAAGCGGCGGCATGCTACTACCGCGGCGCAGTCTTTTTACACCAGGGCCTGGCCCACAAAAAAGATGACGCATTCTCTGACGCCGATAAAGCTTTCCGCCAGGCGATGGAAGCGCTTCCCGGCTTCAACGCCGCCTACTACGGAGACGGCATCGCGCTTGCAAATCTTAAGCAGGACGATGCCGCCCGCGCACAGTTTCAGCAGTTCCTGGCAAAGGCCTCTCCATCGGGTATAGAGGCCCAGCGCGCCCGCCGCTACAGCGCGCGTCCCGAGCTCGCCCGCGCTCGCATGGCCCCCGCATTCGCCTTCACCACCATCGACGGCAAGCACGTTTCGCTCGACGATCTGGCCGGCAAAGTTGTGCTCATCGATTTTTGGGCCACATGGTGTGGCCCGTGCCGCGAGGCTCTACCTAACGTTCAGAAGATGGCCAGGGAATTCGCGGGACAGCCTTTCGTGGTCCTGAGCATAAGCCTCGATTCCGACCAGCAAAAGTGGAAAGACTTCGTAACCAAAAACGAGATGACCTGGCTGCAGGCGCGCGACGGCGGCTTCGCCGGGCCCCTCTCGCGCCTGTTTCACGTCGACGCGATCCCCCACACTTTTACCATCGACGCCGACGGCGTCTTGCAGGATGAGCATGTCGGCGACGCCAATATCGAAGGCCGCCTGAAAAAGCTCATCGCTCTCGCTGCCAAATCGCAGCCACCGCTTCAGGCTCAAGTACAGGCGCAGGAGCGTCCACCAGTCAGCGCGCCCTGAAACGTAACACCGCTAGCCAGATCCATCTCGAAGTTGGCCCCCACCCGCCGTCGCTCTTCTGCCATTTTGGGACTTTCGTCTGCTGCCAGACCTCGATTCCACCGCAAAATGTAAACGTTTTCAGCACTTCAGCGTTTAAGTGCATGCTCGGCTAAAAATCGCTCAAAAGCCAATTGACAGCGCTTACATTCAGCGAATAGGCTTGCCGACGCCTACAGAAAGCGACCT
The DNA here is from genome assembly GCA_036401395.1 of Acidisarcina sp. Lineage (GTDB taxonomy): Bacteria > Acidobacteriota > Terriglobia > Terriglobales > Acidobacteriaceae > DASWUZ01. The sequence continues at coordinate 10,601 of DASWUZ010000182.1, forward strand.
CTCCCGTCGCCTCCTTTTCATGGAGTGCAAGCACACGTTATCCCACCTGCTTCCCCTTCTTGAAAGTCCGCATACCGCACCCCTACCCACGGCGGGTCAGACCAGCCGTGCAAGCAGCCGAATAGAAAACATTGAGCCACTTCCAGAGAGGAAATTCCATGTACAGCATTTTGAAATTAATCCCCGCAGCTAATCGGGGCACCGTCGGCCAGCCCTTGTCAGGGACGATACTCGCCGTGGCCGCGGCAATTTTAGTCCTCACCGCCGCAGGCCAGGCCCAGACCAGTGCCAGCGTCACGGTCAACGCCACCGCAACCAACGCCTCCGTGCCCTCAGAGGGCTATGGCGTTGACACCGCCGTATACGACGGCAGCCTCACCGCGAGCGGCGTTGCCTCCCAACTCAAGTCAGCCGGATTCAACGCCATCCGCTATCCGGGCGGCTCTTACGCCGATATTTTCAACTTCATCAGCGGGACCAACCAGACCCTGAATGGTGGCTACTTCGCGACCGGCGACACGTTTAACAATTTCATGAACGACGTTGTGCTCCCCGAGGGCGGTAAGGCCGTTATCACCGTCAACTATGGCTCCAATAATGGAGCCACTGGGCCAGCCCCGACCAGCGAAGCCGCAAGCTGGGTGCAGTACGCCAACAAGACAAACAACTACGGCATTGTCTACTGGGAAATCGGAAACGAGGTCTACGGCAACGGCTACTACGGCAGCAATCTCGATTGGGAAGAGGACCTGCATGTAGTCTCGCAGACGGAGTCGAACCGCCAGGGCAACTCCGCCCTCTCACCGACCGCGTACGGCACCAACGCCGCTGCGTTCATCAAGGCGATGAAGGCGGTTGACCCCACCATCAAGTGCGGCGTCTACGTCAACACTGCGAGCTACTACACGAACTGGGACCAAGATGTTTTGCAGGGCGTATCGAATGGGTTGAGTGGTTCAGGATATTCGCTCGATTTCGTGATCCTGCATTATTACCCGGGCGGCTCTGACTCTCAGGTGCTGGCCGCGCAGTCGACGATACCCGGCATGGTTTCCCAGGTCCGGTCCGATATCAGCAGATGGTATACGGGGCCTAATGGCGGTTCGATGCAGATTGCGGTTACCGAAACGGGAGCGCCTGCCGTGGGCGGCCTGGTGCCGTCCCTCTTCGCCACGGATGAATTTCTCACGTGGTTCGATAATGGTGCGTCTAACGTTGAATATCAGGAGCTCCACGCCGGCGTGCTCGACACCAACGAGACCGGCCTGGGCCCGTGGTATGGAGTCAGCTTCGACAGCACAGTGGCCCGCCCCGGCGACACGATGGTCTACGCCACGTCAAGCAACGGTCTGATCAGGGCCCACGGGGTAAAACGGTCAGATGGCAAAATTGCCGTGGTTCTTATCAACGACGACCCGAACAACAGCACCAACGTTAACGTCAGCATTTCAAATGCGACCCTGACCACCTCCGGCACCCGCTACGACTTCGGCAACGCTAACTATCCAAGCGGCGGAAGCTATGCCAGCTCCGGCGTCAAGCAGAGCACGATCAATGGCGTCGGGAATAACTTCACTATCAACGTGCCGGCATACACTGCGACTGCGGTGGTTATCCCGACCGGCGGCGGTGGTGGTGGCGGCGGCAATCTCATCAACAACGGCACTTACACCCTCACCAACAAGACCAGCGGCCTGGTGGCCGACGTTAACGCAGCTTCGAAGACGGCAGGCGCTCTTGTCGACCAATGGGGGTCCAATGGCGGCAACAATCAGAAGTGGCAGCTCACCAACCTCGGCAACAACTACGTCGAGTTGATCAGCGTTAATAGCGGCATGGCACTTGATGTGGTCGGCGCCTCGACTACAGCCGGAGCGCAGATCGACCAGTGGCCTTACAGCGGCAATCCCAACCAGAGGTGGCAGGTGGTCAGCGTGGGCGGCGGCTACTATGAGCTCATCAGCCAAAACAGCGGCATGGCGCTAGAGGTCCCAGGCTCGTCCACCACACAAGGCACCGACCTCGATCAATGGACGGTCAACGGAGGCGGCAACCAACTCTGGGCCATCCACTAAACGTAGAGTAGGTTCGATTGAAAACTCGGCAGCCTGCGCGTCGATCCGCTATTACGGAGAACTGCGCAGGCTGTTTTTTTCTTCCGGCGTCGAAGTGGTTAGCGAAGGCCACACCGAGTGTCTGCTCGATTGAGATACTGAGAGCATGTTCCGGCTAACCAGAGCAGGTCAACGCGACAGGGATAAGCTTTTCGCAGCAGCCCAAGTGGCTCCCGTTGCAAGTCCACATCTACTGACGCTGGCAGACGGTCCGCTCGGACCTCCGCCGAAGGGCTTCGTACACGACTATTCGAAAACCCAAATTGGAGTAGGGCCGGACGCATTCATGATCGCGCGTCGAGCCTTTCAGAGATGGGAGGAATTCGACCTGGGTTGGGTGAACGTCACCAACCAGGCTCCAAGCATCGTCCCCGGAGAGTTTGTGGCCGTGGAAGTTTTCGCCGCGTTCCTATGGTCGACAAACGTCAGCCGCGTCGTCGAGATTGTAGATGCCTCAAATCGTTTCGGCTTCCTATACGCCACCACTGCGTTACATGTCGAAGAGGGTCAGGAGCGATTTGTGCTTGAGCTAGATCCCCGGAGCGGGGCGGTGTTTTACTTGATCGAGGCCATATCCCGTCCGAGGCATATCCTCGCCCGCATCGGCTATCCATTCTCACGGGTAATGCAGCGTCGATTCGCGAGAGATTCACACGCGCGGATGAGACGCTCTGTCCAGAACGCGCGAAAACACACGGGAGGGTGACCCGTACGCAACGAGATACCATAATCTCAGACCGCACTCCACCCACGGCCCACATTGACCGACCGCGACCTGATCCACCGAATCGAACGCTCCGCCGGCCATCGCGCTGGATACAAACAGCTTGTCCGGGAACTAGGCCTCGGCGGGGGGCGCGAGCGCCGCGAGCTCCTCGAGCAGCTAGCCCGCCTTACCCAGCGCGGGCAGCTCCTGCAACTTGATCGCGAGCATTGGACGCTCCCCAAGACCGCTGCCTCGACCCGCGACAACCTCGCCGCTGGGCGACTCGACCTCCACCGCGATGGCTACGGATTCGTGCGCCCCGAGGTGAAGCAGGCAAGCGGCAATGACGATATTTTCATTCCGCCTAACGAACTCGCCGGCGCCATGCAAGGCGATCAGGTGCTCGTCGAGCTTTCCCCGCCGCGAGCCGATGGCCGCCGCCTCGGCCGCATCGTACGTATCCTCAGCCGCCGGAATCCCACGGTCGTCGGCATCTTCCACTACGCCAAAAACGACCGCGACGACGGCAATTACGTCGTTCCATTCGACGAACGTATGACCCAGCGGGTGCTCGTCCCGTTCGGGATGGAGACGCCCCAGGCTGCCACCACGACCCCGCACCGGGTACTAGGCGCCGAAGCGCTCATAGCCCAGAGCATCAACCCCGAAACCCAACTTGAAGGCCTCGTTGTAGACGTAGAAATCACCGACTGGCCCACTCTTACCCGCCCCGCGCGGGGCCGGGTCATCGAAGTCCTTGGCCCCGAAGACGCCTTCGGTGTAGACGTGGAGATGGTCATCCGCAAGCACCATCTGCCCCATATTTTCCCCGAAAACGTGCTCGTCGAGGCGGCTAATGTGGCCCATCTCGACCCCGAAGAAGTCGCCGAGCGAGCGTTGGCGGGGAGCGACTTTCGCCACCTGCCGATCGTCACCATTGATGGGGAAACCGCGCGCGACTTCGACGACGCCGTGCTGGTTACAGAGCTGCCCGGCGGCTTTACCGAACTGCAAGTCCACATCGCCGACGTGGCCCACTACGTCACCCCCGGGACTGACCTAGACCTTGAAGCCCGCCTGCGCGGCACCTCCGTCTATTTTCCCGACCGCGCCGTACCCATGCTGCCGCAGGAGTTATCGACCGACATCTGCAGCCTGCGCCCCCGCGAAGATCGGCTCGTCCTCAGCTGCATCATGCAGATTGACGCGGAGGGCGACGTGCTCAGCTACGAAATCTGCCAGGGGGTGATCCGGTCGGCGCGCCGCATGACCTACACCCAGATCCACGCCATCCTGAGAAACGAAGGCGAAGCCGATGCCGCAATCCGCGAGCATTTCGCCGACCTCGTCCCCGATTTCGAACGCATGTACGCCCTGGCTCTGCGCCTCAACGGCAAGCGGCAGCGCCGCGGCTCGATCGACTTCGACCTGCCCGAGCCGATCATTGAATTCGACGCGCAAGGCGCGATGCAGGGCGTGGTCCGCTCCGAACGCAGCTGGGCCAATCGCCTCATCGAGGAGTTCATGCTCTCGGCCAACGAATGCGTCGCGACGTGGCTTGAGCAGCTTGGCGTGCCCTCCATCTACCGCATCCACGAAAAGCCGGACGCTCGACGCGTCGTCGACTTCGAAGAGACAGCCGCCAAATTTGGCTACTCGCTCGGCCTCGGCAGCCTGCCCGTCAAGCGCGTACAGATGAAGTCAGACCGCCGCGATCACCAACGACGGTCAGAGAGAGCAGGGGGGCGAGGCGGCGGTCACAGCCGAGGTCCGCAGCAGCACGAGATCGCCGAAGATATGCCCATCACGCCCCGCATGTACCAGCGGCTCACCGCGAAGATCGCGGGCAAGCCTGAAGAACGCATTCTCTCTTACCTCATGCTGCGCTCGCTCAAGCAGGCGCGCTATAGCGAAAAAAACGAAGGCCATTTCGCCCTCGCCGCACCCAGTTACACCCACTTCACGTCGCCGATTCGCCGCTACCCCGACCTGATCGTCCATCGCTTGCTCAAGGCTGTGCTCGCCGCCGGCATCGAGGGCAAAGGAGAACTGACGGCGAGCGATCTCCACGCGCCCTCGAACTCTCCCTGGAAAGAGGCGCACGACAAGCCCCACCACAAGCCAGCTCGCGAATCGGAATTTTTGAAGTCGAACGATCCGCCTATTCCCGTCGAGGAACTAGCCGCCATCGCCGCCGAATGCAGCAAGTCCGAACGCCGCGCCGCCGAAGCCGAGCGCGAACTCGTCGAGTGGAAGAAGATCAAGTTCATGAAGGACCGCGTCGGGGAAGACTTCGACGCGATGATTCTCAGCGTGACGAAGTACGGTCTCTTCGTCGAACTTGACAACCTGTTCGTCGAGGGCCTCGTCGCCATCGACAGCCTGCGCGACGACCGCTACACCTACCGCGAAAACACCCGCCAGATCATCGGAGACCGCAACGAACGCCACTACAACATGGGCCAGCGCGTCCGCGTTGTCCTCGACCGCATCGATGCGGTGCAGCGGCGGTTGCAGTTCTCCATCCTCGAATCGGAGGCCGCGCCATCATTAAGGCGCACCAAAAAACCACCCGCCTCCGCCTCCGCTCCACCCGCCAACGACGCAGCCGAATCAAGTATCCCCGCCGGAGCACCAGTGCCGAAGAAGCGCTATTCGCCACCGCGCTCCGCCAAAAACAAAAAAGCAAAAGCCCGTCTTCGCAACAAAAAAGGCAAAGGGCGTAAGTACAAATAGTAGTTAGCGGCGCTTAGCCTTCTATCTACAGTCATTCAGTGGTCTCGTAAGGGCTATCGCATGCAAGTGGTTGAAGACATGCGCAACGATCAGCTCGGCCTGTCACGCAAATCCTATAGAAGGACCGAGCGATTCGAAATAGAAGCGGTCTGGTAGGACCTCAAACCACCGCCAACCGTCTAGTAACTAAACCTCAAGCATGCGGACGGTCAAATTACTCAGAAGAGCGAGAGCATTCCGGCTACTCCTGCTGCTGGAGGAAGTCTGACGAGACGGGGCTTTCGTAGAGCGAGTAATCGCGCGTGACTACGGTGATGCCGGTGGGCGTGACGAAGTAGTTGCGGCGGTCTTCGGCCTCGTTGTGGCCTATGACCGTGCCCTCGGGGATGTGTACGTCGCGGTCGATGATGGCGCGCCTGATGCGGCAATGGCGGCCGATATTGACGTGCGAGAAGATGATGCTGGAGTCAACTTCGGAGTAGGAATTGACGCGGACATCCTGGGACAGGACGCTGTTCCGTACTTCAGCACCCGAGACGATGCAGCCGGCGGAGATAACAGAGTTGATGGCCATGCCGGTGCGGCCTGGTTCGCCGAAGACGAACTTGGCGGGAGGATATTGGCGGACGCGCGTGCGCATGGGCCAGCTTGCGTCGTAGAGGTTAAATGTCGGCGATACGGATGCCACATCCATGTTGGCATCGAAGTAAGCCTCGAGGGTCCCCACGTCGCGCCAGTAGAGGGCTTCCTGCTTGTTCTCGTCGACGAAGTTGTAGGCGTTCATCTTGTAGTGGCCCAGGATCGCGGGGAGGATGTTGTGACCGAAGTCGTGTTTTGAGTCGGGGTCTTCAGCGTCCTTCATCAGCGCGGGCAGCAGCACATCGGTATTGAAGATGTAGACGCCCATAGAGGCGTCGACCTTGTTGGGATTGAAGGGCGATCTTAGTTCGGTCGTCTTCGGCTTTTCCTGGAAGCCGATCACTTCGCCGCTCCGGCTTACTTCGACGACACCAAATGCGGCGACTTCGCTCGGGTCGACGGGAAGCGTTGCCAGCGTCACGTCCGCGCCGCTTTCGCGATGGCTGTCGAGCATCTTGCCGTAGTTCATCTTGTAGATGTGGTCGCCGGCGAGGATCAGGACATGCTTGGGCTGTTCGGCGCCGATGGAGTAAATGTTTTGGTAGACGGCGTCGGCGGTGCCCATGTACCAGTTGGCGCTGACGCGCTGCATCGGCGGAAGGATCTCGATGAACTCGCCGAGCTCCTGCGCGACGATGCCGGTCCAGCCTTCGCGGACGTGGCGGTTCAGCGAAAGGGCCTTGTACTGGGTGAGGATGTAGACGCGCCGGAGGCCGGAGTTGATGCAGTTGGAGAGGGTGATGTCGATGATGCGGTAATTGCCGCCGAAGGGGACTGCGGGCTTGGCCCGGTCTCGCGTCAGAGGGAAGAGACGCTCTCCCGCTCCGCCTGCCAACAAAACGCCGAGTGTATCTCTCATCGACATAACGCCCCCGTGCGTTCTACTACAGCCTCATTGCTGTGCTGAGAGCGGCGAGCAAACGACGACTACCGCAGAAGGCCGATCGTAACCGAGTGTTAGATGCAGTGTAAAGTCGTCACGTTACAGATCGACTAAATGGCTTGACGGAGCTTTGCAGCCCTCACATATCGCGATTAATACTTTGGTAAAGCTGGCAGACCGGGGGAAGGTATTTTACGTACGCTCCGCTTTGCTGCTCACGACAGCAGGCGACCGCTACTTCGCAGTGTCGGTGCTGTCGTCGCGCATCGCGATCCGCAAGGAGCGCAGGAAATTTACATCGCTCGGCGTAAAAGGACCCTGCTCGCCGGCAATGGTCTCCTGATTGGGAGCGGGCAGTGCGAGTGGTTGCTGCTCGAGTTCATTTAAACCGATCGTCGCCTCAAGCATGAGCAACACATCGAAGCCCTGTTTGCGGATGTCCTGAACTACTCCGGCGATATGTTCCGATTCAGAGACCGAGTCGTGAATGGCTTCACCAAGTTGGCGGATCAGGTTTTTTAGTCTGGTATCCAATAGCCTCCCCCTCGTTTGCCGGCGGCATACCTTGTTCCGCGGCTCTGTCTAATTACCTTACGTCTGATGATAGCGTCCGGCAATCTGAATCTTTTCCGCTGATAAACTTTCTCCATGGCACCAAACTCTTTCGCTAGAAAGATGGGCATCGGCGTGAGGGTCGCGTCCCAGATTCTTCGTGACCGCGCTGCGGCGTCGCAGGCCGCTTCTGCTGGTGCTGCCCCTAGCGGAACCTCACCGCTGAGTGCCTCAGCTGTGGCCCAAACCGCGTTTGAGACTGGGCGGGCGGTCCGGCCCGTCTCGGGCTCTGCAAAGGCTGATGTTGCTGAGAAGAGGCGAAACGCTGCGCAGAAGACCCGTAACGTCGGCCGTGCTTCGAGGCAGTTTGGCGAGGCCATCTGGGGGCCTTTTGCACGGGTCAGCGGGGTGCTGTGGCTTGAGGTCACCGGGCTCTTTTTCGGCATTTTTGCGCTTTTCTTCGCTCAGAATGTCTATCGGCTGCGCCATCAGTTCACAAGCGGCCAGGAACACGCCAAGTTACTTATTTACGCCACGCTGGCGGTGGTTTTCGTGTACTTCACATTCACTTCGTTTTATCGGGCCCGGCGCAAGTCAAGGCGCACATGACGCAGGACATCGTTCTCAAGGTCTTTGAGTATGTGGTGCTGTTGTTTGCTTTGAGCCTGCATGAGGCTTCGCATGCGTGGATGGCCTCCCGGCTGGGCGACCAGACGGCGCGGATGCTGGGGCGGGTGACGTTGAATCCGGCCAAGCACATCGATCCGATCGGGACCGTTGTTATTCCGCTGATGATGCTCTTTTTGCCGGGTTACGGCAGGTTCCTGATTGGCTGGGCGCGGCCGACGCCGGTGAACACCAGGAATTTCAAGCGGTTTGTTCACGACGATGTGATGACTACGGTGGCTGGGCCGGTGAGCAATGTGGTGCTGGCGGCGGTTTGTTTTATCGCCTTAGTGGTGCTGGGAAAGACGAGCGGCGACGGCAGGTTATCGGTCATGGTGGCCACGCTTATCGCCGAACATCCCGGCGTGCCGATATCTGACATACTGCCGGATGGCGGCCTGCCGAGCCTGTTTCCACTGGCGATGCTGGGGTATTTTGGTGTGTTGATCAACCTGTTTCTGGCTGTGTTTAACATGCTGCCTTTGCCGCCGTTGGATGGCAGCCACATCTTCAGGCATGTCCTGCCGTATCGTTTCACGCGGTTCTATGATTCGATGGGGATGTTCGGGCTGATACTGATTCTTTTTGTGGGTGGCCGGATCGTTGGGTTGGTTGTCTCGCCCATACTCTCAGTGATTGATGGGTTCCTTTTGCACCTTTAGAGGTGGCTACGAGAGAGAACAGCCTGAAAGTCGCAATCGGTATGATGGATGAGGTCGGATAGCTATCCCCGCCGAGCCGGTGCGGTGCCCAGTGGCGCTGCGAACGAAGCTGTAAAAGGACTGAGTGAACGAAAATCCTCAAATGAAAAAGCGCGTGCTGAGTGGCATGCGCCCGACTGGCAAGCTGCACCTGGGTAACTATGTGGGGGCCCTGCGGAACTGGGTTCGGCTGCAGGACGAGTATGAGTGCTACTTTTTTATTGCCGACTGGCACGCGCTCACGACGGACTACGCTGACACCTCGGGGATCAGGCAAAACACGCTCGAAGTAGCGACGGACTTTCTGGCGGCTGGGCTCGGTCCGGAGAGGTGTGTGATCTTTCCGCAGAGCTATGTGAAGCAGCATGCCGAGTTGCTGGTGCTGCTGTCGATGATCACTCCGCTGGGTTGGCTGGAGCGGGTGCCCAGTTATAAAGACCAGCAGGAGAACCTGACCGGCAAGGACCTCAGCACCTATGGGTTTCTCGGGTACCCGCTGCTGCAGTCGGCGGACATTTTGATTTATCGGCCCGATTTTGTGCCGGTCGGGCAGGACCAGGTCGCGCATGTGGAGCTGACGCGGGAGGTTGCGAGGCGCTTCGATTCCTACTACGGAAGCCATTTGCCGATTTTGATCGAGCCTAAGGTGCTGGTCACGGAATCGCCGAAGCTGCCGGGTACCGATGGGCGCAAGATGTCGAAGAGCTATGGAAACACGATCCAGCTCGCCGACCCACCCGACGAGATCCGCTCCAAGCTCAAAACGATGGTCACCGATCCGGCCCGCATCCGCCGTACGGACCCCGGCGAGCCCGACATCTGCCCGGTGGGCGATCTGCATAAGGTATTTTCCAGCCGCGAAACGTTGGACCGCGTCTACCAGGGCTGCCGTACCGCCGGTATCGGCTGCATCGAGTGCAAGGGCTGGCTGGCAGACGCGGTCATCGCGGATTTGGAGCCCATTCAACAGCGCCGGCGGCAATATGAGCAGGCCCCCGGCAAAGTCTGGGAGATATTGGAGGCGGGCGCGGTCCGGGCGGAAGCTCGCGCCGAAGAGACGATGGTCGCGGTCCGGACGGTGATGAATCTCCCTCAACGGTCGGGGGCGCAGGGTGCTTACGGCGAAGGCTCTTCCCAATGATGGACGAGATTCGGAAAGGTTCTGGCGATGGAGATGCGGTCTCAAACTCCGGCAGGCCTGCGGGTGTTACTCCGCAGCCGGGCGCTTCGCCGAAAGCGCTGTACGAAAAGACCCCGGC
>DASWUZ010000183.1:0-31807 GCA_036401395.1 Acidisarcina sp.
TATCGACTGCAGAAGTTGGCCAGAATGATGGAACGACGGGAGCGCGTCAAATCCAGGGCGCGTTAAAAATCATTTTCTAAACCCACTGGGAAATTTGCTAACAAGAAGAGGAGCGCTCCCTCTTTTGCGTTTCTTAAAGAAGCATTTCCGGTGGAACTGCGAAGGCTGGCTTGAGAGATGCCCAGCCGGCGTTATTCGGTCATTTTCTCGCGGCAGATGCTGTGTCGACGCGGGGCTTCGTAGCGGGGCCGTTGGCCGCGACCTTCTTTGAGGCGCTACTATTCGCGGCAGCTTTCTTAGCGGGAACCTTCGACCTTTGTGCGGTCTTCTTAGCTGGGACGCCGGCGCTTGCTGAGGCAGGCTTGAGGGGTTTGGTGCCGCGGACAGCTTTAACCTTTTCGGCGAGCGCGATCTTCAACTCGGCAAGGTCGACGGAGCGCGCCGATTTCCGCAGCCGTTCAATATCGTAGAAGGCCCGCTTATCCGTCTGAAAGATGTGCACCACGAAGTCGAAGTAGTCCAGCAGCACCCACTCACCCAGACGCCGCCCCTCCACCGAGTTCGGAAAAAGTCCAAAGTCCTTCTTGAGCCGCTGTTCGATTTCATCGGCGATCGCAACCGTCTGGCGCTCATTCGCGCCGCTGGTAATCAGAAAAAAGTCGGTGAAGCCGGAGTCCATCGGGTCCAGTTCAAGGACACGGGTGTCGATTGCTTTTTTATCCTCGCAGGCGGCGGCAGCGGCCAGCACCATGCGGCGAGTCTCCTTTGATGCGATTGGGGATGCCATTCGGTAGGGGTCACGCTCCTCGGGTGACGTCCAATGGTATCGCGCCGCCATTAGGTATGCCTATCCTGTGGCATTCCAAATTTCAACGATTGATTAGGGTTCGCACCTCCATCGCTTCGCGATACTGCGGTCGAACGCTCATTGCCTATAGAGCCCACGCTCTTTGATGTAGCTGACTACAGACGGTAATAGCAGGTTGTCCCCCACAGTGCCCTCTGCAAGAGCGCTGCGGATTTGAGTGGCCGAAATGTTTTCCTCCAGGTCAGGCAGGACGTAAATATTCGCCTGGCTGGCTTCTCCGTTTGAGTCACCATCGCCTTCCTCCGTCCGCTCGCACGCGCAGAAGATCTGGTAACCCGCCGCCGATTCGTCGTGCTGAATTCGGGTCACGCCGCCCGCGAAGGGATCCGGCAGCGCGCCGGCAAGGTCCGCGAGCGCGAAGCCCGGACGGCTGGCAACAATGAACTTGTAGCTGCGGAGGAGTTCGGTGGCTCCCCGCCACTGACCCAGCGTGAGAAAGGAGTCGGCGCCCAGCAAGCAATAGAGTTCGTCGCTCGGCGCAAGAGTCGCGCTCAATTGTCGCAAGGTCTTGATGGTGTAGTTTGGCTCCCCCCCCGGCTTCGGTGCGTCGATCAGCGAGAGTGTCATCCCTGGCTCCCCCGCAATCGCCAGTTCTACCATCGCGCACCGCGCCTCATAGGAAGACGAAGGCGCATCAGCGGCTGCGTGTTTAAGCGGCTGGCGGCCCACCGGCGCAAACACTACCTGATCCAGATTCAGCCGCTTGGCCGCAGCTCGCGCGATCGCCAGGTGGCCGCGATGAGGTGGGTCGAAACTTCCGCCGAAGAAGGCGATCCGCATTCAGTTGAGGCTACTATAAGCAGCCGGCAGCAGGGCTGAAGGATGACCGTGCCGCCCCGTCGAAGCAGCCTCGTCAGGCGGCACTTGCCGGCCACCGCAAGCCCGGACGTTAAACTAAACGAGTCCACCCTTTTAACCAGCTACCAATCAACGGCAACCCTCTTCATCATGGCCACATCTTCCCCAAATCCGTTCACGGGCCATTACGATGAAAACCGCACCGCATTCATAGCCCTGGGATCTAACCTGCCTTCGATAGCCGGCGACCCCGCCGCTACGGTGAGGGCGGCATCGCACCGGTTGTCAGGGCTGGCGGCCCTGGTCGCATCCTCCTCGCTCTATGCCACAGACCCGGTAGGAGAGGTGCCGCAGCCGCCTTTTGTGAATGCCGTAGTAGCCCTCCATACATCGCTCGGCCCAGAGGCGCTGCTCCAACGTCTAATGAGCATCGAACGTGAGTTTGGCCGTGACCGGAAAGGCCCGGATGCTGCACCCAAAGGCCCTCGCACCTTAGACTTAGACATCCTGATGATGAATGACCTGGTGATGAACACGCCGGAATTGAGGGTCCCTCATCCAGGCATGGCAGTCCGGCGCTTCGTCCTCGCTCCCTTGGCAGAGATTGCGCCGGGACTGGTCCATCCCCTGCTAAATAAAACCGTCGCTGCGCTGCTCGCAGACCTGCCGGATGGCGGGCAGAACAGCATCGAAGCGGTGCGCGTCTTGGCGCCAGGAATTATGCCCCCGAGCCTCATGGGCGGAGGGCGCCGCTAATGGCGCGGCGAGTGCACTTGTACCTCGCGGTCGTACTTTTGGGCGTCGTGCTGAGCGATTTGAATTCACCAGCCCAGAGCCCTGCAAATCCGAACGCTGCCGCTACCGAGGCGACCGGGTCAACCGCCGTAGAGCTCTCGGGACAGGTGGTAGATGAGAGGGGAGCGGCGATTGCCGGTGGCAGGGTCGTCAACGCCGCCGGACATGTGCTGGTGGTGACGGATGGGGCGGGGTCATTCCACCTGACAGACCAGGAACTCATGGCGAGGCTGGCTGTCCAAGATAATCTCTTAAAGAACTTGGCCCCTTTCGACTCAACAGAGCTCAGAATCGAGGCGGCAGGATTCGAAACAGTAACTGTTACATATACGCCGGGCGTCCCGTTGCGTGTGGTCATGCGAGTGCAGGGCGCGGTCGACTCCGTCACCGTCACCGCGTATCGCACTCCGCTGGCGAGCGCAGACAGTCCTGCCGCCACGCGCATTCTAACTACCGAGGCGCTTGATCAGGCCGCCTCGCCAGCATTCGATAATAAACTGCGTTTAGTACCTGGGGTGGAGCTGTTTCGGCGCTCCAGTTCGCTGGTGGCGAACCCTACTTCTCAAGGCCTCTCCCTGCGCGGTCTGGGGTCGACCGCCGCCAGTCGCACCCTCGTCGTCTCCGGCGACGTGCCGCTCAACGATCCCTATGGCGGATGGATCCACTGGACGGAGCCGCCGGAGCTTAGCGTCAGCTCCATCGAACTGGTCCGGGGCGGGGCCTCTGACCTCTACGGATCCAGCGCCATCGGCGGCGTCGTCAACGTCATTGCCCAGAGGCCGGAGCAGGACCGCCTCTCGCTGCTGTCCAGCTATGGTGGCGAAAACACTCTGGACGAGGCGGCGCTCGGATCGGCCATCCGGGGCAAGTGGAGCGGCCTCGCAGGCGGGGGCATTCTGCGCACCGACGGTTATACCCTGATCGCTCCCGGCCAGCGCGGCGCAGTCGATATTCCCAGCAATGTTCATTCACAGAATGGGGTGATAGAGGCCGATCATGCTTTTCCCCGCACAGGCCGCCTTTTCCTGCGTGGCAGCGGATTCAACGAAGCTCGCAGCAATGGGACCCCCTTGCAGACCAACGCCACTCGCCTCTGGCGCTACTCAGGCGGAGTCGACCTGCCCACGCCGGCCCTCTCTCCGCGCACTGCCGCCAACCTCGGAGGCCTTATAGCGCTCCGCCTTTATGGCAGCGAAGAGCATTACCGCCAGAGTTTTTCCGCCATCGCAGCAGGACGCGCAAGCGAATCCCAGACCCGCTTTGAGCACACGCCCGCAGAGGAGATGGGCGCGGTGCTTCACGTCACGCAGCCGTTGAACACCGCTCTCATGGTCGTAGCCGGGGCCGACACCCACGATGTACGCGCCACCGATACAGAACAAAGCCTCAAGGCTGGCAAGCCGGTGGGCCTGCTCGACACCACCGCGCGGCAGCGGCAGACGGGCGTCTATGGCGAGGCGCTTTGGACTCCTCATGCGTGGACCGTCAGCGGCGGCGCCCGCATCGACCACTTCACCAATTTCGACGCCGCGCAGTCGAACACTGCCTCTTCAAGTCCCAGCCCAGTCGCCTTACCCACACTTTCCGAAACCGTCTTCGACCCCCGGCTTGGCGTCTCTCACCGCCTTCTGCCTGCGCGGGCTGGGGGACCAGGCGCGCTCTTTCCTGGTGGCCTGGTGTGGAGTGCGTCCGCCTTTCGCGCGTATCGTGCCCCGACGCAAAATGAACTTTATCGCACCGGGCAGGTTGGGCAGGAGACGACCCAGCCCAACAACACTCTGCGGTCTGAGCGGGCAACCGGCTGGGAGACCGGCCTCTTCGCCGGGTTCGATAAGGCGACCGTGCGCGTGAGCTACTTTTGGACCCAGGTCAACCGCCCTATCACCGCTTTGACCTTGAGCTCGACGCCAACCCTGATTCTCGACAAGCGTGAAAACCTGGGACAGATCGAGAGTCGCGGCTTTTCGGTGGACTTTGAGGCTAACCCGCTGCGGTGGATCGCCTTGACGGGCGGGTATCAATTCGCCGACGCCACCGTGACCCGCTCAGTCGCGCAGGCAGCGCCCGTCGGCAACTGGATACCGCAGGTCGCCCGCAATACCGCCACTGCGCAACTGCGCATTTCGCGTGCCGCGCTCGGGACGCTTAGCTTGCAGGGACGATTGAGCGGACGCCAGTTCGACGATGCCGGCAACCGGTTTTTATTGCATGGCTACTTCCGGCTCGACGCTTACGCGGCACATGACTTTGGCGGGCGCATTGAGCTGTTTGCTTCAGGAGAAAACTTATTCGACCGCACCATCGAGGTAGGCCGCACGCCCACACTCACCCTCGGCTCCCCAGCGCTGGCCCGCATCGGCCTCCGCATCCGCCTCGGCGACTAAGGCCGCCACCCCGGGTATATGGGATCCCTCAATCAGTTCGTTCATCGGTATTGCGACGCAGGCAAACCGGGAGGGAGAATCACCTGCTGGAGAGGTTCGCCCCCCGGACAGGGGAAGCCCGGCAAGATTCAATCAGATAGAAGTTACTTGACGATAGGATCGGCGGGCTTGGTAGGCGGTACCACTTCCTGCTGCTTCGGCTCATCCGGCGTGCCCTTGATGCCTTCTTTGAACTGGCGAAGACCATCGCCTAATCCCTTACCCAGCTCCGGCAGCTTGCGCGGCCCGAAGATCAAAAGCGCTATGACCAAAACAATGATGAGGTGTGTCGGGGTGAACAGATTATCGAGCATTGCTGAATTCCTCCCGGAATCCTGGGTGAAGCTGAATCGAAATGTGCGGGAAGCGCGAGGATCGCGGTTAGTTCCCGTCAGAGTATTGTCGCACAACAGCGCAACCGCGGAGCGGGCCGTTTGTCGCCGCACTTCAACCCGAGGGACCGGGCCCGTACGCAAGGGTCGATGCTTTCCCTGAAATGCGCAAAACGCGAAAACATGTTGCACCATCGATGGCTCGCCTAAATTCTGGAGGCGGGACTATTGGACTCTGGCCGATGGACTGCTCATCCGCTCCCTCACCAGGCGGTAAAAAGACCCAACATCTTCACTGGCCCCTAAAGTCAGGCGGCGGAAGATCTTCAGCATCGGATACAGGCGCGAGCCATTGATCTCCAGCGTCGGTACCGCAAATTCGCTCCCCGGATACACCGACATGCTCCACTCCCCACCGAACTCGTGGCGCAGCACTTCACCGAAGTAGCTGCCCCAAAGCCGGGTCAGGTAGTCTTGGTCCGCCTCTGGCGGCGGGCACAGACCGTTAAGAATTCGCTCCAGCGGCGCGATCGATGCCGCCGTGTAATCGAGGCCGCGCTGTAGCTCACGCGGCGCCGAACGCACCGCTTCCGCCGCATAGGCCGCGTTCATCGCATCCAGCGAATCGAAGACCGTCTCAGCAAGGCGCTCGCGGGCATTCATCTGTCTCCAAGGTAAAACAATTCTGCCGCCGGCATTTTCCTATCGTCTAAAGCCGCAGGAATAATCACCGCCGCACATGCACAGCAGCGTCCATGATCTGACAGAATCCCGCGTCCCAATGTATCGTTGAGGCTGAGTGACCGCGTTTCGGAGGGGTTGGTTGAAGAAGTATTCAGGTGGCTGCAAAGTTTGGGGCCGGTTGTCCGCCGCCGGATTTGTTCTGGCACTTATGCTCGTGGTAATGGGTGGCGAAATTTCGAGTCAGGCACAGAGCGCCCCTGTATATACGCCGCCCGTAGTTGCCCCCAACGACACGCTCAGCGGCATCAAGTACGATTCGCGTTGGGAATTTTACGGCGGCCCCGCCTACGCGCACTTCGACGCGGGCCCAAACCTGCTGCAAGGCGCAAACCTCGGCGGCCTCGACGTTCAGGCCGCCCGGTGGTCTACCAGGAAGTGGGCGGCCGTCGGCAATCTGCGAGCCTACCTCGGCACCTCGGGCGCAGTGCCAAATCCTTACAACATCCGCGGACCCTTCGTCGCCGAGTTTTTCGCCCTTGCCGGCCCCGAGTATCGCGGCCCCGGCAACGAACACGTCTCTATGACCTTTCACGCCCTTGCCGGCGCCGTCTATGGCCTCTTCGATAAGGCGCTCAAAACCGTACCCCCCGCCACTGTCGGCTTCTACAACAATCAATACGCCTTCGGCGCGGCCCTCGGCGGCTCCATTGACCTGAACCGTTCGCAAAAGCTGGCCTTCCGGATATCCCCTGACGCCACCCTCACAAACTTCGGCAGTAACGGCATCAAGGAGCAGTTCGCGCTGTCGGTCGGCATCGTCTATCGCCTCGGCCACATCCCGCCCAGATAGCTGCAAGCCGCCTGCACAGCAAGCAACCCCCTGCTTTCTGCTGCGTATCTCCTGTCGCACCGTCTCGTCAACCGGTCCATGCCTCGTCGCCTCAACAACACCGCCATCTTTGAGGAAAATACGCAGATCGCCCTCCGCGTAAAATGCTCATAAGCGGCCAGCCTTCGCGGTCCGCAAAGGCCTTCAATCTGATGAAGTACTTCGGCGCCTGCTGCCTCGACACTCTCAACCAATGCCTCTGGCGCGACGACGTCCTGCTCCCGCTTCCCCCGCGCCCTTACGCCGTGCTGCAGTTTTTGGTGGAGCATCCTGACCGCCTGATCACCCACAATGAATTTATGGACGCACTCTGGCCCGGCACCTACGTGCAGCCCCAGGTGCTCCGCACTTACGTCCTCGAACTGCGAAAGCTGCTGGGCGATGACGCCGCCAATCCGCATTTCATTGCGACCGTGCCCAGGCGCGGTTATCGCTTTCTCGCTCCCGTGACTGAAAGGCCTCAGCACCCGCCACGGGTCCTAAATTTGGCCCGTACTGCGGTCGAAGCCGCCGCACCAACTACAATCCACGGCCGCGATCCTGAGCTTGCGAAGCTCGATGCCCTGATGCGCCGCGCGTGCGATGGGGAGCGCCAAATCGTTTTTATCTCTGGCGAACCCGGGATCGGCAAGACCGCGCTGGTAGATGCATTTTGTGCGGACCACAGTGACGCACGGATGGCCCGAGCGCAGAGCGTCGAGCATTTCGGCAGCCGCGCGCCCCTCTACCCGGTGAAGGAACTGCTCAGAGACCTGGCGACCGCATTCTGCGGCCCTGATAAGGGCGCGGGGACCAACCGCCTCCTGGACCGTCTCGCCGTCACACCTGCGCTCCCACACGACGCAGAGGGTAACGCCGGAAAGAGCGGCAACAGCCCGCGTATAGCGACTAACCCGGCTGGCGCTGCTGCACAGGGCCGCTCCCTTTCAACCGCGACTTCTCCTGCTCCGGCTGCTTTCTCAAGCACGGACGTCAGCCCCCACACTGCGGGCCCACCGGAGCAGACCGCGACCAGCATATGCGACACCCTTGAAGCACTCGCCCAGGAGACGCACCTGCTGCTGGTCTTCGAAGACCTGCAATGGGCAGACCACGCCACCCTCGATCTCTTCTCCATGCTGGCAAGGCGGCGAGCACCGGCGCGACTCATGGTGATCGCGACTTGCCTGCCCTTCGGCTGGCCTTCATTGCGCCATGCCTCACATGGTCCTGCCACGTCAGCAACGGACGCGCTCGAAGATACTGCCTCCACCCCTACTTTGCGAATGTTGAAGCAAGACCTCGTCCGGCGGCGTCTTTGTACAGTGATTCAACTCGGTCCCCTGGACCGGGACTCGGTGCACGCCTTCACGGAGCGGGAGTTGCTCGGGCGTGGGGCCCAGGCCCACTCGTCAAGTCCTGCAAAGCCGAATGGCGCCATACCTTCAGGACTCGCTACCGCGGACGAAATTGTCCCCCCGGGCCTCGCTGATTTTTTGCACGAGCAATCCGGCGGAAATCCCCTGTTCTTCTCCTCCATGCTCGATCACTTGATCGCACAGCGCGTATTGATTGGCCCTGCGGACAACGGGGGCGCGAGATGGGGCCTGCATAGCCCGCTCGATTTCAGGCGAGTCGGCGTACCCGACACCTTGCGCGAGATGATTGAGCTGGAGATCCAGGCCCTCGCAGCCCCCGATCAGCGGCTGCTTGAGGCTGCCGGCATCGTGGGCGTGGTCTTTCCCGTGTGGGCTGCCGCCGCTGTCCTTGACGTGGCCAGCGCCGGGACGAGCCAAAAGGAATCCCCGGACTCAGTCGAAGAAAAATATGAGTCCCTTACCCGGCGGGTGCATTACATTCGCGCCGCTGGCCACGATGAACTGCCCGACGGGACGCGCTCTACCTCCTATGTCTTCGCCCACCCCTACTATCGCGAAGTGCTGTATCAGCGGCAGCCCGAAGTGCGGCGCTCACAGGGCCATCAGCGCCTGGCTGAGCGGCTGGCCGTGCTCTTCGCCGGAAGCGAAAATGCTGTTGCCGTCGAGATCGCGGACCACTACGAGGCAGCAGGCAACTGGAAGAAGGCAGCCCAGGCGCTGGCCGCAATGGCGGCCGTCGCGGCCGATGAGCCTCATCGCGAAAATGCCGCCGGACTGCTCAACCACGCGCTTGAGTTACTCGCCAATCTCGGCGAAAGTGAGCGCCGGACACTTGAGGCCGAGCTACAGGCCCAGCTTCACACTGTCACCACACATCAGAGTACTGTTCCGCTCCCCGGCGCGGCGAATACATCCACCACAGCCGCTCGCAGGCGTCAAAAGATTGCAGCTACTCCGGCCACGGCAGAGGCAAACAATGCCGCAAGAAGTAAGCCCCTCAAGACCCAACGGCCCGGCTCGTACTAACATTCCTCCTTCCAAAATAATCCACAATTAATTCGAGCTAATTACCTGCGCGCGTGCATAAACCGCCTTTGCGCTCGCATCGTCGCAACTTAGACAGTTAATTGACGGAAAACAGACACGCCCTTGACGCCTGCTACACGCCGTCCAGCGCGAGGCTGCGTAATGTCATTTATGTCGAAGGAGCAGTACATCAATGAAGAATCTAATTCGCAGTCTTGTCCTGGCGCCCGCAGTACTTTTCGCCGCCGCCGCGTTTGCAGCAGACACCACCACCCTGAACATACCCTTCAGCTTTACTGCACACGGCAAGAACTACCCGGCCGGCATGTATTCCGTCTCGGTTGACGCCAACCGTCAGGTAGCGACCCTGGCAAGCAAGAGTGCCCTTGACCAATCGATCGCCGGGAGTCTTGCCCCATCCGACGGCAACCCCAGTTCCCCAACCCGCGTACGGCTGGAATTTTCAACCAATGGCAGCAGCCATCAACTACGCAAGATCCGCTACGGATCGCTGAGCACCTCTGACATAGCGGCCCGCTCCGGCCGCAACAGCATGGATGCCATCAGTGATTCGAACAAGCAGGCAGGCGGCTCAGGAGGGCAATAGTTTCGGCATGAGAGCTCACCATCTATAAGGATCGACCTACCCCCCGGTGGAAGTCCAAGCGTGAGCTCTCACTTTTTTTTTGATCTACGCATGCTTCTCACCTTGCCACTTAGACATCCTCTATTAACTCAGCAAACCAGCGGCGCAGATGAAGGCTTCTTTCACGCTGGGCGTATACTTGAGTTAGTGCTTTGTTCGCGGGCCGCGAAAGAAGAGGCCGGGAGCTGTGATCCTGTTCTGGAAGTCGATCTTGTCTCTGCTGGTCGCATTCCTGCTTTACTGGGGTATGGTGACCGCATTCCACCTGCTGAATCTGCCAAGTAACTGGGCTCTTCTGGAAGGCGTGTGCCTGCTGCTGTTCCTTGCGGCGGGCGGCTTCATTGCGTTTAGAAAGATTTGGAGAAGGCGAGTATGACGATATTTGGCGATGTTATCAATCCCGGCGGGGGAGGATTCAATGACGCGCGCGCCAGGCAGGTGTCTCGGTTGCTGAAAATGGCCGCCGCCGCGGTGGCCCTCATAATCGGCGCCGTAATTTTCTTCAACTACATCGCATCCGTGACCCGCATCGGTGCAGGTTACGTGGGAGTGGAGATCGTCTTGAGCGGCTCGCAACGCGGGCCCTCAGAGATACCTATCCGCACCGGCTGGGTCTTCTATAGCCCGCTGCGTTCCCAGATCATCGAGTTTCCTACTTTTGTACAGACAGTGAAGTGGACTAGAGACCTTAACGAGGGCAACGCCGCCAACGAGGAAATGAGCTTCAATACCAAGGAAGGCATGGAGATTTTCTCCGATGTCTCCCTCAGTTACTCCATCGAGCCGCATAAAGTCCCTGACTTCTATGTTAAGTACAGGCTAAGTGACTTATACGGATTCACTCACGGCATCCTGCGCGATGTGGTGCGGAATAGTTTGAATGAAGTAGCGTCCACTTACTCCGTGGAACAGATTTATGGCGAGCAAAAAGCAGACTTCCTTAATAAGGTGCAAGTACTTATCCAGCAAAAAATGGCGTCCGTAGGAGTAGAGATACAGCAATTCGGATTTATAGGCGCTCCACGGGTGCCGCCCGTCATAGCTGCCGCCATCACCAGCAAGGCACAGGCTATCCAGGATGCGGAAAGGGCACGCAATGAACTGGCTAAGACCCAGGCCGAGGCAGCTAAGACCGTGGCCGAGGCAGAGGGCGAGGCCAAGGCCGCGGTAACTCGCGCCAATGGCGAGGCAGAGGCCAACAAGATTCGTCAGACCTCTCTGACTCCGCAGCTACTTGAGTTGAGGAAGATCGAAAACCAGAAAGCCCTCATTGACCGGTGGAATGGCCAGCTACCTACTGTGAGCACCGGACAGGGCGGGCTCTTGATGGAGCTACCCAAGATGACTCAGTAACAGGAACCACTCACTAAAAACTCGTCACGGCTCAGCTACGTCGTGACAGCAGGATGGCTTCGACCGCGCGAAGGTCTTCTTCAGTATCGACGCCGATGGTGTCGTGCGGCGTGATCTCCACCGTGATGTCGATGCCATTCTGCAGGAATCGAAGCTGCTCAAGCCGTTCAGCGGACTCGAGCGCGCTCGGTGGCAGCGCTGGGAATCGGTCCAGAGCAGTCTTTCGGTACCCATACAGGCCAAGGTGTTTCAAATAATGCGGCGCTCCGGTGTGGTCCCTGTCAAAGGGCACAGCGGCCCGGGAGAAGTAGAGCGCCCGCCCGCTGTTTGCGAGCACCACCTTCACTACATTGGGGTTCGCAACGTCGGCCAGCGCACAGGGAGTGGCGAGGGTCGTGACCTGCACCCGCTCCTCTGCCGCTGGCGCTAGAGCTTCGTGGTCACTGCGGGCAAAAGGTAGCAGCAGCGCCTCGATGTGCTCCCGCCGCAGCAGCGGCTCATCGCCCTGGATATTGACATATATGTCCGCGGGAAATGACTGCGCAACATGATGAATGCGGTCGGTGCCGCTGGCGCAGCTCGCCGGGGTCAGCACTCCCTTCCACCCTCGGGACTCTGCAAAATCCAGCACTTCGGTCGAGTCGGTGGCAATCAGTATTTCGTCCAGTTGAGCGCAGTCACGCGCAGCCCGATAGACCCACCCAAGCATCGGTTCGCCGCAGATCTGGCGAAGCACCTTCCGTGGAAGACGCGTCGAAGCCAGCCGCGCGGGAATAACGGCGACGATGTGGGGATTATTCGGCAATTGCCCTTTCTATCACTTGTGGCATGACTTGTAGGCGCCTTCTGCGCCCCGAATGACTCGTCCGACCGAATCAAGTGTAGCGGGTGCGCGCGGGCCGTGCTCCACCATTTAGGGGTACATAGCAGCGATGGTGCCGGCTCAGCAGATTGACTGGGTAAAACGAGCTTCGTATGATGGACACTGGCTGCGTGGCTCAATATACATTGCCCGCCGGCTTTGAAGTAGCTCGCAGCACTTTCCCACCCTCGCTTTCGGCGGCGTAGCTCAGATGGTTAGAGCGACGGACTCATAACCCGTAGGTCGACGGTTCGATTCCGTCCGCCGCCACCATAGAACTCCGCGCACTTCATTGCGCGGCTCAACCAGGCCCGCAATGTCGGCGCCACTTTCGTAGCATCGAATCGCCCCCAACATCCCTGCGGTATCATTCTTAATGGCGGCCTCTGCGGGGTTGCGAGTGGAATCATGTCCAGAAATTTCAAGCGGTTTGTCCTCGGAATCTCGGCTGCGGTTGTCGTTTTCGTCTTTCTCGGCGGCTCCTCAACCCTAAGCGGCGTCCGCGCCGGCGACGGCGACGATGGCGCCTATCGAGAGATGGGCGTCTATGAAGAAGTCCTCAAAAAGGTCCAGACCGATTATGTCGTCGAGCCGAGCATCAACGACGTAAGCAATGGCGCCCTCCATGGCCTCCTTGAGTCACTCGACCCCGACTCAAGTTACCTCTCGCCCCTCGAATACAAAGCCTACAAAGAGCACGCGGGCGCCGATAAAAATACCGCCCAGGTCGGCCTTGAGATGTCAAAGCGCTTTGGCTACGCCACCGTCGTTACCGTCGTGCCCGGCTCCCCAGCCGACAAGGCCGAAATCCAGGATGGAGACATCATCGAGTCCATCGAAGGAGTCTCCACCCGCGAGATGTCTCTCGCCATGATTCGCCTCCTTTTGCAGGGCAAGCCCGGCAGCGATGTGACCATCTCCCTCGTCAAGCCGCGCAAGTCAGAGCCCGACAAGCTAACCCTGACACGCGCTGTTACCGCCCTTCCCGCCCTTGCCGAACAGCAGTATGAGAACTCAAGCATCCTCTATATAAAGCCCGGTGCGCTAACCAAGGAGCGCGTCAACGAGGTCGAGAGCAAGCTCCGCGATAATCAGAAAAGTGGCGCTAAAAAGATCCTGCTCGACCTGCGCGATGTGGCCGAAGGCGATGAAGCGCAGGGTGTAAGGCTTGCAAACGCATTCCTGCAGAGCGGCACGATCGCCACCCTCGAAGGCCAGAAATTTGCTAAACAGACCTTTACAGCAGATAGCTCGAAATTCGTTACCGGCGCTCCTCTGATAGTGCTGGTCAATCACGGAACTGCCGGCGCGGCAGAGCTTTTCGCAGCGGCCATGCTCGACAGCAAACGCGGCCGGCTGGTCGGCGACCGCACCTTCGGGGAAGGCTCGGTACAGAAAACGTTCGAGCTTCCTGATGGCGCGGCGCTTATCCTCTCAATCGCCAAGTACGAATCTCCATCCGGCAAGAAGATCCAGGATGAGTCGGTGACCCCCAATGTGCTGGTCGCCTCTAATGAGGACCTTGCAGCGCCTTCTGACGATGAGGATGAGGGACCTTCGATCCCCGGCACGCCCTCAAAAGTTACGCCTGCTCCCGCAGGAAAGCCCGGAGGCCCCGAGGCGGCCCCGAAGAATCCCGCAACCTCCACTCCCGGCGCAACGACGCCTGCCGCCCCCGAGCCGGCAGGGCCTAAAACAGACGATCAACTTAACAAAGCCCTTGAGTTGCTCAAGCAGACCACGGGTGCAGGGAAGTAAGCCTGCCCCTTCACTAAGACAGTACATATAGCTAACAGCCTTAACTTGCAACGCCACTTGGTTCAAACCGGCTCGGCGAATCCGCTCCTCCCCGGCTTCTCAGACCGGCGACAGATCAGTTCAGTAATATTCGGAGGCATCTTGCCGCAGAAACGTGTGGTCCTCTACAGCCAGCCAGGCTGCCCGCCTTGTTATGCGGCTAAGAATTTCCTTACTTCGCGGAAAATCGTCTTTGAATACAAAGACGTGCAAGGGAACCCGGAGGCCCTGCGTGAGCTGGTAAAGCTGAACAGCCGCTCGACACCGACCATCGTGGTTGGCGACGGTGCCGACGCCCAGGTGATGATAGGCTTTGACCCGGACAAGCTCGACCTGATGCTAGCCGGCTGAGGGGCCGGACGGCACGCAGCGGAACCAGAAAATGAACTGCCGGCCTAATCTCAGCCAGCCCGGGTCCGGTGCGTATCCATGCCCCGGCTCGCAAGAGACTCAAAGAAAGAGGGGTACAGGAATTCCTGTGCCCCTCTTCACACTAAACATTTCCAGACCGCACGGGCATGGCCCAGTCTTACCGACCCGTGCCGTTAAGGTAGAAGGTCGCAGGCCCTGACCCGGTGCTGAGTGTGAAAGATCCCTTTACAAGACCGACAGCACTCGGCGTGAACTCCACGGTAAAGGTGCATCGCGCGCCAGCCGCAATACTCCCGCTATGATTCGGCACGCCGCAAGTACCTCCCTGGAAGTTAAAGTTCGTAAGGTTGGGGGTCGCACTGAGCAGCGTCGCAGCTGTTGCAGATAAGTTGCGAGCTGTAATTGTGATTGGGGCTGAAATCGTGCCGACAGGTACACTCCCAAAATTCGCCACGCCGGGAGAGAAATACAGGATCGCAGGAACTCCGTTCCCCTTCATTTGATAAACAGAAGTGAACTTACCCGCCTGAATGGTGAAGCTGCCCACAATCAAGCCGGTCGTGGCTGGCGTAAAGGTGATCGAGAAGGTGCAGGAAGCGCCCGGCGCAAGAGTGGTCGTGGGGCTGATAACGCCGCACGTGCCGCCGTTGAGGGTAAAGTTGGTCAGGTTGGAGAATGCCACAAACGCAGCCGTGCTGCTGGTCCCGTTGGTGACGGTCACTGAGATAGGCGCGCTCGTGGTGCCTACTCCGACGTTGCCGAAGAAGGCCTCAAGCGGACTGAAGTAAACGTAATTATGAAGTAACGCAGCGGGACTCGCGGCCGGCGCAACAGGCTTCGTGCCGGCCGTTAGGACCGCAGGGGTGGAGGCGAGTAATAGCGCGAAAGCGCAAGCGATCGTGCGCACAGGACGCCGGGAGACGGTGCATGGTGACAGCATGGGAACACCTCGGTTGGGATGGGCAAAGCGTGCGTGAAAAGCAGGACATGTAGCCCTGTGATGTGATGCTTCAAATTGCGCCGTACGCTTGGACGTTATCGCAATCCGGGACCAACAATTCCAGAGAAGACTATCAGAAGAGCCGCCGAATGCAACACCTAACTGCAAGCGACGGACGGGACCCGGCCAATTTTAACAGGCGCACACCTCACCTGCTAGTGACCTTCCAAAGGTGAAAGTAGCGCCGGGCACGGGTCACATCCCGGTAGATCTGAGCTTTCAACGCCTCCGGGCTGGCGAACTTCTGTTCGCTGCGCAAACGGTGCAGGAAGGTCAATTCCAGCAAGGTCTCCGCCGTCAGGACGAGCGGCGCGCCATCAGCCGTGGCCCCCGCGGCGGCATAGTCCAGCAGGTAAGTCTCTATGGCATACGCATTTTCCCCGAAGGTCGGCCGTCTTCCGGCGTTCGTCACTGCGTCAAAAACCCGGTCTTCCCTTATCTCCGTCTTCGGATCCGCCTTTGCATCTGAAGCCCCGGCGCCAATTCGCAGCCGCGTGATATAGACTCCGTCCGCAGGCAGCAGTTCGTCATAAGGGGCGAGGTTGATGGTAGGCACCGTCAGTTTCGATCCCACCCCGCGGCCGGGTGCAGGCGTGCTGCGGATTGAAAATGGCCGCCCCAGCAGAATGCGCGCCGCCGTCATTTCACCCGCCTGTATGCACTGCCTCGCCTTGCTGCTTGAGATCGTAATGCCCCGCGCGCTGCGCGCTGGGTGGATGCACACCCCGAACCCCAGCTTCCTTCCCAACGCTTCAAGATCGGCCGTGCCGCAGTGGGCCCTGTGCCCGAATCGGAAGTTCTCTCCCTCGTGCACCTCAACCGCCTTGAGCCCTTCGCGCAGGATCGCTGTAACAAATTCCTCCCCCGACATTCGCGACAACTCGTGAGTAAATGGCAGCAGCAGCACAGCATCCACGCCGGTATTCTCAAGCAACTCCAGCCGCGTCTCCAGCGGAGTGATCAGGCGTGGGCTGTCTTCCGGTCGCAGCAGTCGCGACGGATGGGGCTCAAACGTGACTGCAACAGAGGTCACCGGCCGGCTACTCTCAGCTGAAAGAGCACGGGCTCGCGCTTCGATCAGCTCCAGTATCCAGCGATGCCCGCAGTGAACGCCGTCGAAGTTGCCGATGCTTACAACCGTCTGCCCCAGCCCCGGCCGCCCCCCGGTCGCTGCTGAGCTGGCGCCCAATGACACTGGGCCCGAAATTTCGCCGAGCGACCTGTAGATGCGCATCAACTTAACCGCGCCCCGGCAATCTCCCGAAGAGAAATCTCGAACTCGATGGCCAGCCCATCCCACGCCAGTTCGATCGGGGCCGGCAGCACCGTCTTAGCGTGCGAAATTTCGTGCGACATATGAGTGAACCACGCGCGGCGCGGCTGCAGCCTCTCCACCCAGCCGATCGCCTGTTCGACATTGGAGTGGCTCGGATGCGTCTGCGGACGCAGCGCATCCAGTATCAGCACATCCAAATTTTGAAGCAGCTCCAGGCTGCTCTCTGGAATGCCGTTCATGTCGGTAAGGTAGGCGGCGCTGCCGAACCGGAACCCGCCCACCTCGAGTCGGCCATGACGCAGCGGGATCCGCTGGAAGCCCACCCCTGCGACCTCGATCACGTCGCTCCCCGAAATGCGGTGCAGCTCGACCCGCGCCCGGTTAGGGTATTCGGAGTCCGGAGAAAAGGTGTAATCAAAAATCTTTTCGAGGGTGCCGGCCGTGATGTCATCGGCGTAAAGCGGGACCTTCGCCGGCTGCCTGAAAGTGAGCGGACGCAGGTCATCGAGTCCGAGGATGTGGTCCGCATGGGAATGCGTGTAAAAGACGGCGTCCACAGCGCGTATGCCTTCACGTAAGGCCTGTTCGCGGAAGTCAGGCCCAGTATCGATGACCACGCATCTGTTTCTGGCAGGCGCGTGGCGCCCTGATCCGTCCGTCCGGGTCACACTGTCAGTCCAGGTAACACTGATCGATGGCCTGGAACGCCGGTCGCGCGGGTCAATCGAGGTGCAGACACTGCAATCGCAGCCGAGCGTTGGCACCCCCATCGAGGTCCCGCTGCCCAGGATGTGGATCGTTGCCTGCAAACGCTACTTTCTCGGGCCCGGCCTTTGAGGGCCGGCGCTGCCTGGCCCCCGCGAAGGGGCGCCACCCGGCCCAGCCCCTTGACCGCCGGCAGGACCCCGCTGCGCCTGGGCCGCGATCGCATTCGTGATTTCCAGGAACATCATCCGCAGGTTGAAAAGCCCGGTCTGCAGCAGCCGCTCCTCCTGCTGGGTAAGGTTGCCCTTCGTCTTTTCGCCCAGGACTGCCAGCATATCGATCGACTGCCGCGCCCCTATGATGTCGATCCGCGGCTTTTCACCCGGCTGCCCGCCGGCGCCCATGGCAACGATCGCCGAGAGGTAGATCGACTGCACCAGCTGTTCGAAATCCATCTGCACCGCAGGCGGCGCACTGGGGTTCGCCTGCTGCACCATATCGTCCAGCAAGGTGGAAGAGCGCTGATAAGCTTCGTTCTGGTCTGCGGTCTCAGCGGCTGTTGGCGCAGGCCCCAGCCCGTCGTCAGGTGCCTCCTCGCCTGCCTCTTGCATCCTTGTTGCGTCGGAGTCATAAAGACCGCCATCGCTTGGCCCTCTGTCTCCTTGACCCGCCCCAGCGTTGCGGGACTGGATCGTGGGGTCTTCCTGGTCTTTGTCAGGCGACGCATCTACCTTGCCCTCGGTTCCCACCAGGTGAAGCCCCGGCCCACCAGTAGTCGATGCGGTTTCCGGAGTGGCAAAATTCTCTGTCTGCGCCCCCTGTCCGGCCGATTCGCTTTCAGACGGGCGGCCCTCCCGCAGCGCGCCATCCGTGGTGAACTTACGCCGGTCAGTCACAGTGAACAGGGTCGGTTTATCTGCCATTCGAGTCATCCATTTCTGCTTGGTTTTATAGTATCTGCTGCCGCGTCTCGAGCTGCCCGTTCAGTTGAGATCTCAAATCGCGACCGTGTTTCACCCGATACTCGCGCGGCGCTTTATACATCCCTGACGGGTATCGCAGGGGGCGAGGCCAGCACCCGCGCCGTCCCACCCTCATATTCGATGGCAAATCCGCTGTCCAGGACTTCCCTGCGAATGTACCCTAGCGCCAAAGCTGCAGGCAGGCCATTGACCATGTAAGTAGCGACACTGGTGAAGCTTCCTGCCGCCCGCTCCTCTCCAGGCGAACGAAGCTCCACGCCCGCCTCCGGCACTGCACCCTTCAACTCAAATTGACGAAGAAAACGGTTCACCGTCGTCCGCGACCGGATGCGCTCCACGATTTCCTGCCCCAGATAGCAGCCCTTGGTAAAGTTGAGGGCACGCGTCTGTCCGGTCTCCTGCACCAGGTTCCGCTCCTGTATATCGATACCGTACAAGGGAGTTCCTTCCAGTACTCGCAGCGAATCCTGGGCCGCAAGGCCCACCGCCCGCCCGCCTGCGGCCGTAAGTATCTGCCAGAGCATGCTCGTCTTCGAGGGGTCGGCCCACAATTCAAATCGTGGCGCCAGCGGGCCATAGCCGCGCACCACCGTTACGGCTACCCCGCAAATCGAAGCGGATCTGGACTCCAGCTCTTCCAGCGTCGGCCCAAAGCCCAGCCGCGCCAGCAGCGTAGCCGCTCCCGGCCCCACAAGACCAAGAGCCGTGGTCCTGCTGCTCAGGTCCGCCAGCTCTACGTCGTCCATGATGATGAACCGGTTCAAATGCTCCAGCAGGCGTCCGGCCTGCGACCTGTCCGTCTCAATCAGCAGCCCGTCGTGTTCATGAAAAACATAAGCGTCGCCCTGAATCCGTCCCTGGGCATTGAGCACAAAGTTGTAGTTGCCCTTGCCCTGGCCGAGGGTGCTGACCGCGTTAGTGACCATGCCATTCAGCCAGCGAAACTTATCTTCACCCGTCACAGAAATCCGGGTGCGAAAGCCAAGGTCGCAGAGTCCAACAGAGTAGAGCAACGTACTCAGCTCGGCGGCAGGGTCGCCAAAATGGGCGAAAGATTGTGCGCCACCCCGGACTGCAATCGGCAGCGTACCTTTTTCGCTCACCAGCAGCGAAGCCAGCGGCGTCAGGCTCGCGTCAGCGGGCTGTAAAGCGAGTTCTTCAGATGCACTGGTCGTGGAGGCCACGGGTAAATTATAGACTCGCTCCGATGGAACGTCCGCCTGTAGCGCAGGTGCGAACGCTGCCACGCGCAATGCGTAGTGCAATCGGAGGCCGCGCCATGCAAGCAGCGAAATGAAACAATCCATGCAGCGAAACAACTCGGCGACCGATAATTGCTAAGTAGTCAGGGGAAGGAACCAGGATGAAGGCCGTAAATAAATTTGCGGGCAGGTTAGCGCTGGCCATCGCAGCCGCCCTGTTGCCGGCCTCACTCGCGCACGGTCAAAACTCCGCGCCGCCTCAAGCAAACTCAGCCGTGGCTTCGCCCCCGCCTGCCTCAGCCCCGGACGCAAAGTCCGGCAAAACCCGCATTAGCCCGGAACAGGCCAGGCAGCTTTTCAATTCCGTCGACGAAATCCTCAAGTTCGCCTCCGCCGACACCGGACTACCGATCAAGCACCAGGTGAAACGCCGCCTGATCAATCGCGATGAGGTCACAAAGTATGTCGTCGCAAAATTCAACGACGATGAAGACGCCCGGCGGATGCAGCGTTCCGAAATAGTTCTCAAAAAGTTCGGCCTTCTAGACCACGACTTTCAGCTGCGGCCTTTTCTGACCAGCCTGCTGACCGAGCAGATCGCCGGCTACTACGACAACAAGACGAAGACCGTAAATCTTCTTGATTGGATCGATGGCCCGTCCCAGGAGCCTGTGCTTGCCCACGAACTTACCCACGCCCTGCAGGACCAGCACGTCGACCTTGAAAAGTGGGGCGACAAAACGCTCTCAAGCGTCGCCCGCAACGTCACCGAAGATAACCAGCACCTCGCCACCGATGAAGCCGATTCCGCGCGCGATGCCGTGCTGGAGGGTCAGGCCATGGCCGTCTTCATCGACCGCTCCCTGCAGCCCACGGGACGCACCCTCCTCACCGCGCCCGATCTGGTGGAGGGCATGAAAGACTCCATGGGGGACTCCTCCGGCTCCCCGGTGATGGAGCGCGCCCCCCTGCTCCTGCAACAATCGCTGCTGTTTCCTTATCGCGACGGCCTCACTTTTGAGCAGGCGGTACTCACTGAATCAGGCAAAAATGGCGCCTTCGCCGGCGTGCTTGACCGGCCTCCATCCACCAGTTTCGAAATCCTCAATCCGGCTGCATACCAGCGTGAGCAGAAAGTGCCGCTGCTGACCATGCCGGACGTTCACACCTTGCTGCACCAGGATTATGACCCTTATGACGTCGGCGTCATCGGCGAGCTGGACGTTCGCATGTTGACCGAACTGTTCGCCGGCCCGGAAGTTTCGGCTGCATTGACGCCGGAGTGGGACGGGGGCCTCTACTACGCGGCCCAGCGCAAATCTGCGCACACACCACAGGAGAAAGCCTCGACTGCTTCCTTGAGCCTCGTCTACGTCTCGCGATGGCAGACCGCTGCGGCGGCCAGCCGCTTTGCCACCATTTATTCCGACGAACTAGGCAGGAAGTACTCCCGCGTCTCGCGCGATCATCAGACCGAGGCCCGAGAAAGCAGCAACTCGGACTCCAATGCAGATACAACAGAGGATGCCGGGCCGGTGAGAACTGCGACAGGCAACGAGCGCATCTACAAAACCAACGAAGGCCCGGTGCTCGTCGTCGTAAATGGCCGCGAAGTGTTTATCAGTGAAAGCTTTGACCTGACCACCGCACGCAAACTACAGGTGCTGTTGCTGGGAGCGCAAGAGGATGAAAGCATGAGTACTGCGAGCCTTACCCATGTCCCCCTTTCTCTCAGCCGGAGAAATTACCCGAATACGCCACTCACCGGAAGCATGGTCCACTGGATTGCAGGTTGTGGACTCATGAAGGCGGCGCTTCCCCACTAAGTCGCCTTCCGAACATTACGGCCAGGCGATCTCTGGTAATGTAAAATCAGAGTTAATTAGCCTCGTGCGGCAGACACTTGCTTGTATTTATGTGCAACCTGAGCTATTTTTTTCTTGGCACCATCCGCGTTCTTAAGCTAGAGAGATTCTCTCTCCCGCCTGAAGCCTTCTAAGACCATTTCCTTTTGACTTACATACTCTCAAAGGAAAACTACTTGAAGCAAACTGGAAATACTGCACCTATACGAGTCACATTCGTTCTCCCATTGCCCGGATGGAAGCCCGTGGGTGGATTCAAAGTAGTTTATGAGTACGCAAATTACCTTGTGTCTCAAGGCGACACAGTACATATCGTTCACGCTAATCTTCCTGACATGCATAAGCCTCTTCTGGCCCACACCAAGAGAGACGTTATGCGGCTGGCCCTCCGCTATATAAGATTCAAGGCTACCGGGGAATTCAGGCCCGACCACTGGTTTAAAGTAGATCCCGCAGTCAAAATGTCATGGGCCCACACACTCAAGGCTACTAACATTCCAGACGCCGATGTACTAATTACTAGCTCCTGGCAAACTGCCGAGTGGGCAATGACTTATCCCGACACCAAGGGACGATGTTTTTATCTTATCCAGCACCTTGAGACATGGTCCGGTCCCAAGCACCGGGTAATGAATACCTGGACAATCCCGCTCGAAAAAATAGTCATCGCGCCCTGGCTTCAGAGGCTCGCAGCCAGGGAGGGGCAGGAGTGCTGCCTGATTCCCAATGGCCTCGACTTCAACCATTTCCACCAACACGTTCCGCAAGAGCAGCGTGACGCGAACCAGCTTCTAATGCTTCATCATTGCGTGGATTGGAAAGGCACGGCGGATGGCCTTGCTGCCTTCGCCATCGCCAGGAAAACAATTCCCGGCCTCCGGTTGACCATGTTCGGAAGCAATCGCTTCGACGGCCCTCTTCCCGACGGCGTGACATTTCATCACCAGCCCGCACAACAGCACCTCATCGATCTTTATAACCAGGCCGCGATCTTTGTCTCTCCCAGCTGGGCTGAGGGATGGGCCCTGCCTCCAGCTGAGGCCTTGATGTGCGGCTGCGCCCTGGCTGTAACTGACATAGGCGGCCACGAGGCTTATGCCCGTCACGAGCAAACCGCGCTGTTGAGCCCGGTCAAAGACCCCGAGGCGCTCGCCGCGAACATCGTGCGCCTGGTGCTCGACGAAAACTTGAGACTCAAACTGTCCCGCCAGGGCCACAGGCTCATCCAGCAATTTACCTGGGAGCGCGCCGGCCAGGCCCTCCGGGAACTCATCACCTCCCAGCCGCGCGCCGACCGGGCAATCGAAACCGCCTGATCCCTTTGGCCGGGGGTATCAATCTCCTCCACCTAGACCCCTTGTCGTAACAGCTATACTCGAAGACGTTGAGGCAAAAAATTCTGAACGAGCACTCAAGCAGGCGGAGCCGCAACTACCTCTGCCCTCAAGGGATGCGGTAAGGTTGCGTTTGCGGCAGGCTGAGATTGGGATCATTGGCGGCAGCGGGCTCTATTCCATGCCCGGTTTGACAAGCGCCCGTGAGCTGGCGGTACAGACGCCCTTCGGCGATCCTTCCGACGCATTCGTAATTGGTCAACTCCAGGGGCGGCAGACCGCCTTTCTCGCCCGCCACGGCCGTGGCCACAGGATTCTCCCTTCGGAACTCAATTTCCGCGCCAACATCTACGCCATGAAATTCCTGGGCGTCGACCGGATCATCTCCGTCTCGGCCGTCGGCTCTCTCAAGGAAGAGCACCAGCCTACGGACTTTATTGTCCCCGATCAGTTCATCGATCGCACCTATGCCCGCATCTCTACTTTTTTCGGCGACGGAATCGTTGCTCACGTGGCCTTCGGTGATCCAGTCTGCGCGACCGTGATGCGCGCCGTCATACAGGGCTGCGAAACCGCCGGAGTAGTCGGCAAATCAGGCGGGACCTATGTCTGCATGGAGGGCCCGCAGTTCTCTACTCGCGCCGAGTCCAACCTCTATCGAAGCTGGGGCGCCGACGTCATCGGCATGACCAACCTGCAGGAGGCCAAACTCGCCCGCGAGGCGGAGATTTGTTACGCGACCATGGCGATGGTCACCGACTACGACTGCTGGCGCGAGGGCCACGATGACGTCACGGTCGATCAGATCGTCGCGGTCCTTCACCAGAATGCAGCTAACGCAGCGAGGGTCGTCGCCGCCGCCGTCGCTGCTCTTCCGCGAGAACGGAATTGCGCCTGCGCCTCGGCGCTCAAGTACGCGATCCTGACTGCGCCGGATGCTGTTCCTGCCGCTACGCGTGAGAGGCTCGACCTGCTGATCGGAAAATATCTCAACCCCGCCGGCCCCCAAAGCCCCGCCTCGGACGGAAAAAATTAATGGCCATCCTCGTAGTTGGCAGCGTGGCCTTTGACACCATCGAGACGCCGCATGGCCGGGCAGAGAAGATACTCGGCGGCGCCGCGACTTACTTCGCCCTGGCCGCCAGCTACTTCACGGAAGTACGCGTGATCGCCGTCGTCGGCGAAGACTTCACTGCCGCCGAAGAATCAGTACTGACCAGGCGCGGCATCGACACCCGCGGCCTGGAACACACGGCCGGCCTCAGCTTTCACTGGACAGGCTCATACCTGCAAAACCTGAACGAGGCACAGACCCTGCGTACCGACCTCAACGTCTTCGAGACGTTTGCGCCGAAGATTCCTGCGGCATTTCAAGACAGTGAGTTTCTGTTTTTGGCGAATATTGATCCCCTGCTGCAGACAAACGTCCGGCGACAGATGCCACGCGTCAAGCTGGTGTGCGGCGACACCATGAATTACTGGATCAAAGACCACTCCGCCAACCTCGCCATCATGCTCAAGGGGCTCGACTGCCTCCTCATCAACGATACTGAGGCCAGGATGCTAGGCCAGGATGCCAACCTTGTCCGCGCTGCAGAGAAAATCCTCGGCAGCGGCCCAAAGACCCTGATCGTCAAACATGGCGAATACGGTGCAACCGCCTTTTTCAGCGACCGCTCTTTTGGCGGCGAATCTAAAATATACCTGCCTCCGTTTCGCGCACCCGCCCTGCCTCTGGCCGAGGTCGTCGACCCCACCGGAGCGGGCGATTCATTCGCAGGAGGCTTTTTTGGCGCCCTCGCCTCCTCACCGGAAATTAATCCCTCCGCCTTCAAACGCGCTATGTTTTATGGAGGTGTCATGGGCTCGTTCGCGGTGGAGCAGTTCGGCACCGGCCGGCTGCAGCAGCTCGACAGGGCCCAGATTGACCAGCGCTTCGCACTCTTCCGCGAGCTGTCTCACCTTGACTGATCGCGCACTCTGACTGCCGCGCACCTGACTCACCGTGGTACCCACTCTGGCACCGGCTCGGAGACTGGCTTGGCGACTGACGCAAGTAGCGCTGATGATGCGGCCCGTTCACGATTGAACCGGGAGTGCTGGGCCGTGGCTGCGGCCGCGTCGCTGCTGTCCACAATCGCGCTGATTTACTGCGCCCGGCGCCACATGCTTCTGCTCTACGGCGACGCAGTCGCTCATCTGCACATCGCGCGCCGCATCGTCGATTCACTCAACCCGGGCTTTCATCAGCTCGGTTCCGTGTGGCTGCCACTGCCTCATATCCTGCTGCTGCCGTTTGTGCTGCGAATGAGCTGGTGGCAAAGCGCCGTGCCCGCCGCGGTCCCATCGATGCTCTGCTACGTGGCCGGATGTGTAGGCATCTACCGCCTGGCAAGGATATGGCTTTCACCAGGCCGCTCTGCCGTGGCCCTGGCCTTCTACGCCCTGAACCCCGGCCTGCTCTACATGCAGACCACCGCCATGACCGAGCCGCTCTTTCTCGCGGAGATGATCTGGGGCGCGCTGCTGATCGCCGAGCATGGCCGCGCTCTTGAATCCGATAACCATGATCGCGCTACGCTGAAACTCATCGTCGGCGGGCTGGTCTTCATGGCCGCTGTCTACACCCGCTACGACGGCTGGATCTACGCCGCTGCCGCGTGGCTGCTCGTCGTGCTCGGCTTGCTCGCTGACAGCACATGGAGCATCACCCGCCTCCGCGATCTCTTGCGCACCCGCCTCGGCGGAGCATTCATTCTTTTCACCGTAATGCTGGCCATCGCCCCCGCCGTCTGGGTTGCCTACAATGCGCGCCAGTTCGGCGACCCGCTCGACTTCATGCGTGGCCCATATTCTGCTAAAGCCATTGAGGCCCGTACCGCGGCGCCCGGCGCGGCGCACTATCCCGGCTGGCATAGCATGAGGGTGTCGGCGCTTTATTTCTTAAAGGCCTCCGAGGCCGGAGCAGTCCCGGTCCAGCAAGGCAACAAGCTGCTCTGGCTCGCGATCCTGGGCTCACTTTATGGAGCAGTACGTTTTTGCGCCTTCCGCGTCAGGGGAGACAACGGCAGCGGCACTGCCATGCGCGCCGCTCTGCTGCTGTGGATGCCGCTGCTCTTTTATTCCTGCTCCATCGCCTATGGATCGGTGCCCATCTTCATTCCCATCTGGTGGCCCCACTCCTGGTACAACACGCGATACGGCATGGAAATGCTGCCTGCCTTTGCGCTCGGTTTTGCCATGCTGGTCGCGTTCATCGCGGGCGTGGTGAAGATGTTGCAGCCCCGCTCCGGCAAAAAAGTCGTAGCCGCAGCCTTGGTCCTCGTCGCCGCCAACTCCGCGCTCGTCGCCAGGCAGGTGCCGCTGGTCTTGCGCGAGGCCTATGCCAACTCCGAGACCCGCATACCCTTTGAACACGCGCTCGCCCAGGCGTTGCTTGCCTTGCCCCGCCACAGCCGGCTGCTCATGTATACCTCCGCGCACATTGGTGCGCTTCAGGAAGCAGGCATCGCCCTCAAGGGCACCATCAACGAGGGCGATTATTACCAGTGGGGCCCGGCACTGAAAGACCCCGCACACGCCCGCCCAGTCATCGTAGCGATCGACGGAGATCCCGTAGCCGCCGCCGTCGCCGCCCATCCCGGGGGGTTGCGGCTGGTGCACACCATCTGCTCTCCCGGGCAGCCCTGCGCACGCATATATGAATCGACGCTTCGTTGACCTGCTATACCACTACTATTAAGCAGGAAAGTTCCTGCACAAGGTATGCCGATGCGATCTTCAGCGGTGATCGGTCCCGAGGGCCAGATAGTTATTCCTGTCAGTCTGCGAAATAGATATGGTTTTCGCGAGAGGACTGCCATCCTCTTCCACGAGAAGCGCCGGCGCGTGATCATCGAACCACGTAACTACGAGACGATCTATGCTCTCGAGGGCACCCCGCGGGAATTTCCCATTGAATCTGATCTGGAAGAAGAGAGTCGCGTCGCGCGCAAACGCGAGAAAGTGCGATAAAGGTCGTTTCGCTACATCAGGCCTTGCAGCATGGCCCTGACCTCAAAAAGCCATGCTGGTGTCCGCGGATCCAGTGTTTGAGAGAGTCGGAAAATCCCCCAGGTGGATGAGGCTGCCGAAGTTCGATCCCAAAAGTCGCTAGGCGGGTTCGTCATTGGCGAGTAAGGTTTAGGCGGCGCCAGTCAGCTCAGCCGTCAAAATCGCCCTCTTTGGGCCACGGAAAAACGGGATAGCGATTGCGTCGAGGGATGTTAGCATCAGCCTCAAACATAAGGAATCCAGCAATGTTCACAGCCTCGGTCCTCGCCTTCGAACTCGCCCAGAGCACTCACCTCATCCGCTTTTCAGCGCCTGAGCAGATGGGCCTGAGCAGCGGCGTCGTCGGCCGCCTGCTGACGGCACTGCTGCTGGGTGGCCTCATCGGCATCGACCGCGAATATCGCCATAAGGCAGTCGGCATCCGCACCACTATCCTCATCGCCTTCGGCGCCGCTCTGTTCACCTTTCTCTCGCCCATTATCGCCGGGGACCTCAGCGCCAATAAGGGCCAGATCGCCTCGAACATAGTCCAGGGCGTAGGCTTTCTCGGTGCCGGCCTGATCCTCCACAACCGCAATCGCGTCAGCGGACTCACCAGCGCAGCCACCGTCTTTGCCGTCGCATCGATAGGCATGGCGGCCGGCGGCGGCCTCTACGTGCCGGCTGCCATCGCGACCGCCCTGGTGCTGCTCTCGCTCGAACTGCTCGGCTTCATAGAGACCCGCGCCAATCTCAAGTTCTTTACCCGCACCTACGAAGCACGCGGCAAAGACCTCGCCCTTATGGAGACGGCGATCCTCGACGCAATGGACCGCGCCCACCAGCAGCTTGCCGACATTCAGGAAAGCAGTATTGCCAATCTTCACCGCGCGACATTCTCAGTGCAGGCCTCGAATAAAGTCCATCGCCAGCTTGAGCAGGCACTGCGCAGCGACAAGGCGCTCGACGAGGTGCTGACCTTCCGCGACTGGGAGGACGAATGATCCAGTTCGCCAAGACCCACGCTTACGGAAACGACTTCCTCATCGTCGACAGCAAGACCGCCGAGCGCGAAGGCCATCGCGACCTGGCAATACGCATCTGTGCCCGGCATACCGGCCTCGGTGCCGATGGAGTCGAATACCTCGAATGGACCGCGGAGCGCGCAGGCCGCATCCGTCTCTTCAACGCGGATGGCTCAGCCGCAGAGATTTCCGGCAACGGGACCCGCTGCGTCGCCGCCTGGATGGCCCACGAGACCCAATCCCGGGAGGGCACTCAATTTGCCATCGAGACCGACGCCGGCGTGCGAGTGAGCACCGTAGTGTATGCAGAGGGAAACAGATTTGAGATAGCGTCAGAAATGGGAGTGCCCAGCTTCAAGGCAAAGCCGCTGACACTCGTGGATGGTTCGATCTTAAGTGGAGTAGTAATCTCAACCGGTAACCCCCACTATGTTATCTTTGCCGACGATGCTGACTTCAACGTAAGCGGCCGCAGTTGGCTCGAGGTGGGAGAAGAGGTCTGCCGGCACACTGAGTTCCCGCAGCAGACCAATGTAGAGTTTGTCCGGGTGCTGAGTCCGAAGGAGATTGAGATTCGTATCTTTGAGCGCGGCGTAGGTCCGACTTCGTCCTCCGGTACCGGAACCTGCGCCTGCGCAGTGGCCGCCATCATGTTGCGCGAGGTAGACCACGATTTGCTCATCACCGCTCCCGGTGGCACGCAGCGTGTGGAATGGACCGGGCCCGGCACGCAAATCGTACTCACCGGCGTCGCTGAGATCGTTGCCGTCGGCGATATTTATCCGCGACAACGCGCTCTGAGGTTGGGATGATTGTGATTGAAATGACTGGGCCGAAATGACCCCCGTAAAAACTGTAGAGAGTGCGGCGTCGTGAACTTCGGCTCCTTGAGAAAGCCCCCAGCGAGAAAGCCTCCAGCCGTGCCCCCGGCAGCGCGCATAGCGGTCGTATCCCCCGCCAGCGCCGTGCGCGGCGAGCGCATCGACGATGGCATTCGCGCGCTGCGCGCGCTCGGCTACAAGGTCACCGAGGGCGCTCATTCACGGGAAAAGTCACCGCCATATTTTTCCGGGACAGTGGAAGAGCGGCTCGCCGACTTGCATGACGCTTTCGCCGACCCCGGCGTCAATGCCATAATTTGTAACCGTGGCGGTTACGGATCGAATTACCTTCTCGAACATCTCGATCTGGATTTGATTCGCGCTAACCCCAAGCCCCTCTTCGGATATAGCGACCTCACCGCCATCCAAACCTGGCTCCTGGACAAGGTAAACCTCGTGAGCTTTCACGGCCCCATGGTGTCCGCCGATTTCTGCCGTCCCAATGGTGTGCATCTGGCCAGCTTCATTGCTGCGGTCTCAGGGGAGCAAGTCAATGTCGGTCCCGCTGAGGGCCTCGGGGTACTTCGCCCCGGCGTTGCGCGTGGCGTCTTCTACGGAGGCTGTCTTTCCCTGCTCGCCGCTTCCCTCGCCACTCCCTTTGCCGCTAAAACCGAGGGCACGCTGCTGTTCATCGAAGATGTCGCCGCCAAGCCCTACCAGGTCGATCGAATGTTGCGCCAGTTGATCCTCGCGGGCAAACTCGATGGCGTGACGGGAATCATTTTTGGTGAAATGCTGGATTGTGTGTCGCTCGACCCGGCCGGCATTCCGATTCCCGGGCTGCTGGAGGCCGTCATACTGCGAGTGCTCGACTGGTTCGACGGCCCCATAGCCTTTGGCCTGAGGTCAGGCCACGCTTCGGCATCGAACGTTACCCTCCCCCTTGGGATCGAGGCAGAGTTGAATCTTAACCAGGAGCCCATGCTGACATTTCTCGAATCAGCGGTGCAGGTCTCATGACTACTTCTATTGACGCTGCGCGCAGTAACGGCATTCGCAGCCCCGCGCAGGCAAAACACATTCATTTGATCGGGATTTGCGGGACCGCGATGGCCTCGCTTGCAGGCATGTTGCAGCTGCGCGGGCATCATGTGACCGGCTCCGATGCTGCTTCCTATCCGCCGATGTCAGACCTGCTTCAACGACTGGGCATAAAGATCATGGAGCCGTTTTCGGCGGCCAACCTCAACCCCCAGCCGGACCTCGTCATCGTCGGCAACGCTCTCTCACGCGGCAATCCTGAAATCGAGCGCGTGCTCGACCAGCGAATTCCCTTTACCTCTTTCGCCCGCATCATCCACGAAGAATTCCTCGCTGGGCGCGAATCGCTCGTGGTCGCCGGAACACACGGCAAGACCACCACCACCAGCATGCTGGCGTGGATTTATGAAGTAGCATCCCGTCGGCAGCCGCAATTCGCACCGTCCTTCCTCATCGGCGGAGTGGCCGAAAATTTCGGCACGAGTTTCCACTTACAAAGCAAAGCGGCCGTCGGCGGCCCATTCATACTCGAGGGCGATGAGTACGACACCGCCTTCTTCGACAAGGGGCCGAAGTTTATGCACTACTTTCCGGACGCCCTCATATTGACGCATGTGGAGTTTGATCACGCCGATATTTATCGCGATCTGGATGCCGTTAAGACCGCCTTTAAGCGCCTCGTGAATCTTGTCCCTGCCCGCGGTCGCATTGTCGCCTACGACGGCTCCGACAACGTAACCGAGTGCGTCACCCGCGCCTTCTGCCCCGTCGAGCGGTATGGCTTTGATTCCGCATCCGAGTGGCGCATCGGCGATTTGCAACAGCAGCAGGGCCAAACCACATGGAGCATCTTTCGCAATGGGCAAGCAACTCCGTGGGCGCACGTCACCATGCCCATGCCCGGCGAACACAATGCGCTTAACGCCACCGCAGCGGCCGCTCTCGCAGCAGGTCAGGGCGTCGATGTGAGCGCCATCGAAGAGGCGCTCGGCACCTTCGCAAGCGTAAAGCGCCGCCTCCAAGTCCGCGCCGTAGTCGACGGCATAACCATCATCGATGACTTCGCACATCATCCAACCGCGATTCGTGAGACCTTCAAAGCCCTGCGTGCCTCTTATCCTCACAGCCGTTTGTGGGCGGTCCTGGAACCGCGCTCGAACACCCTCCGCCGAAACATATTTGAGACCGAACTCGTAGAAAGCCTCGCCCTCGCAGATCACATCGCCCTATCCGGCGTCTTCAAGCAGGAGAGTATTCCAGAGACGGAGCGGCTACATCCGGAGACCGTCGTTCGCCGCCTGCTCGAGCGCGGCAAACCAACTGCACTCTATGCGAACGCGGACGCGATTGTAGACGCAATCGCCATGGAACTGCACACTGGTGATGTCGTCGCAATCCTGTCCAACGGCAGCTTCGATGGCATCTACGAAAAACTGCCGGCACGCCTCGAGCAGCTCATGGCGCCCCGGTGAAACTCGCCCCACACCGCGAATACTCAGCAACCCGCAGCGCATACCTTGATCCATGATCGCGAATCTATGACCGCCATCTTATGATCCCCAATCCATGATCGCCATTCGATGATCGCCGCGCTCACACTGTTCTTCGCCTACATCCTGCTAGCCATACCAGCGGCCATCATCGGTCTGCCCTGGACCCTCCTCCGGGGCGACATAACCATGCTCTATTGGTGGACGATGTGGATCCTCCGCACCGGCACCCGCCTCATCGGCCTGCGCGTGGAAGTCACAGGGACCGAGTTGGTGCCACGCGACCGGGCTTGTATCTTCATGACCAACCACCTCTCAAATCTTGATCCCCCGGTGCTCCTGCCCACTCTGCCAGGCCGCACCGCAGTCTTCCTGAAGCGTTCACTGATGAGCATTCCCGTGCTCGGCTACGGCATGAGGCTCGGGGACTTCATCCCCGTGGACCGCGACGGCAAGCCTGAGAGCGCCAGAGAAAGTGTCGGCATGGCCGCGAAAGTTCTCGCAAAGGGCGTCAACGTGCTCACCTTTGTCGAAGGCACGCGCTCACCCACTGGCAGGCTCCAGGCCTTCAAAAAAGGGCCTTTCTTCCTGGCCCTGGAGTCGGGCGCCCCGGTCGTCCCCATCTCCATATCGGGCACCGAAAAGATGATGAAAAAAGGATCCCTTAAAATCACGCCCGGCACCGCTCACGTCACATTTCACCCGCCCCTCGACCCGGCCGGCTACCGCAGCCGTGAAGAACTGATGACCGCAGTCCGCCACGCCATGCAACAATCTCTCCCCGACTGGATGCACTCCACCACGCCGTGATCCCACACGTTATTCGGAAA
>DASWUZ010000184.1:0-7461 GCA_036401395.1 Acidisarcina sp.
GAGCGCCATGGCGTTTCGCACTCCGGGCTGATTGGCCTGCTCGGTGCTATCAGGGTTGGCGTAGGAAAAGAGGCCACCGATCGGCAACAGCAGCACCGTACGCAGCTGCAGCCCAAAATATGCGGCGGTGGTCAGCCGGGCTATCTCACGCAGGATGACTGCAAGCAACAGCAGAAGCCAGAGCATGATGCCGCGCCAGGCGCCGACGTTCAATGCGCTGGTGGCAAACAGACAAACGCCGAGCAGCAACATAAAAAACGTATGGATGCGAACATCCACGCCAAACCAGCGCCCCATCGGAAATGACCAACCGCGCATTCCATTGCCTCTTTGCCAGACTTCGCTCTACTGAGCGAATGCTTGCTGTCTTGATTGTAGTGGCACGTCAGGAATTCCAACCAACGACGGGGAATGGGCCGCTCAGGCTCTTGGGACCAGCGTTGCGGCAGCCACTGATTCCCGAAGCATCTAGGATGGAGTGGTGCGCGTTATTGCCGGCATGTATCGATCGAGAGCGCTTACCGCGCCGCCCGGTCTGGGCACACGCCCGACATCGGACCGGCTGCGCGAGACACTTTTTAATGTGCTCGCTCCGCGAATTAGGGGCTGCACGTTCGCAGATCTGTTTGCGGGGTCGGGGGCGAATGGAATTGAGGCGATCAGCCGAGGCGCAGGTCACGTTTATTTTGTTGAGAATGCGGCGGCAGCGCTGGCTGCGGTCCGCAGCAATTTGAAAGCGCTCGGCGTTGGCGCCGGATTTGAGATCGAAGCGAGGAGTGTGGCTTCATTTCTCCACAGGCAGGTTGAGGCGATGAAGGACGGCGAGGGCGCTGAATCGGCGACGGCGGCACGCGGGGCCGAAATAGATATTGCCTTTCTCGACCCGCCTTATGAGGATGAGGACGCGTATGCCGTCATACTGGAGATGCTTGGGGGCGCATCCGCGTCTGCCCTCGCGATTGATGCGATCGTTGTTGCGGAGCATCGGTACAAAAGGCCGCTGCTCGAGGCGTATGGCGCGCTGGTGCGCTATCGTGTGCTGAAGCAGGGGGACGCGGCGCTCAGCTTTTACAGGTTGCGCGTCGGTGAGTAACCGGCTGAGGCGAGGTCGGCTGAATTTTATTCCGGGGGGCGTTTATCTGCGCACGCCGCCGGAGTGTTCTCCGGTCAGCAGGTCGAGTGAGAAATCCACTTCGCGATCGGTCATGAGGTCCCATCCGGCGCCGGTTAGTTTTGTGCCTTCAACGGCGAGGATTTTGATGCCCTCCCAGGAGAGCCGCGCGGATTGCCAGGCCTCTCCGGCGGCGTTCCATGCGGTGATGGACTGATGGCCGGCGAAGAGGATCAGACCGTGGTCGGGGAGTGGGCGCACGGTGAGCACCGGGCGGTATTCGATCTGCTTCCATTGGTCCGGTTGAGCGGTGTTGATGAGGTATGCGTATCCCCCTGCGAGTGCGCAAAGCCATGCAGGATGGGGGCAGCTCCAGATGCCGGTAGGAACGGCGGGGTCGGCGAAACCGAGAGCACAGGTCGCCAGAAATGGCGGAGCCAGGGAAGCGTCCGAGACGGGCGCAGGACGGATGAGGAGTTCGAGGGCTCCGCGTTCTACTTCTTCAACTTGTTGCGGGTAGACGTATTGGCGGGCGGGCAGGATAAGGGGGCGCTTGTCGAGGACCTCGGCGGTCCAACTGTGCGGGAAGGTCAGGTTGAGTTCGGGCATAGTCGAGAGGTTCAGCGAACTGGCGTGGCGTGGCGGAAGGCATCTCCAAGGCCGGAGACACAGGTACGTAGTTATATTCGACACTGCTACTGTTACTTATTTTTCTATTTGCCACTTTCGCGGTTACGTAATAGCCGACCCTCCTGCAAAAGCGACCGGACTACTGGTGAATTGCCGCGCACGGTCGCCCACCGCGGGGATGGGCGAGGGGAGATTGAGTTGGCTGCCCTCTTCGATGAGGGGGATCAGCTTGTCGAACTCGGGACCGGAGTGGGAGCCGGTGAGCATGATTCGCACGGGATGGAAGAGATCTTTGCCCTTGGCTCCGGTTGCGGCTTTCACGGAGTTCATGATGGCCTTGAAGCTTTCGGAGGTCAGCGGGGTATTGTCCGCCGGCAGCAGTTGGGTGAAG
This sequence comes from Acidisarcina sp., assembly GCA_036401395.1. GTDB lineage: Bacteria > Acidobacteriota > Terriglobia > Terriglobales > Acidobacteriaceae > DASWUZ01. The sequence goes on from DASWUZ010000184.1 coordinate 2,133, forward strand.
GCTGCGATCACTCGCTGAGCGGTTTCGGTAGTGAGTAGTTCCGCGTTCTCGGAACTACTGCGGAGCGGCTCCGGCGAGTATTGGAAGATGAACCGGGCTTTCGAAGGCAGCTCGGCCAGTGTATCGACGGACGGTAGCAGCAGGGCGAGCAGGCGGTCGAACCAGGCAGCGATTTGTGGGTCGGATGCGGGGGCTGGGAGCAGGGCTTCGTTTTCAAAATAAGGCCACGCCAGGTCGGCGATGCGGGCCGGGTCGGCCTGCTTCAGGTAGTGGCGGTTGAGCCAGTACAGCTTGTTGAAGTCGAAGACGGCGGGGCTAGCGGTGACGCGCTCGAGGCGAAAGGCCTTGACCAGTTCGGATAGGGTGAAGGTCTCGGTGTGGCCGTCTTCCGCGCCCCAGCCGAGCAATGCGAGGTAATTTACCAGCGCCTCGGGCAGCACGCCCATCTCTCGAAAGCTGGCGATCGACGTAGCCCCGTGCCGTTTGGAGAGGCGTTCGCGGTCGCTCCCGAGGATCGTTGAGAGGTGCGCAAACTCGGGCACCTTCCATCCAAACGCTTCGTAAACCGCGACCTGCTTTGGCGTATTCGAGATGTGGTCGTCGCCGCGGATGACGTGGGTGACCTCCATCAACGCGTCGTCGATGGTGACGACATAGTTATAGACGGGAACGCCGGCGGAGGTGCCGGTTGCGCTGCGCACGAGAACGGGATCGCTGACCGTGTTGGCCGCGAATTCTACATCGCCGCGGACCAGATCGTGGAAGCGGAGAGGACGATCAGGAATGAGGAGGCGTACCGCGAAAGCCTCTCCTGTAGCCGCGCGGGATTGGCTCTCGAGCGGGGAGAGATTGAGACATCGCCGTGAATAAACCAGCGGGCGATGCTCCACGGCGGCAAGTTTGCGCTCCGCCTCGAGCTCTTCCGGCGTGCAGAAACAGCGGTAGGCCTTGCCTTCGCTGAGCAGGCGGTCGGTGTGGGCGGTGTAGATGTCGAGGCGTTCCGACTGGCGGTAAGGGCCGTAGGGGCCGCCATTTGCCTGATCAAGGCCCGGGCCTTCGTCCCACTCAAGGCCCATCCATCGCAGGTCTTCCATGAGCTGGGTTTCGTGGCGTACTTCGCTGCGATCAAGGTCGGTGTCTTCGATGCGGAGGATGAACGTGCCGCTATTGTGCCGCGCGAAAAGCCAGTTGTAGAGCGCCGTTCGGGCGTTGCCGACGTGCAGCATGCCGGTGGGCGAGGGCGCAAATCGGACGCGCGTCTTCTTCGTTTCCATACTTATTGATCGTACTAGCTCACGTCCTGCTCATGGCTTGACCCACCGCGCTGAACGCTTGCGCTAACGCGAAATTATCTTGTACTACGGGGCTTTGTGAGTTACGCTCTCCATCGCCATCAATATCCAATCAATCGGTATCTGTCCCGACATTTCCTCTTCGCTATCAAAATCACCAGCGAAGCGGAAACCAAGAAAGGAACTACTTTGTCGCTAGCAAAACGTGCTTTCGCTGAGTTTCTCGGTACTTTCTGGCTTGTCCTTGGAGGCTGCGGCAGCGCAATCCTCGCGGCGGGCTTTCCGCAACTGGGCATCGGCTTTGTCGGCGTCTCGTTCGCCTTTGGACTCACGGTGCTGACGATGGCCTATGCCATCGGCCATGTTTCCGGCTGCCACTTGAACCCCGCTGTAAGCGTCGGGCTCGCCGTCGGCGGCCGCTTTCAATGGTCGGAGCTGCCCGCCTATGTGATCGCGCAGGTGCTCGGTGGTATCGGCGGCGCAGCCGCGCTTTTCTTCATCGCCAGCGGTAAGGTGGGCTTCGATGTCCACGCCGGCTTCGCGTCGAACGGCTATGGACTGCACTCGCCGGGCCTTTACTCCCTGCAGGCCGCGCTGCTCTGCGAAGTGCTGATGACGTTCATGTTCCTGATCATCATTCTAGGCGCAACCGACAGCCGCGCGCCCAAAGGCTTCGCGCCGATTGCGATTGGCCTGGGGCTGACGCTGATTCACCTGATCAGCATTCCGGTCACCAACACTTCGGTGAACCCGGCGCGTAGCACCGGTGTTGCCGTCTTCGCGGGCGGCTGGGCGCTGAGTCAGTTGTGGGCTTTCTGGGTCGCGCCGATCATAGGGGCGGTCCTTGCCGGCTTCGTTTATAACTTCCTGGCTAAGGCGCCTGTGATGCCGGTGCCGCTGGCCGAGGCTAAGGTCAGCGAGTCGATGGAGCCTTGATCGTCTTCGGCTCTTAGGCTGCCGTCGGTGAGGGACTAATAGAGGAAGGGAACCAGGCGCCGGGTGCGGCCTATATAGCTTCGGTATAGGTCGCCGAGTGCGGTCAGCAACGCCGCCTCCTCCACGTGCATGCGATAGATGTAGGCCGCGAACAAGCAAAGCGGGGCGGCCGCCAGTGAGGCCCAACTTCCAAGCATCAGCCCGAAGCCGATGGTTGAGATGAGTCCTCCCGTATAAGACGGATGGCGAATGTACCGGTATGGCCCGGCCTCGATCACCCGTTGCCCCTCCCGCACAGCCACGTCGAAAGTAAAACTGCGACCCAGCGTGAACATGGCATAGCGACGCAGAGCCACCCCCGCGAGGATCAGCACGACTCCGGTGAAGAACCAGCCCACGCGATGCTGACGAATCGCTGCCGAATCCACATGTATCGCGAGCCAGACAGCAAGCCACGCCCCAAAGAAGCTCGCTCCGATGACGAGAAACATCGATCCCCGGTCGGTCGAGCGAGAGCGGTCGCCGGACTGCATTCGGCGGGAGGAAAACATCTCGGGAAGGATCCAGACCGCGACTGCGATCCAGAAGATGATCGTGAACGGGAGTTGCCCGCTGAAAGCCAAGGGGCGCATGCGGAGAGTCTACGCCTTTAGCTCAGATTCTTCGCTCGAGTTAGTGCATACGACAAAGGGTGCATTTTGCAGGCGATTCCCATCCGAGCCCGATCATTGATTTATCAAATATGGTAAAAATGAGGAATGCGCTCGTCCCAGGCTGAGCCTTGGAAGGTCGAGTTTTACGCAGATGACGACGGTGAATTCCCGGTCCGAGTCTGGCTTGACACATTGCCAGAGGAGGTTCGAGGCAAAGTGCTTGCCCGCATCGATCTGCTTAGGTCAGGGGGCCCAACGCTGGACTATCCCTACACCTCCCAGATCGAAGGCAAGCTAAGGGAGGCGAGGCTGAGTGTGGGAAAGACACGATACCGCGTGTTGTACTTCTTCGACGAAGACCGTACTGCCATCTTGTTACACGGTTTTACTAAAGCAACGGCAGCCGTTGAGGAAGCCGACAAGAGAATTGGGCGGAATAGGATGACAGAGCACCAGTGCGCGCCTGGTCCGCGGAAAGAGTAATAAACCCGGCATGCCGGCAAAGGAGAATAAGCGCAGATGAAAACCGCATGGGACGATTATCTCGAACAACAACTCAAGAATCCGTCCGTCCGTCAGGCCTTCGAGGAAGAGACCAAGGTCCTGAGCATCGGCATGCAGCTGGCGAAGCAGCGAAAGCGCCAAGGTTTGACTCAGGCTCAGCTCGCTAAAAAGATGGGTACCAGCACACCTCAGCTCAGTCGCACAGAACGCCGGCCGGAAAACGTGAACATGCGAACGCTCATCCGCTATGCGGAGGCAGTTGGTATGAAGCTCCATGTCCGCCTCGTTGCAAAGGGAAGGTAATCGAAGAAGAACGAGCGGATGCTTTGCCGACATCCCATCCATGACATGGTGCGTCATGGATGGGGCACCGCGTTCCTTTGGTCCGGCACGATAGGTATCTGCGTCCCCGTGGCTGCACGCTCAGAGTTAGCTAATCCTGCTACTTACCCACAACCAGGATGGAGAAGGAGCCGGGCAGCATCGGGCCGCGCGATGGCCAGCGACCTGGGGTTGGCGGCGTGGTTTGTGGTGGCGGCGGGCCAAACTCCGCGGTGATCAGAAGTAGATTGCCGGTCTTGCTGTCCAGGGTGATTGTCTTCGAGCGGGGCGGGGTGGCAACCGTTTGCTCAACCGCAAAGCTGGTTGGACTGTTTTCCTTGATGATTGTCAGGGTACCGTCGCCCTGGGAGCTGAAGGCCTCCATTGTGGCGGGGTTGAAGACCGCGCCGTCGCAGCCTTTGCCGATGGGGAGAGTGGTAAGGATGGTGCCGTCGCTGGCCTTGAGAATGACCATCACGTTCGGTTCACGGCAGGCGGCGAAGAGGATGCCGTTGGCAACGTCGAAGGCGAGTCCGGCACAACCATCCCCCTTGCCGGCGAGCGAGTAGGTACCGGTCACCTTCATGGTAGCGGCGTCGACGACCGCGATGCTGGCCTTGTCTTCTATATCGACGTAGATGTGGCCCTTGCCGTCGGTGACCGCCTGTTCGGGCGCGCCCCCGAGGTCAATGGTGCCGACGACGGAGCCGTCCTTAGCGTCGATGACGGTGGCGTTGGGCGCGCTATGACTGAGGATGTAGACGCGTCCGTTAAAAGGGTCGCCGAGGATGCCGTCGGGGCCGCCCTGGACGTCTATGGTCTTGATGGGGGCGAGGGTCTTCGCGTCCCACATGACGACAGGCTTGCTGGTGGCGAAGCCGTGTCCAGAGGCTGGATCGACCACCGCTCCGTGGCCGCTGCCCGCGATGGTGCCAACCGGGGCGAGGGTGTCTAGATCGAAGACATTGATTTGGCCCGCCGGGCCGAGGCGCGGGACGTAGAGGCGTCGGTTGGCGGAGTCCGCGTAGACGTAATCGAAGCCGCCCTCGCCGCCTACCTTGACCGTTTTCATAACCTTATAGGGGCCGGGCGTTGAGGACATCGGGGCCGAAGCAGGTGCCTGTGCCTGCGTGCTCAACGGCAACATCGCCGCTAACAAAACCAAGGAAATGCGTTGCATGACTTCTCCTAAAATGTGGTTCTAAACTCGCCGAACCAGATTACTCCATCCATGTGACGCGCAGCTTAAGAGGGGCGGAAGTGCTCCCAACCGCGGGGCTCGACGGGGACGAGGGTGGTACTTCCTTTTCGTCCGCGGCTCGAGGCCGGGCGCTCCAGCCGTAGTTGGATCACCGGCCGCCCGCGACGCTGCGGCTTCATCTTTCCGATCGCGTGGATAGGTACGCCTCCGATGCTTGCAGGGATTTTCGTCTGCGGAGATGCGGTGAAGAGTAGTTCGTAGTCCTCGCCCCCGTTTAGGGCCAGGTGGAGGGCAAGGTCGAAGCCCCGGGTGAGGGCGCGACCGAGCACGAGGGAACTAAGCCCCGTTGCTTCCGCTGCCTGGGCGAGAGGATGGAGCGGCAGATTGTAAATCTCCGCGGCCAGCCTCGATTCGTCGCAGAT
>DASWUZ010000185.1:0-11603 GCA_036401395.1 Acidisarcina sp.
GTGCGGGCAGCGGAGTACCAATAGTCGCGCTGCATTTCGCCGTTTTCAGAGTGGGCGATGGGCACGGCCGAAAGCGAGCAGTAGGAGCGCTCGGATTGGCCGACGAATCCGCGGGAGTTGGCGAGGACCTTGCGACCGGTAGCGGCGTCGAAGCTGCCTCCATCGCTGTTTTGAATGCGCGTATCGACGTGCATCGCAGCAGCCTCGGCACGGCGGGCGTAGTCGATGCGTTCTGCGCCGGGGAGGGAGTAGACGTCTTCGTGATAAAGGTCGAGATCGCCCGGAAGTTTGCCGAATGCGGTGGTCTCCGGAAGGCCGGCGAAAGGATCTTCGGACGTGACACGGGCCAGGGCGAGGGCGCCGTTGACGAGGTGTTCGATGCCTGCCGGCGAGAAGTCGCTCGACGAAGTGCTGGCAGTGTGCTGGGCGAGAAAGACGCGGAGACCAATGCCTCTGGATCCGGATTCTTTGAGGGTTTCGACCTGGCCGAGACGAACCAGGGCGGAGAATTCGTCGCCCTCGCGGATGACCACTTCAGCGTCGGTGGCTCCTGCGCGCGTGGCCCTGGCGACAATGTCGGCGGCTAGTTGTTGCAGATCGGTGGTTAGGGCGGGAGTTGCGGCGGATAGTTCCGCGGGAGTTCTGGACGGCATCCTCGGATTATAGTTGGGTCAGCCCCTTCGAGTTGGGGCCTAAACGGACGGGTGTGTCCAGCCGAGGCATGGATACCATGCGTTCATGAATATACTGGCTCCTTTTTTGTTCAGGAGTGACAGGCCTGGGAGGGGGTGATTCCGGTATGTCCCCTGATTCCCGTTATGTCCCTAATTGCTGATTATAGTTGAGTTGGTGCGGAACTACGCCGGGGGCGAAGGATGCCGGGGCGATGCACCGGCTGCAAGCGGGTTCGAGAGGCAGATGCGCCACGTCTTGGCGGCTACCAGTTTCGTGTATAGCACTCGGGTGGCAAATGCTACCCAGATCATGTTTTTGTGGATGCAACAGGGGCGTTGGCTTCCGCCGAAGGGAGATTTTGTTGATTCATACCAAGGGCAGTGCGCAGGGCCTTGAATTCTTCGAGCTGTACAGGGGCCGTATATCGTTGGGCGTATTTGATTGCCATGGCTGCTTTCTTGTCGAGATACCAGCTTTCGGTCGCGAGATAGAAGGCGCGTTCGACGCAAGGGTCAGTCTCGGCGCAGGGATCGGGCGCGACTGAGGGAGCCGGGCCGGGCTGGGAGGATGCGGGCGTTGCGGGTGGACCGGCCTGCAGGGTGGCGTGGCGGGCATATGCCTGGGCACCAGGGAATTTTCCGCGGAGCAGATAGGATTCGGCGATATCGCAGTAGAGGGCCATCGTAGGGGACCAGTCTTCGCCTTCGCACATCCACTTCGTTGAGCGCTCGAGGTCCCCGTCCATTGTTGAGTCAAGTACCACTGTGAGGTCGGGCCGATTGTTCTTGTCGTAAAACCCCTCTGGGGCGTTTTGAATGACATTTTGCAGCGTGACATGTCCGGCCGCACGCTTTGCCTGCGTGGTCATGTACCGCGCCATTCTGTAGTCATGCACACAGCTGAGGGTTTTCGAGTTGAGATCTTCCAAGTCCGTGACGAGTTGGATGCCATCATCAAGCAGTAGCTTGGCGCGATCTTTGGGGAGAATAACCCAGTCTTCTCGGGTGTATTGAGCAAAAGCGGAGAGGCGGGCGAGCCTTGCGGCAAACTGGAGGGCGTCGGGTAAATTCCTGAGTTTGCTTTCTTCGGTGAGTGGCTCGGTGTCCTCACCGTCGGCGGCGGGAGTATAGTCTCCCAGCAATTCAGTGAGCATGAGGACGCACTGACCATAGAAGCCCATGGAGCAGCGCACGATCGCCTCGTTGTAGGCGGCCTGTTGACGCAGGGTCAGTGTCAGGTACGAGCCAGGCCACTCCTGGAGCTGGCGGAAGCAACTGATGGCGGCGTTGCGGGCGGAGGGGTCATTAGTTAGCGCAAGGGCTGTGCCCTCGGCCAGAAGAGCGCCTTGGCGGACGTCATCGGAGATGTGGATGGTGTGAGTGGAGGCCGGCTTCTTTATTGTGGGCGAAGTCTTATCGGGAGCGGCGAGTTGGGCATTGCGACGGCCATCGATGGTGGATTGGGAGGACGCGACAGTCGGCGGGACAGAGTTCGTCACTTGCTGAGGCGACGCCGCAGGAGTGATGTCTTGGGGTATCGGTGAAGTTTGATCGGGGACAGCGGGTTGAACCGGAATGGAAGAGCGGAAGAAGGCGAAGTTGCGGGCGGCGCTTTTGAGCGAAGAGGTGCGTGTGGCGGCAGCGGGGCCACCATCTGGAACGGTCCCGGCGAATTCTGTGAACAGAGAAGCAGCCTGGCGGAGGGCGGCGTGTCCATTGACCTCGTCGTTGGTCATCTGGGGATATTGCATGCGGATGAGGAATTTGAAGGCGGCTCGCTCGGCGGCTAGCTGGACGCAGTCGATGCCTGGTTGGAGGTCGCTGGAAGTAGTGATGGAGATGGTAGGGACTTGAATGCCACGGGCAGCGAGGTGGATAGCGATGCTTTTGGCACCGGGGACTGGATTTGATCCGGTGGCCGGCTGGTTTTCGGGGCCGGGCAGAGTATTGACGGCTACGCTGCCGTTTTCAACGGTGCCGCTGATGGTTGGCTTGCCGGCAGAGATCCATTTACCCAGGGCCATGAGGAACCGGAGAAGCGCACCGAGATCGATATTTGCGCCAGCTTTAAGCTGGAGATTCTGAATTGCGTCATCGAGGCGGACCTCGTGATAATTCCATTGGGTGCGGAGAGTGGGAATCTCGGGTGCGAGAGCGATGCGGAGCTCGGAGCCGTCGGAAAGAAAGTCGCTGATGACGGCCGGCTCGTAATCGGCGGGGGGCGTTGGACGGAGCAACAGTAGCGTGGGCCGCCAAGGCGGCCTTTTCAGTTCTTCTCCGAGGCGCGCCATGGAGTCGAGAAGGCCGTCGGTGGCACGTTCCGCGTCTGCGCATTCGGCAAGATCGCGGAGAGGCAGGAGCCTCCAGACCGTTTTGCGGCCGAGGAACTTGTAAATCCGGGCTTTGACTCCCAGCCAGCGGAACAGGCGGACGACGAGGGTTACTACCCCGATAAAGATGAGGGCATCGACAATCGGGCGAATCCAATCGGGGAGGGCCCTCCAGACCTTATCCACTGACCAGGCGTGCGCTTTGCGGAGGATTAGGTTAGCGCGTTTGACCTGAGCAGCAGGAGCCGGGGAGTATGCGACGGCGGCGGCCAGGACGGCGGCTTCCTCAGGCTTATGTTGGAGGAGCAGCTTGTCGGCTTGATTGAGCTGATCGTCAACGGCCATCTGTGCGGCCTCGTTGAGGCACCGGATGGCGGTCTTATTGGCGGGATCGACTGCCAAGGCTTCGTTGCACTCCTTCTGGGCGTCGGAGGCGCGCGCCCAACTGAGTTGATACTCGCCATACCAGGCTTTGAACTGTGGCGAAGGGGTTCTGTCCGTACGGTCGAGGTTAGACACTCCCAAGCCGCCTTGCTTGCGAGGCCGATGAATAGTGGAGCTGGCTGAGTGGGGTGCTGGGGCGAGCGCAGCGACGTTTGAGCCCGGCTGAGAGGCAGCCTGCGGAAGGGTGGTCAGGGTCAGCGATAGAGCGAGGAAGTACGACACGGAAGGGAGGACCTCCACTTCGATCCCGAACGATAGCACAGTTCCGGATTCATTCGAGGTCTTTCTTTTGGGTAATCCAATGAGGTAGATAAAGGCCCGGGCGAGCATCGCCGACTTAACGTGGAATCGGCCGGGGAGAATTTCTCCCGCAGATCGTAGCGATCCCGGTTGCAGGGTATCGGTGGCTCCTTGCGGCTTGAGCGGGGTGTTCCCGACAGGTTCATCTCTCGAGGGGACAGGTAGACCCCGAAATCAAGGAATCGCGTCGGGCAAACGAAGGGCCTGTGGAAACACTTGAGCTTACCGAAAAATCAGGCCGATGGGTCGGGCTGGGGCGCTACTCGATGCGCTTTTCGGCCATGGCTTTGGTGCCTTCGAAGCGGTCCCCAAGTGAGCAGCCGGTGTTGCGCTTGCGATGTTCTGCGTGGTCGGGATCACCGGGGACGCCGCGAATGAGGCGGATCGCGCCCTGGCACTCAAGGCAGCGGGCCACAGGCTCGGCCATCTTGAGGGCGTCGTTGATTGAGACGACTTCCCAGCCGTAAACGCGGTTGCCATCGCCGTCAGTATAAAAATGCTTCACTTCAACGTTTTGCATGGAGCCTTTCTGTTCCTCGTTTTCATAGCCCGTGGATCTCGTGGGCGCGCCCAGTGGTGTTCACGTTCATGGACCTTTACTAGTTTCCCGTACCGCCGACGGTCATGCGATCAAGCTTGACGGTGGGCATCCCGACGCCCACGGGAACGCTTTGGCCGTCTTTGCCGCAGGTGCCGATGCCTTCGTCGAGGGCGAGATCATTGCCGACCATCGACACATATTTTAGAGCTTCCGGGCCGTTGCCGATGAGAGTAGCGTCGCGCACCGGAGCGGTGATTTTGCCGTCTTCGATCAGGTAGGCTTCGCTGGCCGAGAAGACGAACTTACCGCTGGTAATGTCCACCGAGCCGCCGCCGAAGTTAACCGCGTAGAGGCCGCGCTTGACGCTGCGGATGATGTCTTCGGGAGCGTCGTCGCCATTGAGCATGTAGGTGTTGGTCATGCGCGGCATGGGGATGTGCTGGTAGCTTTCGCGGCGTCCGTTGCCCGTGTCGGCCATGCCCATCAGGCGCGCCGAAAGCTTGTCGCTCAGGTAGCCCTTGAGAATCCCGTTTTCGATGAGGACGGTCTCCTGGGTAGGGGATCCTTCGTCATCGACATTGAGCGAACCACGGCGATTGGGCATCGTGCCGTTGTCGACGACTGTAACTTTGGAGCTGGCCACTTTTTGTCCGATGAGGCCAGCGAAGGCGGAAGTCTTCTTGCGGTTGAAGTCGGCTTCGAGGCCGTGACCGACTGCCTCGTGCAGTAGCACTCCGGGCCATCCGGGCCCGAGGACCACTTCCATATCGCCGGCGGGGGCCGCTACTGCGCCGAGTTGAAGGACGGCCTGGCGGGCGGCTTCGCGGGCGAAGTGTTCGGGGGTCTTCTCGGTCTGGAAAAAGTCCAGCTCGACGCGGCCGCCGCCGCCTGAGGAGCCCCGCGCAGACTTTAGATCATCTTTAGCGATGACAAAGACGTTGAGGCGGGCGAGGGGCTGGGTGTCGCTGGCGTAGGTGCCATCCGAGGCGGCGACGAGGATGTGGCGAAGCTCGTCCATGAAGCTGGCGCGTACCTGGACGATGCGGCTGTCGAACGCGCGGGCTGCTGCGTCGGCGCGCATCACCAGGGCGAGTTTCGCGGCGAGATCGGTGTCGATGTCGGCGGCGGGGATGGGGTAGAGACTGGTAGTCCTGGTCTCTCGGAATCCTGCGACCTGCTGCTTGGCGGGGCCGCTGGCGATGAGGGCGGCGGTGCGTGCAGCGTGGAGCAGGCGTTCGGCGGAGAGGTCGTCGGTGTACGCGTAGCCGGTCCGTTCGCCGGAGACGACCCGGATGCCGCATCCCGCGCTGACGCCCTGGCTGGCAGTCTTCACCAGCGATTCATCGACGCCGAGGGAGGTCGAGGCAACTGATTCGAAGTAGAGGTCAGCGTAGTCGCCGCCGGCGGAGAGGGCTTCGCCGAGACAGCGCTCGAGCAGGCGGTCAGTCAAGCCGAATTTCTGAAAAAAATACCGCTTGTGGCTGACGGCCGGAATGACTGGAGTTGAGGTCATGTGCTCCTGAAGGCGTAAGGGTTGGACAAGCGTACAGGCCGCGTAGTCCGGCGAAATGCTCTCCTTTGATTCTAAGCCTTTGGTTGCAGGAAGGTAAATCAGGCCCTCGCCGGTTTATGTTTTGATGCGATCGAGGATTATCGGGCTCTTCACGGTAGCTGGGTGAGGGCGGCGATTGATATCATCGGGCCATGAAAAAGCTGGTAGTTCTCTCCCTGGCATTGTTGTTCTCCGCCTCGGCATTTGCCGATCAGAACGATCACTCTCACCACCGCCGCCATCACCATCACCATCACCACACCCACTAGCCTGCCACTTCAAGCTGACAATATAACGAGATAACGAGCACAAAGGGCCCTTTCGCAGGGGGCCCTTTGTGCTGGGAGAGTTTGGAGTCTCGTTTCACTGATGAACGGCGGCTACTTTGCCCTTGATGATGGCGAATGCCTCGCGGTTTTGTTTGAGGCCGGCGTAGTTGGTGTTTGCGTAATCGAGCTGCAGCTCTTCCATGGTGTCGGCAACGTCGGGGGGCACCTCGGTGTCGGGGGCAACGGGGTTGGTGACTTCGAGCCCGGCGACGATCCTGGGCGTGAAGGGCACCTGCCGAATGTCGTAGCCCTGGGCAAGCAGGTAGGTCAGAGCGATGCGGCTGGAGCGTTCGAACAATTCGTAGGGGAGCTTGTCGTAAATGACTCCCGCTAGCATGCCTGTCCGAGGGATCGCGGGGACGAAACTGAGGCCCGAGCCGATCAGCTTTGCGTACTTTACTCCATGAAGGCGGTTGTGATGTTGGTAGTAGTTCTTTTCGATGATATTGGCGATGCTCATGGCTAGCCAGGACGCGAACTGCGCTTCGTTTTCAAGAGTACCGAGGACGGTATCAGGGACGAGGACGATTCCGTTTGGCTGGTCGAAGGAATCTTCCATGTTGCCGATCCAGCCGGACGGGACCTTAACGGCATAGAAGCGAAAGTTGATCTTCGTTGGGTCGGTAGCTGGCAGGTCCTTCTGATATTGCGGGACGAGGCTCATGCCTACCTTTGTCACGTAGTCCTGCACGTCCTGGTCGGGGATGAGGTCCCACTTCACGGGAATGTGTGCGCCGAATTTCAGCTGACCCGCCTTGTGGTGGACGGGATCCGCAGGGATTATCTCCGGTTCGGATTTGTCACGCAGGTCTTTCTCGTCGCCGTCGATGTGGTTGGGCTCGAAGGTGATCTTTGTGGCGAAGATCAGGCCATCATCCCCGCGCCTCGCTTCGTAATCGGCCCATACGTTGGTCGTGATTTTCTCTAGCCGAACAGCGCCGCCATCGACCGAGAGGAGTACGGTATGCGGCACCACCTGCAATGGATAGCCATCGACCCATAGGGTGCCGGCCAGGCCTAGCTCGGTATCTTTGAGCATCGGTGGCTGCTGGATCAGGGCGCGCCCGGCAAGATCAGCTTCGATCTTTACCTTATGGGGCGCGATGTGGATGGTCCTGGCGAAGTAAGCGCCGTTGCGGTAGCCACCGTCGACTCGAAGCAACATGCCTACGCGGAGCGCGGCGAGCGGATCGGGGAGGTGCGAGGGCCGGTCCCACTTCGTCTTGGCGTCGCACTGGACGTGGCGCTCGCCGACGTCGAATTCCTTGGGGGAGATGATGTTGGTTACGAATCCCTCGAAGTAGTTCTGCGCCGTGCCCGTCGAGGCACCGATAAGACATAGTGTAAGCGGCAGGAGTCTGGTGACCGAGATTTTCATGGATACGTTAGCCATAGGTACGCGGGCTCTCAGTGTCGGTGCTGGCGCCGTCACTGAGAATAAGCCAGGTTTGCCTATTGTTTGGAATTATTTTTTGGATCGCTTTCCAAGCCTAGATGGGAGACAAGCATCGCTGCGCCGAAGGGGCTGAGGTGGTTGTTGTCCGAGTAGTACAAGTGAGCGCCATCGGAGAAAGAGCACTCGGTCGCAGTGCAAAGGATCGCCTTGCTATCGATGAGCATGAGGTTGGGATCAGTCTTGGCTAGCTGAAGAAAGCTGCGGCGGGCGGCCTCTGCCTCGGGCGAGATATTTTCCGAGCGGGAGACACTCGGGACGGAGGGGTCTTGGCGGGGCTCGCCAAGGAGGTTGGCGAGTGCCCTCCGAAATGGAAGCAGCATGTAGCGGTAGCGTTGGAGGGGGTTTACATTCAGCGAAGGAACGTCGTCCATCAGTACGACTTGCTTACCGGCGGCTTCGAGGGCGCGAATCTCAGCGGTGATCCCTTGCAGGAGAAAAACTTCACTTTGTTGCTGCGAGATGGTTGAAGGCGATCCGTGATATCCCACCGGCATGAATCGATCCTGTTCAACAAACGCCCAACTGCCGGTAAGGAACACAAGCTTTACATCCGGCCGGCTGGCCACGAGAGCGACGGCCCGCTGATTGAATTGTCTGCATAATTCCGCATGCTGAGGCAGGTCGAAGCGAATGCGAGTGACTCCCTGCATGGGCGCGCACACGGTCTTGGTGAGCGCCAGGAGTTTATAACCATGTTCGGTCGCATACTTTCGGAGCTCCGGCTCAAGCGCATCGGCGTGACTATCGCCTAGTAACGCTATCGCCGGTGTCGGAGAGACGGGCAGCAGGCATCCCGGAGCGAATGCAGAAGTGTTCGGCATGACAAGACACGGGTGCTCCCGGTCGATCTCAACTGTTTGCTCAATCCTGGCTAATTGGGGGCATCGGATAGGTAGACCGCGTGTCCAATAGAAGGCAGCGCCGACGAGGAAGAAGCAGACGATGACTGAGGCGTATGAAAGCAGGACTTTGTTGGTGTTGGGATAGCGCCGGGAACGGAATGGGCCTTCAACGAAAAAGTAAGAAAGGGTCGCAGCGCCGAAAGCGAAGAGCATGAGGACCAGACGTATCTTCATCGGGGTCACAGCCGGGCCGATGATAGAGGCAAAGCTAAGCAGGGGCCAATGCCACAGATAGAGAGAATAAGAGATCAACCCGACGGCGACGAAGGGGCGGAGAGCAAGTATCTTCGAGGCCACTCCCTCGGCCAAGCCGAGCAGCAATATTGTGCCGAGGACAGGAGGAATGGCTTCGTAGCCGGGGAAGCGGGTCCTTGGCGAATAGAAGATGACGCTGGCGAGGATGATGATCAGGCCAGCAGCGCTCACTGGATTGATTAAAACTTTGCTGGAAGCAACTGCCTGCCGGGGAGCACGTGTTGCCTCCCAGAGCGCGAGCATGGCTCCGGCGCCAATCTCCCAGGCGCGGGTAAATGGAAGATAGAAGTTGAACTCGGGATGGTGGTATTCCATGTAGATGGAGAGCAGAAGTGACAGCGTGCAGAGTGCAGCAAGGGCGGCGAAGAGGTGCCGTTTGCTGCCTTTGTAGAGCAGCACCATGAGCATCGGAAAGACGATGTAAAACTGCTCCTCGACGGCCAGCGACCAGGTCATGACCAAGGGGTTCTGAAGGGTCCCTCTGAAGTAGTTGCCCTGAAGGTAGTAGTCGACGTTGGATATTGAGAGCACCGTGGCCATGACGCCGTCGCCGACGTGACGCGCTTCGTAGGGCGAGAGCACGAGCGCTGCCATGGCCAGGGTGAAGAGCAGGACGACAAATAGGGCGGGAAGGATACGTTTGCAACGGCGCTCGTAAAAGCGTTTCAGGCTGAATCTTTCCTGCTTAATTTCGCGGACGATAATTCCGCAAATGAGGTAGCCGGAAATGGCGAAGAAGACATCGACACCGACGAACCCGCCTGAAAATCCTGGAAGGCCGCAATGGTATCCGAGCACAGAAAGGATCGCGATAGCTCTCAAGCCATCGATGTCTTTGCGGTGTTTTTTGCTCCCTCCCGCCGGGCGGACATTGGTATCGGCAGCAGGTATGCCGGGCGAGCCATTTTGGATGATATTGGTCAAACTTTTACCTTTCCGGGCAGACAAACACCGAGTGCGCCCGAAGACGGAGACGTGTTTCCACTGGGCAGCGACCGGTATGAAATGGGTGTAACTGGCAACGATTGTAATCGTCAATCGCCTTGGTTTTTCGGTTTTGGGAGCTTGTCGTCGGCCGCCCGAAGCTTGGCCTGCATCGCGGCAAAGTCATGGCGGCTGGTCTTGAGCGCGGAGTAGTCCGTGGCGGCGTAGTCGAGTTGCAGGCTTTCCATTAGGGTCGACGCCATCGTAGGGGCAGGTACGCCGGTTTTCATGGGGTTGTGCTCTTCGTGGTTCGCGGCGATGGTCCACGCAAAGGGCGCTTCGCGAATGTCGTAGCCTGCGGCGAGCATGTAGCTGAGGCCGATGCGCGAAGCCCGCTGGTTCAAGTCACGGAGGAAGTTGGCAAGGTTGATCTCATTTGGATTGGGATGAACGTTGGTGGCTACGAAGGTGCGCTTGTGGTTGAGGTCCCGGAACTCTCCATCGACATGCACCGCTATGCCGACGCGTAGCTCGGTGAGGAACTCGGGAAGAGTCGAATTTCTCTGCCATGTGGTGTTGTCGTCGCAGATGACGTGACGTTTGCCGACGTCGAACTCCGAGGGCGACACGATGTTGGTGACGTAGCCGTCGAAGGTTGGCGGCCCTTTTTCGGCTAAGAGCGGGACGGGCAGCAGGCAGAGAGCGAGGAGCGCAAGGTTTGCGTGGCCGCGAAAACGACAGGAGCGCATGAGTGCACCCAACGCTAGCAAAGGCCCTGTTTAACTGCAACCATTTTTGTGGAAGGTGAAGGATGGGGCTTGTGTTAATGTGCTGGCTATGAGCACCCAGACTGTTGTCCAAGATTCGCGCGAGTTGTTGCGCTTTCCGGTGGGGCGCGCGCCCCGCCCTCCCAAGATTTCGCCGCTGGAGCTGCAAAAGGCGATAGCCGCGATTGCTGCGCTGCCCGAAAACCTGCGGTCGGCGGTAGTCGGTCTGACCGACGAGCAGTTAGATACCCCCTATCGCGATGGGGGATGGAGCGTGCGCACGCTAGTCCATCATGTTGCCGACAGCCATTTGAATATGTTTATCCGGTTCAAGCTGGCGTTGACCGAGGACTGGCCGACAATCCGGCCGTATGAACAGGATGCGTGGGCAGTGCTGGCCGATTCGAAGCTGCCAGTCGAGGTTTCGCTGGCGCTCATTGAATCGCTGCATCGGCGTTGGGTGGCCTTGATGGAGGCGATGACCGACATTGATTGGAAGCGCGGGTTTGTGCATCCCGAGACGGGGCGGTTCACGCTGCCGCAGGCTGTCATGTTGTATGACTGGCATGGGCGGCACCATACGGCGCACGTGACTGAGCTGCGAAACCGGATGGGATGGAAGGGGTTTGAGGTCTAGGCAAGGGAATGCCTCGCCCGGCGCCGAAACCCATGTCCCAAGCTCGAGACAATGGGTGCTCCGTTTTTGCTAGCGTTCGGGGAGTTAGGCTGGGGTGCCTCTTAGGGGCGATTCGGCGCGGTGGCGTTAGCGCTGAAGCAACGTTTCGACTATACCGAGGTCGAAGTCGATGTTGTGCGCGGGCTCGCTGAAGTGAGTTGCTGCGGTGAGGGCAGAGTTCGCGTAACGCTGGAAGATGCCAGTCTCAGGATCGACGATCCAGATTTGCGGGATGCCCATCGAGGCGTAGTCGTCTAGCTTGCGCTGCATCCGCCTCACGGTGTCTTCCGGGCTTAGGGCTTCGAAGACGGCAATGGGTGGCTTCGTAATAATCTGCTCCATCGGGTGTGCCCGGTCGAGTACGGCGACATCAGGAACTCGGAACCGCGTGGCCGATACCTGAACTCGCTGTCCAGCCATCACGCGAATATTCCAATCTTTAGAGTGAGTCAG
>DASWUZ010000186.1:0-2053 GCA_036401395.1 Acidisarcina sp.
GGCGATTCGCATGGACATGGCCGCCGTCTCTATGGCATCTCCTCAAGGCTGAATGGGTAGAGCTTTCAGGTACTCTAAAACCGGCTCCTTGGAAGGCGTGAAACAGCAGATGTCTTCAGTTGTCTTTTGAGAAAGGATGGACCAGGATAGGAGGCATCAAAAGTCTCCTCTGTGACGATGGTGTTAAGTCGAGTATCAAAACAAATGCACGATAGTCCACTGCCACCGCTCTACAAGACCAGTCAACTCCACCTATTAGCCCACCCACCCTCTGCGGCCGTTCCTGCCGTCATCCGACCCTGAGAATCATGTGCGCTGACGCGCACGGATAAGGAAACCGGACCTTGGCTGATTTGAGAACACCGGGTAATGATTTAAGTTTTGTGCCGGGGAGAGACCTTACAATCCCCTTGCGGAAAGGAATCCCGGAGGAATTCCAAGAGGAGCGAGAAGAGTGGGAAGCCGGTATTTTGGCTTTCCATGCTTTCCACTCCTCGGCATTCCAACGCTCGCCTGCCGCCTTGGTCTGGCGCGAAACTTCAGTTGTGCTTGTCAAGTTCCGCAAAATAGGAATGGGCAAACAGCCTTTCTAAGTTGGTTTGAGGTTTAGGCCGCATCGCCGAGGGTTCGGAGAGCTTCCTTTTTCTGCTCGGCCAGCGGTTCCATGTTGAGATATTGCATGGCCTCGATCCAGTTTTCGTCAATCTCCACGGCCAGGGCTCGCACCAGGCGCAAACAGGCGGCCGCATTGGGAAAGATGCGGACCACCAACGTCCGGCGTTTGATCTCTTCCATGAGCCGTTCGAGCATGTTGGTGGACTTCATGTTTTTGTGATGCTGACGCGGCAATCGATAAAAGCTTAGAGTCTCTTCGATGTTCTCTTCCACCCAGCCACAAAGTTTGCCGTAGCGCTTGCCCCACTTGGTGAGCCACGCCGCCAGATCCCGCCGTGCTTCCTGGGCATCACGCCGATCGTAGATCCAGCGCAACTCTTGCAGGCAGTCATCGTCAGCTTTGCGTGGCAGATAGTCCAGTGCGTTCCGCAGGAAATGAACATAGCAGCGCTGCCAAACCGCTTCGGGCAAGGTCTCCTGAATGGCTTTCCGAAGGCCCGTATGGTCGTCGCTGACCACAAACTCAACTCCATGCAGCGATCTTCCTCGCAAGCCCGTTAGCAGCTCGCGCCAACTGGAGAGGCTTTCCCGACTCGCCAGTTCTACAGCGAGCACGCTGCGCTTACCTTCCCAGTTGATCCCGATGGCCACCAACACTGCCTGGCTCCGCACGGCTCCGTCTTCCCGCACCTTTTCGTAGCGGGCGTCTAAAACCAGGTACGGATAGGGTTCTTCCAGGCGCCGCTGGGCGAACTTCTCCAACTCGGCGTCTAGCTGTCCCACGATCCGGCTGATGGTCGCCGAACTGAACTCATGTCCGCACAACTCTTCGGTGATCGCTTTGACTTTTCGTGTCGATACGCCTTGCACATACATCTCGAGCATCGCCGCTACCAGGGCTTTCTCACTGCGTTGATACCGTTCAAAGACCTCGGTCCGAAAGCGGCCTTGCCGATCCTGCGGCACTCGTAGCTCCACTTTGCCCACTCGGGTGACCAGCGTTCGATTATAGTAACCAGCTCGATAGCCTAATCGCGTCTCGGTTCGCTCGCTTTTGCCTGCCTGCAGAGCTTCTTCCATCTCGCCTTCCAGCACCTGCTGCAATGTCTCTTCGACGATCGTCTTCAGCAGATCCCGATCCTCGCTCAATGCCTTTCGAAACTCTTCGCTCCGTCGGCGTACTTCTGCGCTATCCTGCTTCCGGGTCATCTTCGTCCTTTCCTTTCTTCACCGCCAAGTGAATGTGAAAAGGCTTAGTTTGACCCACCTCCTTTTGCAGAATGATTGAAGCTTAACCGATCAGAGACGCTGGAAGGAATCTGTGATTCAAGACACTGCTCATGCTGTTCAGTTCGCCACGTGTACGAATCGCGTCGCATCCGAATCGACCGTGAATCACGGTGCCAGCGCCTTCTTTGCTGAGCTCTATTCAGAACTG
>DASWUZ010000187.1:0-2154 GCA_036401395.1 Acidisarcina sp.
TTTCTGGCCGAAATGAAGATCAGCGATGAGGAATTCCGCGAAGCGACTCGCATCAACATCGCCGCCTGCGGTACGAGCTGGCACGCGGCGCTCGCTGGCAAATACATGATTGAAAAGCTGGCCCGCATCCCGGTCGAGGTCGACTATGCCAGCGAATTCCGCTACCGCGACCCCATCGCCGACCCCCGTGCCATCGGCGTGCTCATCACGCAGTCCGGCGAGACCGCCGACACTCTCGCCGCCCAGCGCGAGATGGTCGCGAAAGGCTCGAAGACGATCGCCATCTGCAACGTCGTCGGCGCAATGGTCGCCCGCGAAGCGCACGGCACCATCTACACCCACGCCGGGCCTGAAATCGGCGTCGCATCGACGAAAGCATTCACCGCGCAGCTCGTCGCGCTCTTCCTCTTCGCCATGCACCTCGCCCAGCGCCGCGGCACCATCACCGACTCCGAAAGCTGCGCCCTCGCCGAGGCTCTAAGCCGCATGCCCGGCAAGGTCGAAGAAATCCTCCGCACCGTCGACCGCGAATGCGAGCAGCTCGCGAAGCTCTACTCGAACGCTCGGGACTTCCTCTACCTCGGCCGCGGTATCCACTTCCCCATCGCCCTCGAGGGCGCGCTCAAGCTCAAGGAAATTTCCTACATCCACGCAGAGGGCTACCCTGCCGGCGAGATGAAGCATGGCCCCAACGCGCTCATCGACGAGACCCTCCCCGTCGTCGTGCTCGCCACCATGGATCCGGACAACAGCGACTCAAAACTGCGCTACGAAAAAACGCTCTCCAACATTCAGGAAGTGACCGCGCGCTCCGGCAAAGTAATAGCCGTCGCCATCCACGGCGACGAACACATCAAGGAACTCGTCGACCACGTCCTGTACGTTCCTTGCGCGCCCGAATTGCTGTCGCCCGTCCTCGATACGATTCCGCTGCAACTGCTCGCCTACCATTTCGCCGTACGGCGCGGCTGCGATGTCGATCAGCCCCGCAATCTCGCCAAGTCCGTCACCGTGGAGTAAGCGCAAACCCATGCCGGACGCCACGCATTTTCCGAACCTGAAAACCATCAACGACATTTTCTTCAGCGTCGCCGCTCGCGGCGACCGACCGGCGGCGTTGTGGAGAAATGACCAAAATGTTTGGACTCCCATCCCCGGCAGCAACATTTATGACGCCGTCGCCGACTTGAGCCGCTCCTTTGCGCGGCTCGGGATCGTAAAGGGGGATCGAATCTGCCTGCTGGCCGAAAATCGATGGGAGTGGGCCGTCACCGACTTTGCTGCGCTGGCGATGGGCGCAATTAGTGTCCCCATCTATCCCACTCTGACTGCGGAGCAGACCGGCAACCTGATCGCGAACTCCGGCAGCCGCATCGCTGTCGTCTCCACGCGGAAACAATATGAAAAGGTCGCCAGCGTTCGCGATCGGACCCGCCTGGAGCACGTCGTCATCATGGATAATGAGAGCCTGCCTGAGTCACTTACTTTCCAAGGACTCCTTGGCTTGCCCGGCGATGACAACGCCGAGGCAAACAGGTTGTTTGAACAGCGCGCGCGCGACATCCAACCCGACGACCTCGCGACCATCATCTACACTTCCGGCACCACCGGCGACCCCAAGGGCGTGATGCTCACCCACGGCAACCTCGCGTCCAATGTCAACTACTCCTCCCACGCTTTCGACTTTGGAGTCGGCGACACTTGCATCTCATTCCTGCCGCTTTCCCACATCACCGCTCGTCACCTCGACTATCTGCTGCTCGCGCGCGGTGCGGTCCTCGCCTACTGCCCCTTCTTTGAGCAGCTTCCAGGGGCCATGACCAGCGTGCGGCCGACCGTTTTCGTGGCAGTTCCACGAGTCTACGAAAAAATCATGCAGGAGGTGAAACGGCGCGCCGCGCGTTCCGCCCTGAAAGCGCGCACACTTAGTTTGGCGACTGGCATCGGTCGCAGCCATCGAGCCAGCATCATCAATGGACGCGAGCCCCGTTCGCCCTTGTGGAAGATGGCTCGCAAGATCGTCTTCGAAAAGATAAGGCAAGTCTTCGGGGGGCGGGTGCGCTACTTCATCAGCGGGGGAGCACCGCTTGGAATCGATACCTCGGAGTGGTTTGCCGATGTCGGCATCCAGATGCTGGAGGGCTTCGGACTGAC
>DASWUZ010000188.1:0-2695 GCA_036401395.1 Acidisarcina sp.
GCTGAGGCCTGTTTCCATGGCCGGTTGGCGGAAGCGTACCTCGCCCATGAGAGCTCGTTTCATTGGTGCGGGCTTTGTCTTCGCGCCGGGGCGTTTTGTGGAGGAAGTGCCCTACGACCCTGAGCTTTACTTCTATGGCGAAGAGTCGACCATGACGCTCCGCGCGTTCACTCACGGATACGACCTCTTCCACCCGCACGTACCTCTGGTCTGGCACGATTACATTCGCGACTCCGCCACAAGGCATTGGGACAATCACACTCCGGATACCGAAGGCACCTTTGACTGGAGTGAGTTTGACAGCCGGAGTAAAGAAAAAGTACGGCGCCTGCTGGCTGGAGAACCGGTCGGCGAATATGGCCTTGGCACAGTGCGTTCCCTGCAGGACTACGAAACCTATGCGGGGATAAGTTTGAGCAAGCGCAAGGCGCAGGACTACACCCGGCAAGCCGCCGAGCCACCCAATCCGCCAGCCGCCGAGGACTGGGCCGATTCGATCTACGAATGGATGGCGCGCATCACCCTTGATTTCCTATCGCTGCCCGTTGGAGCCTTGGCCGATCCTCGCTGCTGGTATGTCACGATCACCGACCGCGACCACCAGGAGATTTATCGCCGGGAGATACAAGCTTCCGAACTCGCCACGCTTTCGGGGCAGGAAGACAAGATCATCCTCATTTGCGAGTTTCAGTCGGGGACTATTCCGGAACGCTGGACCGTGCAGCCCCTTAGCCGTTCCGCTGGATGGCTGCGCAAGCTCGCGGACGACTTTCCCGATGGAGAGTACACGATCCTGGTCGCGGATGAGAGAGACGGAGACTAAGAGCACGCGGGCGATGGAATCCTTGAAAACACGACAGCACAAACGTAACCGGCGGGACGCCTGGGCCCACCCGCGCACCGCAACGAGTCCCCCTGTGCCGGTTATAGAATGAGTCATGGAGAGCGCTTCGGATGCTTTCGCCGTGCAAAACCACACCGGCCCGCCGGTCGGTGAACACCCGGGCTTGAATCCCGGCCCCGGCCTTGCGCATCTGCTGATAGAAGAGTCTGGTGCTCCCCGGCAAATCATCGAAGTTCGCGATCTGAGTAAAGAATACGCCACTGGCCGCGGCAAGCTGGTCCTCTTCCACAACCTGAATCTGACCGTTGCTGCGGGCGAAATGCTTGCCATTGTCGGGCCTTCGGGAGCCGGCAAAAGCACGTTACTCCACATCCTTGGCGCACTTGACGCGGCATCGAGCGGCACCGTTGACTGCGCCTCGACAAACGTATCGTCGCTATCGCCAAAGCAAGCAGCCGTTTTTCGTAATCGGGAGATCGGCTATGTCTGGCAGTTTCACTATCTGTTGCCGGAGTTTACGGCGCTCGAAAATGTAGCCATGCCGCTGCTGGCTCGCGGCGATAGCAGGTCGCTGGCCATCAAGGCCGCCGAGAAATGGCTCCAGGAGGTCGAGCTTTCTGATCGAGCTTCGCACCGCGCGGGGGAGCTTTCGGGCGGCGAGCAGCAGCGTGTGTCCCTGGCTCGGGCATTGGTGACAGGGCCAAAAGTGCTTTTAGCCGATGAACCGACGGGTGATTTAGACGGGCGCTCTGCCGATGTGATATTCAGCCTTATAGAGCGTTTGCACCGCGGCCACGGGCTGACGTCTTTAATCGTTACTCACAACCCCTCAATCGCACGGCGCTGTAGCCGGGTTTTGCGGCTTGATAAGGGACGGCTCGAAAGCGTGACGATGAACCACTTCTCAGACGAGACCGCGGATGGATCTCGCGTAGACAGTTTGCCATTGCATTGATTTGGTTCGAAAATTTTGGCCTTGCCGCAAATCGCTAACCAGCTTCGCGGCTTTCGTCTAATCTAAAGAGAAAGACTTCCATCAGCTCAGGCCATTAGGCAGTGGGAGTCGCAACCGGGCCAGGGCTTTCGCTGATTGTTACTTCGATTTTTGGAACTATAGACAACTCACCGGCAAGCCTTTTGAAGGGGACACATGTTCGAGCGCTATACAGAAAAGGCACGGCGCGTGATCTTTTTCGCGCGGTATGAGGCCAGCCAGTTTGGCTCGCCTTACATCGAGACCGAACACCTCCTGCTAGGACTTTTGCGCGAGGACAAGGCACTCACCAACCGTTTTCTACGCTCTCACGCTTCGGTCGAATCGATTCGGAAGCAGATTGAGGGCCACACAACGATGCGGGAGAAGGTCTCGACCTCCGTCGATCTGCCGCTCTCAAATGAATGCAAGCGGGTGCTCGCCTACGCGGCTGAAGAGGCCGAGCGGCTCTCGCACAAGCACATTGGCACCGAGCATCTGCTGCTTGGTCTGCTGCGCGAAGAAAAGTGCTTCGCCGCGGAGATTCTTCACGAGCGCGGCCTCAAGCTTCTAGCCATCCGTGAAGAATTGTCTCGCGCGAACCAGGAGAAGGCCCCCGCTACGGGAGGCGCTCGCAACCGCGAATCAAGCCTGTTGGCCGAATTTTCACGCGACCTCACCCAGGCCGCGATGGATAACCAACTCGATCCTCTCGTTGGGCGCGACCAGGAGCTCGAGCGCGTCATCCAGATCCTGTGCCGCCGGACGAAAAACAACCCTGTGCTGATCGGGGAGCCCGGCGTTGGGAAGACGGCAATCGTCGAGGGCCTCGCACAGAAGATCTCCGACGGCGACGTGCCCAGTTTCCTGGCCGACAA
>DASWUZ010000189.1:0-16909 GCA_036401395.1 Acidisarcina sp.
CGCAAGTACAACCTGCTGATCGGCGAGCGCACCGCCGAGGCGATCAAGATCGCTATCGGCTCGGCCTATCCGCTCGACAAGCCGATCACCATGGAGATCAAGGGCCGCAACCTGATCGAAGGCGTGCCCAAGACCATCACCATCGACGACAGCGAAATCCGCGAGGCCCTGACGGAATCCATTTCGACGATCATGAATGCGATCCGGGTTGCACTGGAGCGGACGCCACCGGAGCTCAGCGCCGACATCAGCGACCGCGGCATCGTACTAACCGGCGGTGGCGCGCTCATCAAAAACCTCGACAAGCGCATCCGCGAAGAGACAGGTTTGCCAGTATCAATAGCCGATGACCCTCTCGCCAGCGTCGTGCTTGGCACCGGAAAGATGCTCAGCGACTTCCGGCTGCTGCGCAAGATTAAAATCGACTAGCTGTTCGGACCTTTTCCCTCGACGCCAGGACCATGGAAAGTTTCTTTACCCGCTATAAGAACGGTCTGGTCCTGCTTCTGGTCCTGCTGGTGCAGCTTATAGGTCTGGCCCTGCAGGTGCGGCGGCCGATGCCCAACTCACCTGATAGCAAGCCGGTGAGGCTGCTTCGGTATTGGGTGATCAGCGCTCTCGCCCCCCCGGCGCGAGTTTCGCATGGAGCTGGACGCGGAGCGCGCGGCTTCTGGTCGAACTACATCGACCTACGAAATGTTCGCGAGCAAAATCATGACCTGCAGGCTGAGGTGGATCGCCTCCGCCTTGAGGAGGGCGCGCTTGCTGAGGACGCGCGGCAAGGCCAGCGGCTGCAGCGGCTGCTCGACTTCAAGGAACATTACATCTATAGGACGGTCACAGCACAAGTGATCGGCACCGCCGGCAGTGACCGTGCGCGGCTGCTGATCGTCGACAAGGGCTCGCGCGACGGGGTCGCTCTGGAGATGCCCGTCATCACCCCAGACGGCATTGTGGGCAAGGTGCGCGAGGTCTTTCCCGATTCCGCCCAGGTACTTGAAATTTCCGACCAGGCCAGCGGCGCGGGCGTAATGCTCGAGACCACTAGAATCCGGGGCGTACTGCGTGGCAACGCCTATGGTGAGCCGCAGATCATCAACATCCTGCCCGACGACCGCATCAAGCCCGGCGAACGCGTGCTCACCAGCGGCGGCGATCAGATCTATCCGCGCGGCCTTCCGGTGGGCATAGTCGAACGCGTAGCTAACGACCCCGAACGGAACCCCTACATCGACGTTATCGTGAAGCCCGGCGCAAACCTCTCCCGCCTGGAAGAAGTGCTCATTATCACCAGCACGGGCGATCAGCTGCCGCCAGGGTCGGAGAATGACCTGTCGAAAAGCGAGGCCCTGGCGCAGCAGCACAGCGCCGCTGAAGTGTTGTCAGAAAAGCTGCCCAGCATACATGATCCCAGCGACTTGACCGCGCCGCCTGGCACCGACGGGCCGGCACCAGGAGCTGCGGGCGCCGGGGCCACGCACACGGCTGCCGACCCAGCGGCTATTGAAGCGGCGAAGAAAGCCACCGCTGCGGCGCTGCTCGCTCGTTCGCTTAAGCCACCACCGCCGCTTCACCCTGATCGGTTTACTACTGGCGCCTCAACTTTGCCGCCCGCCCAAAGCGGCCGCGTTAACCCCACTCCAGCAACATCCGATGGCATCGTTACGGAACGAAGGGCTGGGACAGCAGGCCTAGCTGAGGCTCCAAAGGGCAGAGGAATTACGGCTGCTCGTTCGACACCCACCTCACAGCGATCTGCGCAAAGTGCACCTAGACCAGGAGACTCTAAGACGGCCACTGCAAGGACAGTCACTTCTAAGACGGCCACTCCAAGAACGGGTACGCCGAAGACAAAGCAGAAGCCAGCTCAGACTCCAGAATCCACGCCCCCCCAAACCTCTCCTCCGCCATCGACTGCCACCACCGTGCAGCCAGCCCAAACTACAATAATTCCCACGCCTGTCCCGGCCAAGTACGTGGAGCCTTACTATACGAAGCCGCAGTCTTCAAAACCACAGCCGCAGCAACAGAGGCCCGGGGGGACCAAGCTCAACCCGGTCACGCGCCCACCCACGCCCAAGGCAACAACGCCTGCCACGGAGCAGTCCCCCACTGTCGCACCTCAGGGGGGTCAGTAGATGCTCACCTACGACTCGCGGCGTGAGAGTGCCCACCGGATTCCTCTCGCGCTGTTGCTTATTGCCCCAATGGTGGCGATTAGTTTGCAATCGCTCATCTCGGTGCATTTCGAACGCTTCAATCTCATCAACCTGCCGCTCCTGATCACGATTTATTTCGCCGTAGCCAGACGAAATCCGATCGCCGGGACCTTGCTCGGCGCCGTAATCGGAATTGGACAGGATGCCCTCACTCATCTGCCGATCGGCGTCAACGGCATGGCAAACGCTCTGATCGGCTTCATCGCCGCCTCGCTCGGCGTCAAGATCGATGTTGAGAACCACGCCACAAGGCTGCTCCTGAACATTGCCTTTCTGCTGCTCCACAGCTTCTGCTACTGGATCATCACCCGCCACATGCTCGGCACAAATCTCACGTGGAACTGGATCCATGAACTGCTCCGCGCCGGTGTTAATGCCGTGCTCGGTGTAATCCTCTTCGCTCTGCTTGACCGAATCCGTACCCGTGACTAGCGCCGCTTCAGGCTTTACGGGAATTTATTCTGGTGCGTCGGACCTGCACTTCCTGCTTGACTCACCCGTCAGGTGACCTTGAGAGGAAAGAGTCCCAAAACTTCACGTAAACTCGTCGTGTGAATCCCTCAGCTTCCGGCTACACAGAAGACCATTTCGCGCAGATGTTGGGTACGGCCATCGATCAGGCCCGCATCGGGCTCGACGAGGGAGGCCTGCCGATCGGCGCGGCGCTTTTCGACGGCAACGGTAAGCTTCTGGGCGCAGGCCACAACCGGCGGGTGCAGGAAGGCGACCCTTCCGCGCATGGCGAAACGGACGCTTTCCGCCGGACAGGTCGCCAACGCTCCTATCGAGACGTGACCATGGTGACTACCCTCGCGCCCTGTTGGTACTGTAGCGGCCTGATCTATCAGTTCGGTTTCAAGAGAGTCATCGTCGGCGAGAACCGCAACTACTGCGGCGGTCTTGAGTGGCTCCGGTCGTTCGGAGTGGAAATAGTAAATCTCGATTCCGCCGAATGCGTAGAGATGATGGCGGGATACATTCGCGACCACCCCGAGGTTTGGAACGAGGACATCGGCGCCGGGTGACGCCTCCCTCAGAATGCTGACATCGCTTGAAGCGTTCCTTCGATATGTCTTTTTTGCGGCTTAAAAGCTTACTCCAAGCGACATCTGAATTTGTCTCGGACTACCTATAGCGCGGTTCACGATCCCCAGCCGGCTGGGGCAATTGTAGAAGCTGGAGTTGGTCTGGGAACCATCCGATGCGCACCCGGTTGGGAGTGTCGCCTGATAAGAGACGTTTCCGGGGCCTAGCTGAAATGGCTCGTTGTTGTAGTACTGGTTTTGAGAGACGTCGTCGATGGGGACATCGAAGCTGGTGGTGTTGGTGAGGTTAAACACGTCGAAGGAGAATTTAACTCCATAACGCTCGTGGAACTGCACAGCCTTGAGCAGCGAGATATCAGCGCGCTTTTGATAAGCCTGGCGGAAGATATTGCGCTGGCCGTTGGTGAAGGTTGTTTCGTAGGTGTCTCCCGCAGGAATGGCGCCGCCAAGGTCGCCTGGATTCAGTAGCGGCAAGGTGAAGCAGTTGGCCTTGAGTGCAGCGTTGCCGCCGCTGGGGACCCATGCGCCGGACGCCCCTGTCCGGGCATTCTTAGGGGTGCAGCCGGGGGCGAGCGGCACGATCGGGTTTGTGATGCCGTCGAAGGTGCTGTAGTAGATGCTGCCTACAGCGCCGGTGTAGTCGATGATGCTGTAGGGCTGTCCGCTCTGGATCACGGTGGTGCCGTTGAGCGACCAGTCATTCAAGACCTTGCCCATCAGCGTGCTTTCACCGAACGGCTTGGGGAACTTGTAGGAGTAGAGGAAGTTGAGCACATGGGTGCGGTCGAAGTCTGACGAGGCGTAGCCGCCACGCAGGTTGAGAGGGTTGTTGCCGTTATAGAAGAGGCCCATGGCGCTCTGTTCATCAAGGGCATGGGAGTAGGTGTAAGAGACGCCGACCTGGAGTCCGCGGCTCATGCGCTTTTCAACGTGGGCCTGTAGGGCGTGGTAGGAAGAGACGCCAGCTGCCTTGTAGGTCTCCGATTCGGCGGAGTAGCCAATGTAGGGGACGCGAAGGTCGACGTTGCCGCCTTCGTAGGTCGATAGGAACGGCGTGCCATCGGGGAGATTGATGGGCGTGAAGGCGTTGGGGTCGAGCACTGTGTACCCGTAGGTGTAGGTCTGACCGTTGATGGGGTGCGAAGGCGAGGCGATTCCAGGCTGGTTGAAGGGTACCGGGATTATTTGATGGCGGCCGAGATTGCCGACGTATCCTAGTTCGATAGCGAGGTCGTTGCGCGGCTGCCACTGCACGTCCAGAGTGAAGTTCATCGTGTAGGGCAGCTTATTGTCGCGCCCATAGTTGCCCATCGAGAACGGCTGCACGGAGAGCTGCGAAATGGCGCCAGAGTTATAGCCCATCAGGTAATTGCTCGTGGTCAGTATCTGGTTGCCGTTGGGAAGGTAGTTGGTCACGATGTCCGATGGCTTGGTCTTCGGCTGAGTGGTGGTTGTCGGGCCAGTGACGTAACTTGTGCCAAAAGGATTGTCGAGGTTTCCGACGGCTGGGTCGCAGGTGGGGATGAAGAATTCATAGGCCGTCGCTGTGGGGCCGATGCAGGTTTGCGCGTAGACCGCGGGCGGTGCCTGATTGACGCCGAACGGGCCGCCGGTCACTTCGCCATCTGCATAGCCTGGCGAGAAGTAGGTGAAGAGCTCGCCGCGATCATAGTACATGCCGGCACCCCCGCGGATGACGACCTTGCTGTCGAACATCCGGGGCTGCCAGGCAGCGCCCAGACGCGGACCCAAACCCCATTGACGACCGGTAAGAGTCGTCTTGCTCGCGCCGGGAGTGCCGCCGTGCGGATTGTTTGCCGCCACGACGAACCCGTTGTTGACAGTGCCGATGTTGCCCGGCGTTTCGCCCGGATTATAGCTGTACTTATAGAGCGAAGGATCGAAATTGAACAGGTTTCCGTTCTTCTCAGTGAGGCCGCCGTTCCAGTCATAACGCAGGCCTGCGGTGAGGCTCAGGGTCGGCGTTGCCTGGAACTTGTCCTGTAGATACATGCCCACCTGGTTGGCTCGGTAGTAGCGGTTGGCGTTGCCCTGTAGAAAGGTGCTGGTCTGGAAGTCGTCGTTGGTGGTGACGAGTCCCTGAGCAAATTGTCCGAAGTCCGCGGTAGCGACGATGCCCTGGCCGGTTCTGCGGTCGCGGGTATTCAGCTGGGTGTAGGCGTAGCTGCCCCCGAAGGTAACGCTGTGTCGACCGAGGGTCCAGATTGCGTTGGCTGACGGCATAAGCCGGTTCTGAAAGACGCCGGTGTTGGAGCCCTGGCCGCCTGCTCCGGGGCCGATGTCAAGGGTGGCGAGCGGCAGGCCAGAGGGATGGAATGATCCGAGGGCATCTACGATGGTGACACCGGGAAAGTAGGAGGAGCCGAAGGTATTGATCGAGGCGCTGGGAGCGCCGTTTGCAGGGTCGCCGGGAATCTTGCCGGGGCCGAAGAGCTGGTCGTTGGTACTGTAGAGTTTCTCACGCAGGAAACCGACGGTCTGGGTCGTGCTCAGGTTGGATTTCAGCAGGTAGGTATTGTTGATGGAAAATACCTGCGATCCGGCGTCGAGATGCTGAGTAAATCCGGGGACGCTTGAGAAGGCGTAGGGCGCGACGGTCGGGTCGTGCTGATAGTAGTACTTGAAGGCGAGGGTGTCTTTATCATTTGCGTTCCAGTCGATGTCGGCTACTGCCTGGTCGGCGGTGAAGCGCGCTGTCCCGGGCAGGTAGACGTTGTCAGGCTGGTAGAAGGTCGGAATATGGCTGGTCGCGTTGGGGATCAGCCATTTGCCGGGCTCGCCGGGAGCGGCCGGGGTGTTGAAGAGGGCTAGTGCCACGTCGTTGATGTTCGATGAGTCGATGTTGGTGAAGAAAGCATTGTTGGAGAGGGTGGCGAGTCCCGCAGCGCTGCGATCGTCGCTCAAACCGACGGGCACGTCGAAAAAGGATGCGCCGATTTCCTGGTCAGAAACATGCAGGTGCTGATAGGAGATGAAGCCGAAGAGCTTGTCCTTGATGATGGGGCCGCCGAAGACTCCGCCGAGGACGTAGCGGTGCAGCTGCGGGACTTTCTGATTCGCAGGAACGTCGGGGTCCTGGTTGAAGAAGAAGGGGGCGGCGTTGAGCCAGTCGGTTCCGCGATGCAGGTATGCGCTGCCGTGATAAGCATTGGTCCCGGATGCGGTGCTCATGTCAATGTGCGCGCCGCTGGTCGAGCCCTGCTGGGCGTCGTACATCGAGGCGTTAACGCGAATCTCTTGTATGGATTCGGGCGCGGGCGAGGGCAGGGCGTTGCCGATAGAAAGGTATATAGAGGCGCTGCTCTGGATGATTCCGCCGGCGCCGTTGGTGGGGCCGATGCCGGTGTTGTTCACGATGCGGGCCGATGCCACCTGGCTGGTGCTTTTGCCGTTGAAAAGGTTGCTGGCGTCGACGCCATTCAGCAGAAACGAATTAGAAGTGTCGCGCTGACCGTTGGCCCAGATGGGCGGATTGCCGAGACCGCTATTCACGCCGGTCCCTCCCTGTAACTCGGCGTCTACGCCCGGCGAAAGCGTGGCGAGTTCAAGAGGACTACCAGTCGGCAGAGGGATGGCTTCGATCTGCGCCTTATCCAATACGTAGCCGTTGGTGGTGTCCACCGCGTTCATCAGTGGACTCGCCTCGACAGTCACAGAAGTGTTTACGGAGCCGACGTTCATCTGGGCGTTCAGGGTGGCGGTGCGATCTGCTTGCACGAGAATGCCTGGAAACTTCTGCGTGTCGAACCCTTCGTGGGTGAACGTGAGGGTGTAAGTCCCGATCGGCAGATTCACAAAGGAATATGAGCCTGTGTCGCTGGACTTGAGTACCCTGGTCAGCGAAGTCTGCTCACCGACCGCGGTCACCGTGGCATCGGAGATGACGCTGTTGGCGGTGTCTGTGACGGTTCCGGTGATGCCCCCGAGCGTCTGCTGAGCATTTGCTTCAGCAGTAAAGCCGGCCAACGCGATGATGCCGGCTAAAAACGCGGCCAGAGGAATGCATTTGAAGAGCTTCGGCCTAAGGGACTTGATCTCGAACGACGGGATTTGGAAAGACATGGACGCAGCGCCTCCGAAGAAGTGAAAGCCGAATATGGTGGTTTGAACGACTGCTTCAACTAAGCAGCGGCAAAATGCTGGCGGCAATATGCGATCTGTCCATGTGCCCACGAATGAGGCCTGGGCAGTGTCTTGGCTTTTGGGATTTCAGAAGGGTTACGAGTGCAACGGCTACTGGGCCGGGCGGCTACGCTGCCGAAGTGGCTTGAGGATAACTCACATTCGAGGTATCCCAAAGTAAAAAATGAGACAGCCAACGCATTGGCGGTCGGTGTAAGATGCGCGGCTGTTCGGGTGCCCGAGGCATAATCTCGGCGCAGAGAACGACTGAAAAAGGCCGTTGCCTAGACCGCGTGCAGGGCCAGCGCAGCAAGCAGGTATTCAGCGCCGCGCAAATCAGTGAAACCCTAGAGGGGCTGTCGTTCGGTCGTTCGACGACGCTGCATGAAATACCATGCGAGACCGCCGGCAATATAGACCAGATAAACATAGGGTAGCCAGTTATAAGGCGGGTCAGGAGTTGGATAGATCGTTCCCACCAGGGCAAGCAGCATCGCAAGCGTAGCTGCTGCCGAAACTAGCACCATAGGGGCAGACAGATGACCCTGCCGCTGCAGATAAAACGGCAGCGCGATGGCGACCAGTCCATAGACGGTGATGAAACCGTAGGTTGCGAGCGAGCCCATCCAGCCGTAGATGTTCGTTCCGCTGACACCTCTGGCCGCCAGGACTGCCGCAGGCAACACGGTCAAGGCGCCAACGACGATCACCGCGAGTCCGGGAGTGGCGTTACGCGTGTGGGCTTGCATCAGCCTGCGCGGAGCGAGTCCATTGTGAGCCATCAACATCAGCACGCGCGCGCCCGCTGTAGTGCAAGCAAGAGTGCAGGCGAACATGCTGACCAGTGCGCCGACATCGATCAAGGGGCCGAGAAAGGGGACGCCGGCCTGCTGCGCCAGCAACCGCAGCGGCGCTGCGCTCTGGCCGAGATCCTGATGTGCGTTTGCAAAGCCGAGCACTTCGGCATAGGCACACACGATGAAGAAAATCCCGGCGAGCACGGCGCTCTGAATGACGGCGCGGGGGATGGTGCGCAATGGTTCGCGGGCCTCGGCGCCCAGCGTAGTCGCGCTCTCAAACCCCACAAAACTGAAGAGGGCGAGCACAACACCGAGGCGCACTCCTGAGGACGATGCGCCGACGAGCCTGAGCTGTGCGGGATGAATGTGCAGACCGTTCTTCCATAGAAGTATTGCCAGCACGATCGCGATCAAGCTTACGGAGACGGCCTCGATCCACAGCATCAATTCCGCAGAGATTTTGACGTCGCGATACGCGATAGCGGTGGCCGCCGCTACCGCAATCATGGCAAGCAAAGACGCCGGAGCCTGGTGGCCGGTAAGCCCTTGCAGCAGCACATTCGCGTAGTTGATGAACCCGCCGACGACCGACGATCCGGTCGCGACATACGCCAGCAACAATGCCCACGCGGTGATCGATCCGCAGGCGGGCTTTAGAGTCGATGCGTAGATGTAGAGTGAGCCCGGCGATGCGGAGTAGCGCGCAAACCGGCTTACGCACAGGCCAACCAGCAGCACTCCAACCGTCGCCAGCAAATACGCCAGCCACGTCGCATTACCCGCCAGCGCAAACACCAGCGGAATCGTCATGGTGGGCGAGGCCGTCGGCGCGATGGTAGAGATCGATTGCGCCAGTACCTCAAGCGGCGAGAGCACGTTACGCTTCAGCCCGTAGGAGGCAGCGACCGCCATTCCCGCCGGCAGTGCGGCATCGTCGGCAGACAACACTGGTTCAGCTGGAGTCATGGCCTTACTCCCTCTGAGTTTCAAGTTGCGAGTCGTGCTTCTAGTGAAGTGCGTTTTGGGTGGCTGGAATTGCCAGTGTCGGTGTCCGCCGCTAAGAAGTCAAGACGGAAACGGAACCCCCGGGCATTCGACAGCAAGCTTCTGATCGGCCGATTCGAGGGTGACACGAAGCTCGTCAACGGTCCTTCCCGCCCCGATTCTCACGCGAAGTCGACTTCACGCTATCAATTGAGCAACGGGAAGACGGCTGGTCAGTTGATGGCGGGGCGGTCGACCTGATTGATCGTGTAAACCGGCAAAACCTCCTCTTGCCGATGCAGTTCGAGACCCAGTTTGCTCAGTACCGTGAAGATTGTGGGGAGGCTGGAGAAGTCCACTCGCCCATTACCGTTTGGCGGCGGAGGGGGCAGTCGCATAGGAAGCCAACCTTCCGTGTGCATGGTGAACAGGCCGCTAAGTTTGGTGCGGTTCACGGGTGGAAGATCGGTCCAGTTTTCGATGTAGCAGACGAGGTCGTCCATGCTGACGGCGTTTGCGTTCAGAGGATGACCGAAGCCGATGACAAAGGCATGGCACCCTTCTGGAGCGGTATCAAGGATGCAATCTTTTGGGCTGACCGCTGAACGTTGTAGCCGTAGACCGCTGCTCGAAACGGTCATTGCATAGGCTGGCATGCGTTGTAGGTCGACTCGCATCAGGAGTCCGAAACGGTCGGCGAGCAAGCGGCGGATCATCTGCTTCACTTTGAGTTGTGTTTCTCCGTCCCGAGAGGTCGGCGCGATGGCATTTGGGGAGGTCTCGGCTTCGATGTCGTACCTGTCGCCGTAGGTCCAATCGGGAAGAGAGTTGAGGCGAGGCGAAGGGTTGGAGGGCACATCGTATGCGTAACTAATGAGGTCGATCACAGGGATAGCATGAGCGATAAGTTCACCGTCAGGTAGAACCTGTAGGCGCGTGCTGCGCGAGTCGGCTGAGCCAGCAGGTTTTATTGTGATCCGCTCAAATGTTTGCGACTGAGCCAGTGCGGGTATAAGCACGAAGACGCATATAAGCGCCCAGCGGAATAGAGACATAGCCCAACCTTCATTGCCGAGCTTGGCGGCTTCTAGTTCGCCTCAATCATAATTCGCGTGCCACACTATTGCGATCGAACAACATCCGATCAATCAGGTGATCGTCGACGTTATGTAAGGCCCATTTTCGCTTCGCAAGCGAGACGAGCTCACGCGGCGGCTAGCCGGCGATGGATGAAGTTTGAGTCAAGGGCGTGAAGAAACGAGCTAAGCAGACGATCCATGGGTGGCGTACTAGGCGGGACGTACGCCGCTGCTTTCGTTCCAACCAGCCAGCTGCTTTTGTAGGAAGGGAAAGCTGAAGACCAGTCCGGCTACAAGGGCCGTTGAGAGCAGATCATTGCGGTAGAAAGGGAGCGCCGCTGCGTAACAGGTCATGAGGCCTGTGGCGTTGTGCACGTACATGCCGGGAGTTGCCCAGGCGGCGAAGTTGCTCAAGAGGAAGAAAGAGGTGGACGAGGCCAACACTCCAATTGCAACCCTGCCAATCGAGGTGCGCTTGCCGAGCAGGACCTTACCCAGCACGATCACTGCCGCGTACCAAAGCCAGGTCAGCAGATAAAACGAGACTGCAAACGGGTAGTTATAGACATGGACGGTCAGGTAGTAGTCCGACACCATGAGCGCCGCGACCGGCAGCACGGCCTGCCCCAGTGGGCGGCGAGCCCCAAAATAAAGCAGCGATCCTCCTACAGCCGTGAAGCTGATCCAGGCATGAGGTAATACGTGGCTGGCAACGGCGAACATAACGAGCAGGTAGGAGACCATGACACCTCAAATTTTCTAGAGCGTACTGTCATTCTGCGGAGTGAGGTGCGCGGGGTCAAGAGCAAAATGTTCATGAATCGAATATATTGTGTGACGCGCTCAATCTTATGGTCGCAAGGAAGCAGTCACTTTTGAAGACGGCCATCCATCGCCGTTGCCTCAATTTGCTGCGAGGGCCCTACGAAGACCCAGCCTGAGAGTGGCGGGTCCTTCTCGTTGAACCCGGCGAATGAGACCGGGGAGTAGGCAAATCTCAGGTCTTCAAAATGCACCGCTGTAGAAGCCGGATCCATGGGAGCGAGACCCCGCGATGGAGGCAGGTTCTCGGCCTTTCCACGGTCCTCGACGACGGCAAATCCTGCCCAGTCCAGGTAGACCCGTCCCAGCCTGGATGCCTTTGCCGCTGACGTCGCAGGAGTCTCGGCGGGCTTGTAAATCACGCTACCGGAGTCTGAATCCACGGTGTCGATGCGGGTGTGGATGAGTGCGGTCTGGTAGTAGTCGGAGGTCTGGACGATGGCAAACCACTTGAAGGGATCGATCGGGTAAGGCTCGATGCCGATGCGCGCAGCGGGTTCGCTGGTGATGTTGGCATTGCGGACCAGCTCGACAGCGTGAGCGTGTTCAGCGTTACGCAAGGCATACATGAGGAGTATGGTGACCAGGGCCGCGATGGCCCATCCGCGGCCCCGGAAGCGGGAGCGCCGGACCCCCATCTCGCCGTCCGCGAGTCCGAGCACGGCGGGTATTATTAGCGCCAGTGCCAGAACCGCCAGCATTACCGGCTCAACTACGTAGACGATGTCCCACGAATACCAGCGCGGGTTGAAGGGAAAAAACGGGCGGATGCCGTAATTATTCGTAAAGTCGAGCAGCAGGTGGCTCAGGACGGCCAGAAGGGAAAAGAACCAGACGAGCGCCCAGCGCACCGGGTGTTCGGCTTCCCCGCGGCCTAGACGACTGAGGACGCGAGGGCCGGGTTGATTGCGATCAGGATTGTTGCCGCCCAGCGTGCGGTCGAGTATCCATACCGCCCCCGTCACCACGAGGGCGACGACTGGCGCGGCAATCAACGTATGCGTGATACCGCGATGATGCTGGAGCGCAGCAACGGGTCCCCGCAACCTCCACAGGATGTCGGCGTCCGGAGCTTCGGCTGCCAGCGTCATCGCGAGGGTCGCGTACGCGGTCCTGCGATTGCATCCTGCGCGACTGAGACACGCGCCGGTGAGGAAGTGAGTGATGGGTTCCAATGCAA
The DNA here is from genome assembly GCA_036401395.1 of Acidisarcina sp. Taxonomy (GTDB): domain Bacteria; phylum Acidobacteriota; class Terriglobia; order Terriglobales; family Acidobacteriaceae; genus DASWUZ01. The sequence continues at coordinate 12,274 of DASWUZ010000189.1, forward strand.
ACCTCTCGGCGTCGTGCTTACGATAGAGCAGCCGTCCCGAGGATACGTCATTCGGACGGTCTGTTATGAGGACTAGTTCTTTCCCCGGACTGCTATCTTCGCCGATTTACCATAACAGCATAAAATGGTGAGATTGCGTTGCAGGGCCCATAGCTCAATTGGTTAGAGCAGCGAACTCATAATTCGTTGGTTCCAGGTTCAAGTCCTGGTGGGCCCACCAATCTTCGCGCTCTGCCCCCCCGCGCTGAGCCGAATGCAAGCCGCGCTGCCGTTTGAACGGGAAGTATTTCCTGGGACCAGCGTGGGGGTTTAGATCCAGTCCAAATTTATTTCTACTCATGCACAATTTGCATTCCGGCGTGCCTTCGCCTGCGTATATCGACTCACAGGCTGATTGCTGAGTAGTTCCAGTCAGCCAGTTCGGGGAATTCCAGGGTGAGAGAGTTTCACGAACTCGTGAAGGCGCACCAGGGGCGCATCTATAGCCTGGCCTTACGGATCGTCGCCGATACCGGGATGGCGGAGGAGATTGCTCAGGACGCGTTCCTGCAGCTGCACAACAATCTCGATGGCCTTGAATCAGAAGCGCACGTATTGGCCTGGCTGCGAAGAACGACGGTGCACCGCGCTACGGATGCACTGCGCCGAAGGACAAAGCGGGTGGAATATGCGGCCGAGCCATTTGAGGATGAACGAAATGTCAGCGGCTCAAATCACCCGAGGCGCAGCTTCCATGCATTGGCGAACCGAGTCGAGCAACTCGTCGCGACGCTGCCTGAGACACAGCGAGTGGTCGTGGTGCTGCGTTATCAGGAAGACCTCTCGCCTGAGGAGATCGCATCCGCGCTTGGAATGCCACTCGCAACTGTAAAGAGTCACCTGCAGCGCGGGTTGCAGCTATTGCGCACGAAATCCGAGCGCACTTTGAAGGAGTTTAGCCGTGTACGAAACTGAGGACGAGTTCGAGCAGGAATTGAGAGACGGCCTGCGACCGAGACAGGCTCCGGAGGGCTTTGCTGACCGTGTCATTGCACTCTCTAGCGTTGGCACAAGTCCGGCGCAGCGTGATGGGGCGCGTCCGGGCCAGTTATCAACGGTGGAGGATCCGCTTCCGGCACAAGCGGTCCTCATTCGACGTCAGTTGACGCACTCGGGCCGCCTTACTGACCAACCCCTGCTGCGCTGGGCGATCGCTGCAACGTTGCTGATTTCGATCGCATTTGGCGGCTATGCGGAGCGCCAGCGACAGATCGCCGGTGAGCGGGCGCGGCAACAGGTTCTTTTAGCGCTACGAATTACAGGCTCGACACTAAGGGCCGTGCATAACCGGATCGCCGATGGAAATGATTAGCGGTTGGATGTCGTTGTCGAACGGGCAAACTGCCGTGCTGGCATGATTGCCAAACTTATCGATCGATTAAGGAGCACATCAATGAAACTTAGAATCTCAACCGTGATCCTGCTGGTGCTATGTGCAGCGGGAGCTTTCGCTCAAAGCGCTCCATTCCCTGTGACGCTCGAGAAGGAACTGGCCGCTCGGGCCAGCAACTTCACCGAAGTCACCCTGGACAAAAGCATGCTCAGCTTTGCCAGCAAATTTCTCAACGGCAAAGACTCCGACGACGCCAAGGTGCGCGAACTGATTCAGAAGCTCGACGGCATTTACGTCCGCAGCTATGAGTTTGACAAGGACAATCAATACACGACCGCCGAGGTTGACTCGATTCGCAAGCAATTTGCGGGGTCGGAATGGAGTCCGATGGTGCGCGAGCGGTCGAAAAAGGGCGACGGCACGGACGTTTTCGTGAAGCTCGTCAATGGAGATATTCACGGCATGTTCGTCCTTGATGCGGAGCCGAAGGAACTGACGTTTGTCTTCATCTCAGGGCCTATCAGACCGGATGACTTGAATCAGTTGGGCGGCAACTTCGGCATTCCGAGGGTCGGCGAAGACCACAGTGATGACGGGTCCGGCAAGCCCAAAGGGGGTGCCAAATGAATGTAGCTTACAGTTTGCTTATATCTGGGATATTGCTCTCAGCCGCAATAGCGCACCCCGCGCCCGACCGCGATTTCAACGGCGTTGTTGACGGCCTCGAGCAGCACTTTGGTGTGAGTGGTCACCGGCTGCCGTTGATGGGATTTGCAGGATTTTGTGCGGGCCTGGCGACTCACGGAGGAGTCAAGGGGCTGCGCGTCGCCGAGTTCAAAGAGTTGGGTGGGTCCCAAATCGAGGCGGAAGATATTTCGAAAGTGATAGGCGATCAGTTGGGAAGCGAGTGGCGCGCGGTGGTGAAAGATCATGAGCGCCACGGGACGGACCAGACGGTGATTTTCGTGCGCCCAGAAGGGCATAGGATGCGCATGCTAGTCGCCAACTATGAAGGCGGCGAGCTGAACGTAGTTCGCGTCGAGTTGGATGGCGCGGAACTTGCGAAGTGGATGAAGAATCCGGGCAATTCCTGGCGCAGTGCCGAGCATGGTAGTCACGAAGATCATGATGAGACCGCGCGCAACCGCGAACCCTCTTAGCGGTCGTGATATCGTCCTTGTATATCATCTGGAGGAGCAAGGATGAGAACCCTGGTCGATCTACCTGAGAGTCAAATTCACGAGCTTTCCAAATTGTGTGCCGAGATTAAGATTTCGCGTGCGGAGGCTGTGCGAAGAGCCGTTTCAGCATATCTGGCTGAGAACCGGGGCGGGCCCGCACACGACGGGTTTGGCCTGTGGGCGGACCACACCGAAGATGGTCTGGCCTACCAGGAGAGACTGAGGGCGGAGTGGGACCGATAGGTGCGGTGTTTGACACGAACATCCTGATCGACAACCTGCACGGAATCGAAGGCCAAATCTGAACTTGACCGGTTTTCCCAGAATGCGATCAGCATCATTACCTGGATCGAAATCATGACTGGGACAACTGAGCGGAACGAGAGGGAAACGCGGCTGTTCCTTTCCGGATTTACCAGTCTGCCTCTCACAACTGAGGTCGCTGAACGGGCAGCAGTCCTCCGGCGGACACATAGTATCAAACTCCCTGATGCTGTGATCCAGGCAACCGCTCAAGTCGCGGGCCGCCTGTTAGTGACGAGGAACACCCGTGACTTTTCGGTGGATGATCCTGGCATTCGAATTCCTTACCGCGTTTGATTGCTTGTTGCCACGCATTACGCCAGCCGGTGGCTACCCGGTAGTATGAGGAGGCACCCATGGCCTCCGACTTTGCCCAGATCGTCAAGCAGCAGGCGGACATCGTTCGCATCATTGGGGAATATGTGCGGCTGAAGAAGTCAGGCGCGCAGAACTTTCAGGGCCTCTGCCCTTTTCACAGCGAAAAATCGCCCTCTTTCTCCGTGCATGCTTCGAAGCAGTTCTTTCACTGCTTCGGGTGTGGGCAGTCGGGCGACGTGTTCACCTTCGTGCAGAAGATCGAGAACGTCAGCTTTCCCGAAGCGGTGAAGACGGTCGCGGCGAAGTGCGGAATCCCGCTGCCGAAGCGGGATTTTTCTTCGCCCGAGGAGGCAAAGGAGAGCCGCCAGCGTGGCAAGTTGATCGAGCTGCACGAGCTCGCGACTGCCTGGTTTGAGGAGCAGCTACGATCGCCCGAGGGTGCGTCGGCGCGGGAATATCTCACGGGGCGCGGCGTTTCCCCCGAGGCGGTCGCCAAGTTTCGAATTGGTTATGCGCCCGACTCCTTTAATGCGCTGCGCGAACGGCTGCAATCGGTCGCGGACTTGGAGTTGCTGCGCCTATCGGGGCTTTTCTCGTTCAAAGAACAGGAGGACGGCACGCCAGGCCCCATCTACGCCCGGTTCCGCAAGCGGATCACGTTTCCTATCGCCAATGAAACTGGGCGGGTCATCGCGTTCACCGCGCGGGCGCTCGATTCCGGCGACAAAGCCGGGCCGAAATATATGAATTCGCCTGAAACCCCCCTCTACTCCAAGGGTCAGGTGATGTTCAACCTCGACAAGGCCCGCGCTGCGATCCGGCAGCACAACTTTGCCGTGCTCGTTGAGGGCCAGATGGACTGCATCTCCGTCTACACTGCCGGCATCCAGAACGTGCTCGCTACCAGCGGGACCGCCTTCACAGAACACCAGGTTCGCTTGCTCGGCCGTTTTTCTAATCAGGTGGTGGTCAACTTCGACCCCGACACGGCAGGGGCCAACGCCGCCGAGAAGTCGATCTCGCTGCTGACTGAGGAGGGCTTCACCGTCAAAGTGGTGACGCTTGAAGACGGCCTTGATCCGGACCGCTACATTCGCGAGCGCGGGGCGGAGGCTTACATGGCGAAGCTGCGGTCTTCGCAGCGGCTGCCCGACTACCTCATCGACCGTGCGCGGACGCTTTTTCCTCAGCGCAGCGCCGAAGGCAAGGTAAAGGCGCTCAATTACCTTCTTCCCCACATTCGCCGCCAACCCAGCCGGCTCTCCCGGGATGAGTTCGCCGCCGACGCGGCGCAGAAGCTGGGCATTGATTCCGCCGTCCTCCGCGAAGAGCTGAAGCAGGCGGCTGCCAAACGGCGCGATACTGTCCCTCGCAAATCTTTCACCTTGAGCGAATGTGAACGGGTACTGCTGAGAGCGCTTGCGGGCCAGCCCGACGACTCAGCCTTTCAGGCGGCCGAGTC
>DASWUZ010000190.1:0-2408 GCA_036401395.1 Acidisarcina sp.
AGACAGCCGCAGGCCCGCCCTCCTCAATCGAAGGCGCAGTCGACGCAGGCATGGTCGTTCCAGAAGGCGTCGATGCAGCAGAGCCAACCTGCGCGTCCTTGGCCATCTCCAGCACCACCTGCCGCTCATACCGCAAATCAATCGAAGTGAGCCGAGGATACTGTCGACGCCACTCCGGCAGATGCGACTCGTAATTCCGGTAGCGAGCCAGAAAATCTGCATCTCCAAAATGCAGCAGCAAGTCGGAACCCGAAGCGTCTCCCGGCCCTTCAACAACCGCCTTCACATCCTCAGGGTCGGACAAATCGATCTCGCTCAACTGCGCCGAGATCTTTTCTCCGCTCGCATCAAGCGCGTCGATGAACGACTTGTAGATATGCATCCTCGCGGCGCGCGTCGACAGCGGATCACCCGGATCGATGCCGGTCACAACCGGAAAAGAATAATGCGTCGGTGAAGCGTCATCCGCACGAGCCGAAGGCATGGGCAGCAACACCCCGTTGCCATCGACCAACCCAATCTCATTTCCATTTCTGACAAATGCCACGGGAGTCCGCTCGACGACTGCCACCCGCATTTGATTCGGCAGCACCCGCATCACGGTCGCATGCTCGACCCATGGCAGGCTCTCAAGACCGGCGCGGCGCTCAGCCAGCGGGATGAAGAAAACATTTCGCCCGATATCGCTGCCAAAGACCGACAGCAACTCGGCGCGAGTCACCCGGCTGTTGCCCAAAATTTTAATCGAGTCGGAACTATCTATCCGGAAACGAGCATCGTGCTTTAGCAGTTCCCGCGCGCCGATGGCTCCAGCGGCCACTGTAGCCAACCCTACCAGCACGCCTCCGGCCAGCGCGAACTGCCCCACTCGCGTGCGCGGCAGCCATCCTTTGCGGATTGGCACACGACGCCGGCTGCGCAGGAATGCGTCTTCCTCCTGCGTGTCTTCGAGTGTGTCCCTCGACGCATTTTCGGGTGTAAAGCGCAGAGCAGGCTTGGCGCGCAGCTTCTGCGCAGCCACGGGACGATAGAACGCGTCCTGCACCTCTTCGTCGGCCAGCGCCGATACCCTGCTCTTGAATTCTTCGATTTTTGCCACGCCTTGAGTCGAGGTCGTGAGATTCGCCATTCCGACTATAGCCCGCTCCCACCGCCGCGCAGCACTGCTATTCGTCACGCGAACCACCGAAGGTATCCAGGTTGAAAACAATTCCTCGTTCACGCTGTGCGCTATGCTCCCCGCTGTTGCTTTTCTTCCAGTTAACCGGCACTGCGAGCATCTGTGGTTATACTGCGGGCAGAGGATACATTCATGCCGACTTCGGAATCTCTCGCAACTGAGCACCATGAAGTGCTGGACCTCGCACGCCCGGTTCATGTCCTGATGGTCGTCGCCAACCCCACCACCCATCCCATCCTCGGCTGGCCGCTGGGCTTCTGGTCAGCTGAGCTAACTCACCCCTGGCTGGAGTTCACCGACGCTGGATACAACGTAACCATCGCCAGCCCCGATGGGGGCAAAGTCATGGCTGATGGCCTCAGCGACCCTCGCGACCCATCGAAGTGGTCTGCTGACGATATCGTCTCGCTCGGCTTTCTCAGTTCTCCTGAGTGCGCGGCGCTGCTGGAAAACACGGCGAAGCTGAGCTCGCTCGATCTGGCCGCCTATGACGCTCTTGTGGTCTGCGGAGGCCAGTCCCCCATGTACACCTTTCGCGATAACCCCGACTTGAAAAGCGCGATTCAACATTTTTACGAGGCAGGCAAAATCACAGGAGTGTTTTGCCACGGCGTATCCGCCCTGGTAGACGTAAAACTTTCCGATGGAAAATATCTCGTCGAAGGGAAGTCGGTCACTGGCTTCGCCAACGTAGAGGAAGAATATTCCGACGCTTTTGTCGGTCAGCAAGTGATGCCCTGGCGGCTTGAAGATGCTTTGAAGGAGCGGGGCGCTAACTATTTGCAGGGAGGCCGGTTCAAAGCCTTTTGCGTGCGCGATGGAAACTTGATCACCGGGCAGCAGCAGTACTCAGGCCGCAAGGTCGCGCGGATGATCATCGGAGCGCTTGGTTCGTAGCTGGTTAAGTCCAATGCGAAGGGCAGGGCGGCGTGGCGATCCAGGATTACTTCATGAAGGCCGCAATCGACCTCGCCACCGCCAACGTCCACAGCGGCGCGGGAGGTCCATTTGGCGCGGTCGTCGTCAAGGACGGAAAAATTATCGCCGAGGGCGCCAACGCCGTGACGGCCACCAACGATCCGACCGCGCACGCGGAAGTCATCGCCATCCGCAACGCCTGCGCAGCGCTCAATCATTACCAGCTCGACGGCTGCGAAATCTACACCAGCTGTGAGCCTTGCCCCATGTGCCTTGGCGCGATCTACTGGGCGCGCCCCGCCGCCGTCTA
>DASWUZ010000191.1:0-4188 GCA_036401395.1 Acidisarcina sp.
CGGCCTGCGCCCAGTCCACGCCGCTCGTGCCGGAGTGCGGATTTAGGTACTGGTTCATCAAACCTACGCCCATGATAGAGCCGATCAGCGTATGCGAGCTCGACGCCGGCAATCCAAACGACCACGTCGCCAGGTTCCACAAAATCGCGGAGATCAGCAAGGCAAACACCATGGCGAACCCAGCGCCGCTGCCTACCTGCAGGATCAGTTCGACGGGCAACAGCGAGAGGATCGCGAAGGCCACCCCGCCCGAGGACGTGAGTACCCCGATAAGGTTCCATAGCCCCGACCACACCACCGCAATGTGCGGTTCGAGCGAATGCGTGTAGATCACCGTGGCGACCGCGTTGGCGGTGTCATGGAAGCCGTTTACGAACTCGAAGCCGAGCGCGATCAACAGCGCGATGCCAAGCAGGATGTACGGCCACGCGGACGAGGACGGGGCACGCGCGATGTCATGGCCCAACTGCCAGCCTGCATAACAGAGGCCTGCTATAAGGACGATGCCAAACAAGACAATGCCAATCTTGCCAGGGGACTTCTTGATTTTGCTGTCGAGTAACGACGATCCCCGCCCCGTTGGTTGTGGTTCCAGGGCAATGCCTGCGCTCTGTGCCATGCGTGTGCTCCTCGGGCTTAGCTGCTCATGCAACGTAGCAGCCGCGGAGTCGGCAAGTGTGAAAGGACGTCGTCAGAATTGTTAAAAGACCGTGAAGGTCACACCGCTTGCCAAGCACTCATGTGCATGGGCACGTTCAATCACGTGACGGACGCAGGCTCGCGAAATCTCGGGCATCGAGAGTGGCATGGGACACTGGCGGTTTGTGAAAAGTTTGGGTGCGTCTTTCTCGCTTTGCTTCAATGTCGCGCTGAATATTCTATCGACGGATGATTTCATGTCGGGTACAACCTACCGATCTGATCTGTAGGTTTGGATTGCGAGTCCCCGCTGTCGGGGCACGGTCATGCTATGAGGGCCAGAAGGCGAGGAATTCCAAACCTGGGTGATATCGACCCGAAGAAACTAAGTTCTGTTGCCTGTTCTATGTTTAGATTCAAAGAAAGTCGAATTGAGTGACGTCATGGATGATAGAGAACTGTGCAAATTACGGATAGAGGATTACGGTCGCGAAAGACAATCCTTGCGAGACATGGAGTGGCGAGTATTCTTTGAGACGTTTGCTGGATACGCTGCATTGTCGATCTGCTTCGTCAAAATTCACGAGAAACTGCCTCATTCATACAGCGTCCTGATTACCGGAGCCGCAGCCAGCCTATTGCTCTGTGCTTTCGGCTGCTTTGTGCTGAGTGAGATTCACATTCGTATGCGCTCCGCAGGGGACCTGAAGCGGGCGTACTTTGCGCGCCTTCACGAGTTAACAGGGCTTAAAGCCGAGCCAGAATCTACCGGGTTGAGATGGTGGTGGGCAACCTATCCTCAGATAGTAATGTTGGTTGCCGTGGCCTCCGGCCTCGTTGCGTGGATGAGCTACTGGACGTTCAAGTGTTAGTGTGCCCTCAAATTTCTTCTATTAGCCTTATTAGGTTAGTGGGTAGCTGAAAGTTGCGATTCTCTGGGCCGGTCTGGCGTGATCGCCTCGGAAGCCCCCTAGTTGGTGTTTCCAGCCCAAGGCGGATCAGGCAAAGGAACGCGGCTGGCCGGTGGCTTCTAGGACGGACATCCAGAGGTCGCCGTGGGGGTCTACGGTGTTACGTTCGCGGATGGCGAGGGACATGGGCACATGCACGAAGCGGCCATTCCATCGACCCACTACCATCTCGGTGCGGCCCGACATTGCCGCGTGGACGGCGTTGTGGGCGAGGCGGACGCAGTAGACGCTGTCATACGCATTGGCGGGGACGCTGCGGATGGCGTAGCTGGGGTCGATGTACTTCAAGTTGAGTTCGACATTGATTGATTTGAAGTGGCTGATCATGCGGTCGCGCAGCCACGGCCCCACATCCGTTAAGCGCTTGTTGCCCGAAGCATCCGTACCCAGACCCGCCGCGTCCATCAGGTCCTGGCCTGCTCCCTCGGCGACCACGACGACCGCGTGGCCGCGTGATTCGAGACGACGCCGAAGAACCGCCAGCAGCCCGCCGTCCCCATCGAGCTGAAACGGCACTTCGGGGATGAGGACGAAGTTCACATCGCTCATGGCCAGTGAGGCGTAACATGCAATGAAGCCGGAGTGACGGCCCATGAGCTTCACCAGGCCTACTCCGTTGGGGGCTCCGGTGGACTCGACATGGGCGGCGCGGATCGACTTCGTCCCCTCGGAAAACGCGGTCTGAAAACCGAAGCTCTGGTCGATGAACATGATGTCGTTGTCAATGGTCTTAGGAATCCCGACGACCGCGATCCGGTTTCCGCGCGCGGTGATTTCGCGGACGATCTGCATGGCGCCGCGAATCGTCCCGTCGCCGCCGATCACGAAAAGCAGATTGATGCCCATCCGTTCGAGGCAGTCGACGACCGCAGTGGGGTCCTGCTCGCCGCGCGAGGAGCCGAGGATGGTGCCGCCGTGTTCATTAATGTCGGAGACAAGCTCTGGCGTCAGATCAAGCACAGAGCGGCGAAAGCGCGGAATGAAGCCCTGATATCCGTTGCAGAACCCGTAAACCCGCTGCACGCCGTAGCGGTGGGAGAGCTCCATCGTGAGCCCGCGGATCACGTCGTTGAGCCCAGGGCAAAGGCCGCCGCAAGTGACGATGCCTGCGCGCGTCTTCGAGGGGTCGAAATAGATTTTGCGACGGGGCCCAGCCGGTTCGAAGCCCGGAAGTTCCTCCGCGACGCGGCTGCGGGCGACAACCGCTGACAGCGTATCGTCGAGCAGCACGCGGTCTGACTCTTCAACGTAGTGCGCCGACTGCTGGCGCTCCCCGAGCGCGTCTCCGAGTGGGGAATCAATGCGGGCCGCGCCGAGCGTATTGATGACCAGGTCAGCGCCATCGACCATCGCTTGATTAAAGGGCATCGACGGACCAGAAGAAGAGGGTGTGTCCATGTTGTCCCGCGAATGGAATTTCGAGCAGTGTATTACAGACCCGGCCCGCAACATAACCTAATCGCTCGTTGCATTGCCTCTAAGCTACAATCGATTTCTGGGTGATTGCGCCCCTCTTGCGGTCCTCGCCGCAGTCAGCAAGCGCGAATATCAGCTCAACCAACGTCTCTCAGCTCAACAAACGTAAGGAGTTTCAAAGTCTATGGCGATCCCCGCCACACAAATGCGTCCCGGAATGATTATCAAGTTCAACAACGAATTGCATACCGTATTTGCCGTGGAGCATCGCACCCCCGGCAACCTGCGTGCCTTCATCCAGGCCAAGCTGCGGAACCTGCGCACCGGGGCGATGTTTGAGCACCGCTTCCGCTCGCCAGATCCTATCGACCGCGTGGTTGTTGATGAGATTTCGATGGAATTTCTCTACAACGACGGCGACGACTACTACTTCATGAACATGGAGGATTACGAGCAGACGAACCTCAAGCGGAGCACGCTGGGGGACGCGGTGGAATACCTGATTCCGAACCTGCAGATTAAGGTTTCGATCTTCGACGGTGTTCCGGTGGGGATTGAGCTGCCGCAGATGGTCGAGATGACGGTGGTGACCACCGAGCCGGGGTTGAAGTCTGCGACCGCCTCATCGGTGACCAAACCCGCCACGCTTGAGACCGGGCTGGTCGTCCAGGTGCCGCCCTTTATCAACGAGGGCGAGAAGATCCGTGTAGACACCGCGGAAGGAGCTTATCTAAGCCGAGCTTGACCAGATCCCGCTCCTGCTTGGGTAAATTTCGCCCAAAAAATATTTTTGACATATTCGTGAATGAGCGTGCAATATTGATCGTCCTACTAGCCCGATTAGGGCCTAGCATTTCTCAATGTGGCGTGCCTCGGTGCTATTGACTCCTTCAATTAAGGCTTCCCGCCCGGCAACTGGTGACTCGGGCATTCAGCGGATGCTCTCTACTTATCCCCAGCCCCCGTCAGTTCCTGCCATAGCGCCTGTCTTTGCGCCGGACGTTCCCGGAACATCGACGGCCGTCTTTCCGCCAGGAACATCAGCCCCGGCAAAAAGCCTCCGCAAACCGCAAAGCAAGCTCGCCATTGAGGCCATGTTCCTCGCAGCCGTCGCGGGCTCAATCAGGCAGCACATCGCAGACTGCTGGCGCTATCGCAAGCT
>DASWUZ010000192.1:0-3332 GCA_036401395.1 Acidisarcina sp.
ACCCAGCCGAACGGCCAGCGCGCTACTGCGGGGCAAACGGGCGTAACTCAGGCAGCGCCGAGATTCATCGCTAACAATACCGTTCATGAATATGTAGGTCAGGCGTCTGTAACCGAGACCCTGGGTCTGGCGCAGTTTGCCGAACTGCGTGGGGCTGACGCCGCTGCGGCACGCACCCGAGCCGAGCTTGAAATCGCACGTCGCGGTCTCGTCAACACCGTTGCCGGCCTTTACTACAGCGTGCTCGCAACCACCCGCAAAGTTGCCATCGCGGAGCGCGCACTCGGCGAAGCGGATGACTTCACTGCGCTCACGCAGAAGCGCGAAAATGGCCGCGAAGTAGCGCACGCCGACGTGGTCAAGGCGCAGTTGCAACAGCAGCAACGAGAGCGTGATCTTGCGGACGCACGGGTAGCAGCCGAAAGGGCAAGGCTCGACCTGGGGGTACTGCTGTTTCCTGATCCGCAGACCCCATACCAGCTCGAGCCAGCTCGAGCCCCGGTTACTTTGCCCGACCGCGCCGTCTCCCAGACCGCTGCTTCCGCGAATAATCCGGAACTGCGAAGCGCATTCGCAACCCTGCGTGAGAGCGACGTTAGCGTACTGTCCGCGCGGGCGGCCTATCTGCCCGGCCTGGCTTTGAATTACACCTACGGTATCGATGCTCCTCAGGTCGCGACCAGCGGCCCTGGCGGAGTACGCAACCTCGGCTACTCCGCCAGCGTTACGCTCGATCTTCCCATCTGGGATTGGCTGGCCACGGAACATCGCGTCAAGCAGAGCCAAATTCGGCGCGATGCGGTCCGGATCGCGCTGACCGCAGCCCAGCGTCGCGCGATCGCGGACTTCGACGAGTTCTATGCAGCCGCCGCCGCCGCCCGGGAACAATCCGCATCTCTGGACCTTAGCGTGCAGACTGCGCGCGAAAGCCTGCGGCTCACCAAGTTGCGTTATAGCGAAGGTGAGGCTACGGTGCTCGAAGTGGTGGACGCACAAAATGCATTGACCACTACGGAAAACTCTCGCGAGGATGGAATCGTCCGATATCAGGAGGCGGTCACCAACCTGCAGACTCTTACGGGGAGCTTGTAAGTGATGAAGAATCTTCAACCGCAAGAGTTTCTGGGACGTGGGCTACGCCAAAGATGGTCGCGCCAGACGATGATGGCAGCGGGCATGGCTGTCATTCTTGTGGCCGGATGCAACAAGGCTGCCGATACCACGCCCGAACCCGTAGTCACCGTTCAAGCGGCGCATCCCGAGCAAGGTCCCATCTCAGAACACATCACCGCCGACGCCGTGCTCGCTCCGCTTACGCAGGCTGCTTTATCGCCGAAGATCAGCGCCCCGGTAAGAAAGTTCTACGTGCAGCGCGGCTCTCACGTGCGGGCTGGGGAATTGCTTGCTACCCTTGAAAATCGCGACTTGCAAGCAGCGGCGCTCGACAACGAAGGCACCTACACCGCCGCTCAGGCGACTTACGAAACTCAAACCAAAGCGCAAGTCCCTGAAGATTACAAGAAGGCGCAACTCGACCTGACCCAGGCAGAGGCGAACCTCAAGTTGAACCAGAGTATCGTCGACGGTCGCAAAAGCCTCTTTGCCCAAGGCGCTATTCCGGGCCGTGATCTCGATACTGCCACCGCCGCGCTCGTCCAGGCCCAGGCCGCCTACGACACGGCTAAAGTACACATGCAGTCGATGCAGAGTGTTAGCCATCAGGCGGCGTTGCGGTCCGCGCAGGGTCAGCTTCAATCCGCCAAAGGCAAATACCTCGGCGCGCAGGCCCAGGTTGACTATTCGCAGATTCGCAGCCCCATCTCAGGCGTGGTGACGGACCGGCCTCTCTTCGCGGGGGAGACTGTGGTAGCCGGTGCGCCGCTTATCACGGTGATGGATACCTCCGCTCTGCTCGCCAAAGTCCACCTCGCCCAGCCCATCGCACAGCGTCTCAAGGTTGGGGATGTGGCCAGAGTAGCGATTCCGGGCATAAGCGATGCGGTGCCGGCGAGGGTCTCGCTCGTGAGCCCGGCGCTCGACCCAGGCAGCACCACGGTAGAGGTCTGGCTGCGGCTTGATAATGCCCGGGGGACATTCAAGGTGGGTACGCCGGTGCATGTTTCCGTTGCTGGTATCGCTGTGCAGAATGCGCTTAAGGTCCCGGCTTCCGCCATACAGACGGCGCAAGACGGCAGCAAGTCTGTCATGGTAATTGGGCCGGACAGCGTGGCCAAGGCCAAGCCGGTTACGCTGGGCATCGAAGACGCTGGCGACGTGCAGATATTAAGCGGCGTTACTTCGGCAGACATGATCGTCACGGGAGGCGCCTACGCGCTGGCTGACGGAACGAAGGTTAAGGTCGGCGCGCCGGGTTCCGATGCAGGCGGAGACGAGAAGCCCGCCGCAGGCAAAGGAAGCACAAGGGGAGACACCGACGGAGACTCGAAGTGAGTTCAGAGTCTCCAGCTCCAGTCCAGCAACCAGGTGCGCCTGCACAACCCCCCGCTGGCTCAGCCGCGCTTACTCAGCCTCGCTTCTGGCTGGCCGCATCAGCGCGGACCATTTTCTTCTTCGTCATCGTGCTCACCATCGCTGGCGTGTACATGGCCTTCAGGGTCCCGATATCTGTCTTTCCAGAGACTAACTTCCCGCGCGTCGTCATCGGCGTCGACAACGGCGTCATGCCTGTCGAGCAAATGCAGGTCACCGTCACCAAACCTATCGAGGACGCGGTCAACAGCGTGCCCGGCCTGCAAACGGTGCGCTCCATAACCAGCCGCGGATCGGCTGAGATAAGCCTGTTCTTTGGATGGCAGCAGGACATGGCCGCTACGCTACAGCTCGTCAATGCGGCTCTTGCAAAGGTGCAACAGACGCTGCCCTCGACGGCAAAGCTTACGACCAATCGGCTTACCTTCGCGACTTTCCCCATCCTGGGTTACAGCCTGACTTCCGAAACGGTCCCGCCCACACGGCTCTGGGAAATTGCGACCTACGATTTAAAGCCGCCCATTAACCGCGTAGACGGCGTCAGCACGGTCACCGTACAAGGCGGCGAGGTCCCGGAGTTCCACGTTGTTCCCGATCCCGCACGCCTCCAGGCCTCGGGCGTCACCGTGACCGACCTAGTGAATGCAGTACAGTCGTCCAACATCATCGAATCTCCCGGCCTCTTCGAGTCCAATCATCTGCTCGTGCTGGGCCTGGTCGGGTCGCAGGTGCATGACGAGGCACACCTGGGCCAACTGGTAGTTAAGACAACCCCGGCCGGCGCCCCGGTACGGGTCGCTGATGTAGCCACGGTCGAACGCGGAACAGAACCGGTCTACACC
>DASWUZ010000193.1:0-2882 GCA_036401395.1 Acidisarcina sp.
ACGCTCATCACCTCGCCCTACGTCCCCTGGTTGATGAAAGCGCCCAGCAAGAAGGACGTCCTCTTTATCACCTTCTTCGATACCCGCTCCTCAACGCCCTTCGATGAATACGGCACCGTCCCCACCCTCGCCGAGCGCAACGGTGACTTCTCCGGCCTGACGCTGAACAATCAGCCCATCGTTATCTATGACCCGGCGACCGGCCAGCCCTTTCCGAACAACACCATCAACAGGCCCCTTAGCCCGCAGGCCCAGGCCTTGCTGTCTTTTATACCCGCCCCCAATCAGACCGGTAGCCTGCAGCAGAACTACCACCGCCTCGCCACCCAGGGCAGCAACAGCACCACCCTCGGAACGCGCTGGATCCACAACTTCGGCGACAGCGGCGGCTCTCCCATCGCCTCGATGATGCGCCAGTTCAGCAATGTCGGTGTGCGCCAGAACATCAATGCCAATTTCAATTACAGCCACTCCGCCAGTGACATCCTCAACATTTTCCCCGCGCTCACCGGCAAGCGCCAGTCGGATTCCTACTCCCTCGCACTCGGCTACACCCTCGGTCGCGGCAAGCTCAATAACAATTTCACACTGAACTGGAACCGCAGCAACTCCACGACCCGCAACAATTTCACGAACGTGCAAGATGTCGCGACCCAGAGCGGGATCCTCGGCCCCGGCGGCGCGCCGCTCAACCCTGACCCGCTCAACTACGGCCTGCCCAACGTCATTCTCAGCCAGTTCAACGGCCTCTCTGAAACCCAGCCCAGCTTCCGCACTAACCAGACCATCGGCCTCTCGATCGCCAGTTCCTGGTCGCACGGTAAACACAATCTCCGCTACGGCGGCGACTTCCGCCGCGTACATCTCGACCTGCTCGGCGGAACGAACTCGACCGGCAGTTTCTACTTCACCGGACTTTTCACGGAAGCACCCGGCACCAATACGTCAACATCGAACCAGACAACCTCCGGCTCCGCACTGGCTGACCTTCTCCTCGATCTGCCGCAGGAGACGACCATTCAGGCGCCTTACAAAAAGTCCTACATGCGCGCCAATTCCTGGGACGCCTTCGTGCAGGATGACTGGCGCGTCAGCGCCACCTTCACAATGTTCTACGGCCTGCGTTATGAATATTTCTCGCCCTACTCAGAAAAATATGACCGCCTCGCGAACCTCGATCACTCTGCGGACTTCACCAGCGTGACCCCGGTCTATCCCAATCAAGTCGGCCCCTTCTCCGGCAAATACGATCGCACCCTGATTGATCCCTTCAAGGTCGCCTATTCGCCGCGCATCGGCTTCGCTCTCCGACCCTTAAAAGACACCGTGGTCCGCGGCGGCTACGCCATCAACTACACCAACGGGCAATACGCAAACTTTATTCAGGACCTCGCCTACCAGCCGCCCTACGCCAATGTGCAAACCAACCAGACCACGCTGGGAGCGCAGATCTCCCTCCAGGACGGCTTCCCGGCCCCCCAAACCATCGGCAACTACTCCATCGCGAAGCACTACCGCCTGCCCTACGTCCAGGTGTGGAACCTCAACGTGCAGCGCACCATTCCGCTTGGTATCGTGCTCAACATTGGCTACAGCGGGGCCAAGGGAACGCACCTCTCGATCCTCGACGCGCCAGGCCGCTTCGGAGACACGTCGGCCAGTGGCGTTTTTTTCACCTTTGAAGATTCCGTAGCGTTTTCAAACTTCAATTCGCTCGTAGTCAGCGCGCAAAAGCGCCTGCAAAAGGGAATTTCGCTCGGCGCGACGTACACTTACTCGCACTCGATCGACAACGCGTCGTCGATCGGCGGCAGCGCCGCCACCTGCTCCACAAACTGCGCGCAGAACTGGCAAAACCTGCTCGCCGAGGAAAGCAATTCAAGCTTCGACCTGCGCCATCAACTCAAAGGTCGCTTCCTTTACGAATTGCCCTTCGGCCCCGACCAGCACCTGCTCACCACCGGCAACTGGCTCTCGCACGCGGCCAGCAACTGGTCCGTCTCCGGCGACTTTAACATCAGCTCTGGCTCGCCCCTTACGCCGACAATCGCAGCAGCTCCGTCTGACGTAGCTCGCGGCACCGCCGGCTCCCTTCGGCCTGACCGCGTTCCCGGCGTCTCCATCACCGCTGGGGGAGGAGCGCGGGACCGCTGGTTCAACACCGCTGCGTTTACTCCGCAGTTTGCACCCGGCCAGCTTTACGGTACCGCCTCCCGTTACTCCATCCCCGGGCCCGGCACTGTCAACGTCGACATGTCTCTCTCCAAGTCGCTCCAGTTCAGCGGCACCCGCAACCTGGAGTTCCGCGCCACCGCCGACAATGCATTCAACATCGTGCAGTACTCTGGCATCGACACCCAGTACGACTCGTTCGCGCTCGGCCAGGTCACTTCCGCCCGCAGCATGAGACGTCTCTCCGTGGAAGCGAGGTTCCGCTTCTAATGTCGCCCCACCTCCACCACGGTCAGCAACTCGCGACAAAGCGGGTGCCCCTTGTCTCGCTCTTGAGACGTGGGTTCCTGACTCTAGCCATAGGCTCCGTCCTCACCGTTCTATCCCCAGCGAACGCGCAGCAACAAGACCCGCCCCAGCAGCCCACCGGCGGCTTCACCCTGAAGGTAAACACCGACCTCGTCCTGACCAACGTCGTAGCGCGCGACAAAAAGACCGGCGAAGTCATTCGCGGCCTCACCATCAACGACTTCACCATCCTCGAAAACGGCAAGCCCCAGCGCATAGTAAGCTTCGACTTTCAAACCGTAGATCAGGCCGCACCACTCAACGAAGCGACCATCAGTGGCCAGGCTGGCCAGGGCGCTCTAGTCCTCGGGAAAACCAACACCGCACCTACCCCCGAACAGCTTCGCGACCACCGACTGATC
>DASWUZ010000194.1:0-3246 GCA_036401395.1 Acidisarcina sp.
ATACAGAAACTGAGATTTGAGGGCATTCGGGACAAAGTGTAAAGGCCACCTTATTGGGACAGGTGGCCTCGAAAAACTGGGTGGTGCGCCCGGAGGGATTCGAACCCCCGGCCTTCTGGTTCGTAGCCAGACGCTCTATCCAACTGAGCTACAGGCGCATTGGATACACTTGTCCATTTTACCAAAGCCGGAACGATACGCAAAGTCTGGCCAAGCCACACGGGACGGCATTTGCAGCCGCCGGAAATAGCTGCGCATGTCATATCCGCACCGAGAGCAGGCACAGCCCGGAATCTGACGTTCGGCTAGTAGATGCGGAAGTTGACTTCGACGCTGATGGGGACAGGGACGGGGTGGCCCTGGTACATCGCAGGCTTGAACTTGTATTGCTTGACGGCCTTAATGGCCTCCTCGTCGAGGCCCATGCCGAGGTGCTGGGGCACACGCACATCCTGCGGATTACCCTGAGCATCGACGATCAGGGTGACGTTGCATATGCCTTCATATTTGGCGCGGCGGGCTTCGTCTGAAAACTCAGGCTCGACGGAATAGATCACCTGAGGAGCAGAAACACCGCCCACTCCGGCGCGATAGTGTCCGCCACCTACACCCCCACCGTCGCCTGGACCAAACCCGTTGCCTGTGCCGGAGCCAAGACCGCCGCGAATGCCGCTACCCATGCCGCCGCCGGTACCGGTGCCATTCGAAGCCATCGCAACCTGGGTTGAGCTGGGCAGGCCAATATTGGGCATGTTAGCGTCCGGCAGCTTGACCTTGGGCATGATGATCGTAGGTTCAGCTGCCAGCTTGGGGTTATCGACCTTCAATATTTGAGGAGGAACGATCTGCTTCGTCGAAAACTTCGGCAGAGCACCCTTTGATACCTGGACCAGAGAGCGGTCGCCGCCACCACCACCGCCGCCCATCTCAAGCTTCGCCTTGGGGGTGATCGGTACGTAAGCCTTCAAATCCACGTTGGTAACATCAGGCTTCTTGGCGATAATGGCCCGC
This sequence comes from Acidisarcina sp., assembly GCA_036401395.1. Taxonomy (GTDB): domain Bacteria; phylum Acidobacteriota; class Terriglobia; order Terriglobales; family Acidobacteriaceae; genus DASWUZ01. Next base: position 1,012 of record DASWUZ010000194.1, read on the forward strand.
GCATGGATGCGCGCCTCGTAGAGCAGCAGCGCGAATATACCCGCCAGCACCGCATAGGTCGCAATCGACAGGAAAATAGGGAGCGGTCTGCGCTTTTCGGCCAGCAGGTCCTTGACAGGGATCGGCGTCGAGGTGAGGACCAGCGGTGGTAGCTTAGCGGGGAAGAAAACATCGCGGAAGCTGCCCGCCAGCGAGCTCCAGATCGGCTCCTCGCGGATGATCATGTCCTGGCTTGTGGGCTGTGAGGTCAACTGCAGCGGAGCCTGCTTCGTAGTCACGAAGGCGTCACGCACATTTGAGAGCAGCGAACTCCACATGGAGCCGTCTGCCTCGTGCAGCAGTTCCGGCTCGGGGCCTGCCTGCGAGCCTGTCGGCGAAGCTGAGGGCATCATGTCAGGCGCAATATCCGGAGGTGTCAAAAGCTGATTGTCCATAGACTAAATTCGCGCGAGTGAGCTGTGTGAGCCACGCCGGACACTCCCTCCATTATGGACGACTGCCCGCCTGCTTGTCTTTATTACTTAGGTGCCCGATTCGGTCACCCTGCTGCCTTGCTTGCGAGTCATACGAAAACGAGTGGCTCGCTTATTGGCCTTTTCCCACGTTAAGAACGCTGTTCAAGTTTCGTTGGATGCGCCAAGCAGTTCCACGAGACTGCTTGCCGGTGCTGCTTGAGTGATAGACGCATGGAACGCTCGGAACGTTACATGATCTTTGGGCCGAGCGAGCGAATAGCCAAGGTGCAGGCGAAGCGGCATTTGATCTGACTCGTACGGCGCGCCGGAGGCCTGCATTCCATTCTTCGGCAGATACAATAGAGAGAATCACATTACTGCGCGATTGTGATCGAAAACTGTGATTGAAACAGGGAGAGACGATGTCCGCACCGCCGGAACTCAAGGCGACGTTAACGCTGCCGCAGACCAAATTTCCAATGAAGGCCAATCTGCCGCAGAATGAGCCGGAACGCATCAAGGCCTGGGCAGCTGGCGGCGTCGATGGTGAGGGCATCTATGAGCAGATCCGGAAGGCCCGTGCCGGCGCGCCGAAGTACATCCTGCACGACGGGCCGCCTTACGCCAATGGGCCTCTGCATCTGGGTCATGCGCTGAACAAGTGCTTGAAGGACTTCGTCGTTAAATCGAAGACAATGGCGGGCTTTGACGCGCCTTACGTTCCGGGATGGGACTGCCACGGCCTGCCGATCGAGATCAAGGTAGACGAGCAGCTTGGGCGGAAAAAGCTGGAGATGCCGGCGATCTCGGTGCGCCGGGCGTGCCGCGAATACGCGCAGAAATACCTTGATCTGCAAAGTTCCCAGTTCGAACGTCTGGGGGTTTTTGGACGCTTTCGCAATCCGTATTCGACGATGTCCAAAGAGTATGAGGCGGGCATTGTCGAGGTGTTTTTTGATTTCTTTGAGCGCGGATTTGTTTACAAAGGCCTCAAGCCGGTTTTCTGGTGTACTCACGACCAGACGGCGTTGGCCGAGGCTGAGGTCGAGTATGAAATGCATACTAGCCCGACCGTTTACGTTCGCTACAGGCTGACTAGCGACCCTGTGGCGATCGATGCGGGCCTGGCTGGGAAGCAGGTTTACAGCGTTATCTGGACGACGACTCCCTGGACGCTGCCCGCTTCGCTGGCGATCGCGTTTCACCCTGAGCTTGAGTACGTTGCGTTGGAGAATGTCGATGGCAAGACTTACATCGTTGCCGAAGCGCTCGCGGGGGCGACGCGTGAGGCTTGCGGGCTCCAGGCTGCCGTTGAAGTGGCCCGCTTCAAGGGAGCGGCGCTTGATCGAGTGACTTTTCAACACCCCTTCCTCGATCGGCCGGTGCTCGGGGTCAATGCGGATTATGTGACTACAGAACAGGGTACGGGGGCGGTCCACACCGCTCCCGCCCATGGGGTCGATGACTTTTACACTGGCACTCGTTACGGACTTGACCAGACCTGCAATGTTGACGCGGCCGGTCGCCTGCGCAACGGTCTGCCTCAGTTTGAAGGGCTTACGATCTTTGAGGCGAACACGCCGATCATAGAATTGCTGCGTGGGAGTGGCGCGCTGATGGCGAGCTCCGAGATTTATCACTCCTATCCGCACTGCTGGCGCTGCCACAACCCGGTGATCTATCGCGCTACGGAGCAGTGGTTTATTGGCATGGAAACGCCGATGCTGAACCCGGGCCGGGACCTTGGGCCTGCGGAGATCAGTTTCCGGCAGCGAGCGCT
>DASWUZ010000195.1:0-26189 GCA_036401395.1 Acidisarcina sp.
AGAGCCTCGTTGGCGAGTTTGACGTTGCTCTGCGCTACCTCGACCTGTTGCTGGGCCGCGTGAATGTCGAGAATACTGTCCCGCACATCGGCGCTGACTTGCCCGCGGAGGTCGCTAAGCTGAGCGCGGCGCTGATCAAGCTGCGCATCGGCCCGGCGCGCGTCGCCACGAAGACGCGCCTCTTCAAAGACCGGAACATCAACCTCGCCAACCGCGTCACCGGTGCCATGAGAGTGGCCGAGAGTGGGGCCGATGTCACCATAGTCCCCATTGAAAGTCACCGTGGGCAGCCGTTCCGCAGTAGCAGCAGCCTTGGACCTTTCCGCACCCTCAACCTGCTGCTGCATGGCGCGGAGGTCGCTCCGGTTTTCGAGCGCCTGCTTTACGGCGGAGTCAACGTCGATGGCGTCCATTGCCGCGTAGGGCGCAGTATCGCTCAGCGTGAATTTCTGATCGAGCGGCAGGCCGATAGTACGTGCGAGGGCGATCTTGTCTTTTTCAAATTGATTTTGTGTCGAAATAAGCGACTGCTGCTGGGTCTGGTAATCGACCCGCGCCCGCAGTTCATCAAGCAGCGGAGCAGTCCCCGCCTGATGATTGGAAGCAGCCTGATCGAGCGATACCTTGGCCGTCGCAACCTGCGCCTGCACCGCGTCGATGCGCGCCGCCTCGGCCACGCACGTCAGATACGCATTGCCTACCGAGAGGACGACCATGTCGCGAGCGTCGGCCAGCGACAGTTGCGTGGCCTCGAAATTATGGCGCGATGCAAGATAATTCTGCAGAGAGGAAATATTGATCAGCGACCAACTCAGCGATCCGCGGATATCGGTGTAGCCAAACGGCCCAATAATAGCCGGGAACCCAGGAATCCGAAGACCCTGTGCCTGTAGATCGACTTGCTGCACTGCTTCTTTAGCGGAGGCGTTGACAGATGGCAGCAGACCTTGAAGCTCTTGAAGGCGCTGGCCTGCTGCGGTGCGGGTGTTGACGCTCGAAAGAATCACTCCGAGGTTGTGGCGCAAGCCCCGCTGGATGGCATCGTCCAGGGTAAGTGGCAGCATTTCGCCGGTGGCTTTCTCATTGACTACGCTTCCTTGAAAGGCGCTGGAGGGAACGGCGCTTGAGGCGGGGCCTGCTGGGGCGGGCAGAGGAGAAGCCGTGCTGTTCATTCCTGTCCCGTTTGCGCTGGGTCCCTCCTGGGTCGGAACCGCTGAGGTGCTGCCGCCCACTTGTGCCGGGGCCCGCGTCGCGGACACGTTGACCGCTGCCAAAACCACACAAACGTGGAAGGCCAATCGACCCAGAGGCATGCAGGGAGACTTTTTGTACTCAAGCTGATGAAGCAAGTCGGTCAAGATGTAGAGTTTTCCCCTCAAGGTGATGCTTTTTGGATGCGCAGGACGAACGGAAGTTCTAAAAACAACACGGGCCGCAGGAGGTGAGAATAGCCGACCGGGATGTACTTGAATTTTTCGTTCACCTTAGTGTAATCCGCCTAAAACCGGGTTTGTGTAGACTTGCCAACATGGCGATTAGCGCCACGCCCTATGGTCAAACCCCAAAAGCGACGCGAAAACCTCTATCTCGGAAGGGATGAGTCGTGGCTCAGCTTCAATCGCCGGGTATTGCAGGAGGCTCAGGACACGAATAATCCTCTCCTGGAGCGGGTCAAGTTCCTGGCAATCACGGCCAGCAACCTGGATGAATTCGTCGAAATCCGCGTGGCCGGCGAGTTGCAGCGCATTGAAGACGGCTACAAAACTCCCGGTCCGGACGGACTCACCCCGCAGCAGTCGCTAGATAACCTGGTCGAGGACATGCATAGCTTCGTCCGCGATCAATATGCGTGCTGGAACGGTCAGTTGCTGCCCGCGCTGCATACGAGTGGTGTCCGCGTCCTGGAGTGGGGGGAACTCGACGAGGCGGCGCAGGCCCACGCGACCGAGTTTTACCAGCGTGAAGTGGATCCGTTGCTCACTCCGATCACCCTCGACCCCGCTCACCCCTTCCCGCGGGTCATCAACAAGGCCCTGTGCCTCGCGCTGCTGCTGCGGCGCAAGCGGAAAGGAAGTATCGGCCCGATCCTCGGCGTGGTGACCATCCCGCGCGCGCTTCCCAGGCTGGTGCCGCTGCCATCGGCGTCCGGCACGCATGACTACATCTTCCTCGCCGACCTGATCGAGCGTCATGCCGCAAGCATGTATCGCGGCTACGAAATTCTTTCTAAAGCCGCGTTTCGGGTGACACGTAACAGCAACCTCTACTTCCAGGAAGAAGAGGCGCGCAATCTGCTGGAAACGGTGCGGGCAGAACTGCACAATCGCCGCAAAGGAGACGCCGTGCGGCTTGAGATTGAGGATGGAGCCGCGCCCGAGATCGTCGAGCACCTGCGCACCAACTTCGAGCTGGACGACTCGCAGGTATTTGCCACCGATGGCCCCGTGAATCTTTCACGACTGATGTTCCTGCACAGCGAGACGCCGCGGCCTGATTTGAAATTCCCTCCCTTTACACCCCGCGAGCTGCGCCTCAATCGGCGAGCCACGGACCTCTTCGACGACCTTCGCCACAGGGACATTCTGCTGCATCATCCCTTCGATTCCTACGATGGAGTAATTGGCTTTATCGAGTCCGCAGCAAAGGACCCGGATGTCGTCTCTATCAAGCAGACTTTATACCGGACCAGTTCCGACTCGGCCATGTTCCGGGCGCTTACAGATGCGGCGCAGAGCAAGGAAGTGACTGTTGTCGTCGAGTTGATGGCCCGCTTTGATGAGGCCTCGAATATCCGCTGGGCGCGTGACCTGGAAGACGCGGGAGTGCAGGTCTTTCATGGCATTGTCGGGTTGAAGACCCACTGCAAGCTCGCTCTGCTGGTGCGCCGTGATCCGGATGGTGCAATTCGCCGCTACGCTCACCTCGGCACCGGCAATTACAACCCCAATACCGCGAAGTTTTACACAGACATCAGCCTGCTCACCGCCGATCCCGAGATCACGGAGAAGGTCCATAACGTCTTCCGCTACCTCACAGCGCATTCCGAATCGGACGACTACGCGCCGCTGCTCGTGGCCCCGCTAACCATGGCGGAGAGCTTCATCGGCCTTATTCACCGTGAGGCCGAACATGCTGCTGCGGGGCGCAAGGCACAAATTATTGCGAAGATGAATTCGCTGCTGGAACCCGGAGTGATCGACGCGCTCTACGCTGCTTCCCAGGCGGGGGTGCAGATTGATCTTATCGTTCGCGGTATCTGCGCGGCACGACCGGGGCTTAAAGGTGTAAGCGAAAACATCCGCGTGCGCTCCGTCGTCGGCAGGTTCCTGGAGCACAGCCGCATTATTTATTTCGCGAACGGCGGTGATGAGGAGATCCTGTGCGGCAGCGCGGACTGGATGCCTCGTAATTTCTTCGAGCGCTGCGAGGTTATGTTTCCGATACGGGATTTGCAGCTCCGGTCGCGCTTGCGAAACGAGATTCTAGCCGCATACCTGGCCGATACGCGAAAGGCGCGTCTGCTCTGTGCAGATGGCTCGTATATCTACGCCAACCACACGCCGGCGGGCAAAGCGGCACCTGCCTTCGATGCTCAGGAGTTCCTCATACGCCTGGCCGAGGGGAAGGTCGCGATCGATGAAATCCCGGGTCCGATTGACTCGCGGCCGGTGAAGGGTACGCGGTCTGCGTCCCCGGGTCTGAAGTCCCAACCGAATGGCGGCAAAGGGCGACTGCGAAAAAGCCACGGTACGAAGAAGAAGCCCTCATCCGGCTACACTACAGCCGACAGCGCGGGCAGCGCGGACGGTGCTCGCCAAACCATAGCCAATGGCAATGCGGAAGACCTGCGTAGCGGCGCCGAGTAAAATCGAGAGGTGGCGACTGCTGCATCCACTCGCGTTCTCACAGTCAGATTCCGATCGCTGATTGAGTATTGGCACCTGCTGAGCCTGGACGCCCCAACGGTAGCTGCTTTATGGGCGTGCGCGCTGTGCATAGCTTCAGGAACTTCCATTCGCTGTTCGTCGATAATATTCTTAGCGCTTGGCACCTGGCTCCTTTACGCTTCAGACCGCATTCTCGACGGTATGCGAGAGGCCGACGTTCAGAGGCTTAGAGATCGGCATTATTTTCACCACGAGCATCGGAAGCGATTCGCGATTGCGGCTGTTGTCGTCTGCCTCTTGCTTCTAGCCCTGGCGATAGGCTTTCTTTCGAGGCGAGCCCTTAGGGAATTTTCAATGGTCCTGATCGCAGCTTTGGGGTATTTCATTCTTGTGCATCGGAAAGATGCGGGCACGGTGAGCTGGCTGCCAAAAGAGTTTGCAGTGGGAGTAGTCTTCGCTGCTGCGGTCGGCGTGCCCGCGTGGGCCCAGCTGCCTGCAAGTTCCACTCGAGTTCTTGCTTGCTGCCCCGCATTGTTGGCAGCACTTTTTTGGCTGAACTGTGTCGCCATCGAGTCCTGGGAAAGCAGGCCAACCGCTATTTCAAATAAGGTAAGCAAAGCCGCGTCTGGATCAGATCGGCGCTGGCGAAGTGCTGTGTCGCCGGACCGAGTGGTTGTTTTGATGAGCACGGCAGTCGCGCTCGTAGCAGCCTTTCTCGTTGGGACCGCTTCCCGGGCTGGTCAAGCTTCAATCTTTTTCCCCATTTACCTGTCGGTGATGGTCTCCGCAGCAATGTTGTTCCAGCTCGATCGGATGAGGTACAGGTTTTCGCTTCTTCGGATGAGGATCGCCGCAGACGCCGTGCTCTTAACCCCCTTGATCTTCGTGATATTGCCCCGAGTGCTTTCGTCATTCGGGCCCGCTATTCTTCTCCGCGTCGCATGAAAGCTCCGGCTGAATATCCCCTTGCGGCCTTGCCCGGGCAGCGGAGCGGCTACGCTTCGCAGCCTTTTTCCCCGCCCGCGAACTTTGACTCACTCGCACTCTGGTACCAATGGCTGGAATACCTGAGCTTCGGGCCTATGCTGTCCCGGGCTCGTCTCCACTTTCTGGGGCGGCTTACTTCGGCTAAAAATGTGCTGGTGCTGGGTGACGGAGATGGCCGGTTCTTGCAGCAGCTGCTCCGGGCTAATCACGAGGCGAAGGCACGGGTGGTCGATTCAAGCTCAGAAATGCTGCGAGTGCTTCGAAGCCGGATTGCCGCCGTACCACAGGCCGGGCAGCGCACCACGATTATGTGTTGCGACGCCCTTGAGTCCTTCTCACCAGGAGCCCTTTGCCACCAGCCGCCATTTGACCGAATCTTGCAAGAAACCGTCCCCGCCTCGGGGGCGGACAAATTCGACCTGGTCGTGACCCATTTTTTTCTGGACTGCCTGTCAAACGCAGATCTTGGAATATTGTTGGATCGTATTCTGCCGCATCTGGAGCCGGATGCACTCTGGGTGCTCTCGGAGTTCGCGATTCCCGAAGCTGGGCCGGGGTTCGGAAAGCTGAAACCAATGGCCGGACGGCTGCTGGTCTTTGGCCTCTATCGCGCCTTTGGGGCGCTCACCGGACTGCGCACCCGAAGCCTTCCCGACTATGCTGCAGCATTCAGGGCCCGAGGATTTCGCCAGGCAGAAGGCGCTGCTCGTCTCGGGGGCCTTCTCGTTAGCGAGATTTGGGCCAACGGCGAGACCCAGGCCATGGGACAGGCTCAGGGTGTGGCAGGCGTATAGGTGGCCGGATTCCGCCCCCCATTCCTCAGCGGCTGCTAACTTTTCCTTGCTTGTTGCGTCCTTTCCGGGCTATACTAGTGGAACGTCGAATACGGATTCAGGTTCTACGCTCGTCATGCACTTTGCTGTCGCATTAAAGCGAATATCCCGATTTCCAATTCAGCGTCATCTCTACACAAGGAAAAATATCAGTCATGGAACAGGGAACAGTGAAGTGGTTTAACGATGCGAAGGGTTTTGGGTTTCTTAGCCGTGCCAACGGAGAGGACGTATTTGTCCATCACACCGCGATTCAGGCCAATGGCTTCCGCAGCTTGCAGGAAGGCCAGGCAGTGCAGTTCAACGTGGTGAAGGGCCCTAAGGGCTGGCAGGCAGAGAACGTACAAGTTCTGTAAGCTTCCCACAGTCTTCTAAATCCATTGAGGGGCCGGCAGTTGCCGGTCCCTTTTTGTTTGCTCTTGACCTGGAAACCGTATCTCGATGGCGCGAGAAGAGGGCTCCCGAGTTCAAGAGGCCTTGCTAAGGCTTTGAGTCGAAAGCGTCCGGCACTGTGATAAGCGGCCCAGAGAGCGAAACCTGGTTTCGGCCTTGCCGCTTGGCGCGGTAGAGGGCTTCATCAGCCCGGTGCAGCAGATTGTCCGCTCCCCGCCCATCGCTTGGATAGAGTGCAATTCCGATCGAGACTTTCACCTCGACATACTGCTCCCGTCCCACCAGTACGCGAAGCTCAGCAACTGCCTGACGGATGCTCTCTGCCCGGGTAAATGCGATTTCAGGCGTGATATCAGGCAGGATGATCGTGAACTCCTCGCCCCCATATCGGCAGACAATGTCTTCATCGCGAACGATATTCTGGTAAACGTCGGCTGTTGCCTTCAACACCGCATCCCCTGCGGCGTGGCCCCATGTGTCGTTGAACTGCTTGAAATGATCGATATCAAGCATGAAGACTGCCAGAACGCTGTCACGACGATCAGCGCGGGAAAGCTCCCGGTCCAGAGCAATCTGCATGAAGTGGCGATTGAAGAGCCCGGTGAGGGGATCCCGAATGGACTGGTTCTCCAGCTTGGACCTCAGGTTGAGCGACGCCACTGCAAGCCCGCTGAGCTGCAGTAGCTGCCGAAGCCCCTCCATCCTCAGCCTGATCAAAGAACAGGAACTCTCGTCTGCGCATTGAACGGAGAGGATACCCAGGGTCTCTCCATGGGCAATAACGGGCATGCAGAGATAGTGCTCCGGCGGGGGCCCCACAAAGTGCGAACAGTTAACCACGGAGCCGCCGGGCTCCCTCCAGCGTGGCTGTCCAGATCGAAGCCCACAGCATGACTCGGGTGCATTGAAGTTTCCCATCGCGCTTTCACCCCACGTAGAGACGACCTCGAGTAAATTGCGCGAACTGTTGATTATGCAGAGGGCCCCGGCCGAGCACGGCAGTAGCAGCGAGAAGCTGGCCGAAGCGGACCCGTAAACCTGTTCGAGGTTCACGCAGAGTTGCAATTCGTCACGGAAGGCCGTTAGCAGGTTCGATTCGTTTGCCTGGTCCTCCAGGGCCTTGACCATGGTGGCTAGATCTTGATTGGTGGAGACCAAAGTTCGACTGATTCTCTGCCGATGCACGGCATCCCGCAGAAGGAAGCCAAACAAAGTAACGAGCGTCACAAGAGACAGACCAAGAAAGACTGACTCCGTAGTGAAGGACACCAGGGAGCGGTGGCGGGACGTCTGGCTCCGCTCCACAAGCAGTCGCCGCTCAACTAAAGCCATCCGGTCTGTGTTGTTCCGGCAGTGCTGCAGTTGATTGGCAGGAGAAGCCATCAACGTACTGAGACCGTAAAGGGAGTGGGTCAGGTCAGAGGCGCATTGCTCAAGCCGGTCGGCATTCGACTTCTGATTGATATTGTCCAATACAAGAAGCCCAATGTGTGCGGAGTTGATGGTGAGCTGGTTTGCGGCGAGCCGCGCTGCCCGGAGGGACGCCTCGTCTTTGCGCAGAAAAAAGATCTGGCTGTCGTAATCGATGATGTCAAACAATTGCGAGACGTCCTGTAGCGAACTGAGCACCTCATGTGTGTGATCCACCCATGCGGCGGCCGTGATCAGGTTGCGCGTACTGTTGTAAACCAGAACACCGGCTACCAGCGTAAATAGCAGGGCACACGCTCCGGCGACAACCAGCATGATGATCGGTGAGTTCGGCCCCGCAAAGCGGCTTTTCAGCCTGATCATGTCCGCCTGTTCCGCTGGAATTTGAATCGCAGATCGACCATTCTCTTATCGGCACCCGTTTAATGATCGTGAATGCACCGGTGTTGTGCGTCCTACTTTGAGAGAAATGAAGCATCGGCCGCTATCGTAGAAAGCCGCTGTACTTAGAACCTCCGAATTCATTGGTCACTATCTAATTCGCGCTTGCCCACAAACTTGCCTTCCGCGGCAAAACAATTAACGATGAAAATCACAGACAGGAAGGCAAAGAAGCATGACCAAGCCGGACGGCTCCGTAGCCGAATCACTGCTCGCAATGCCATACCCTCCCGAGTTCGCGGCTGGCGCCAGGAGTGCGGTGGAGACTTGTCTGCGGATTGAAGCGGCCGAAAAAGTGACCCTGATCACCGACACCAGGACCGCCCCCATCGCCGCTTCCCTCGCTGCCGAACTGGCCAAAAACGGCTGCCGCTGGAACGCTTTCATCATCGAACATCTCGCCCCCCGCCCCCTCGCCAACATGCCCGCAGAAGTGCTCCTCGACATGGAGACCTCCGACGTAAGCATTTTTGCCGTTGAGGTGCAGCAGAACGAGCTGCGATCAAGGATGCAGATGACCGACGTGGTGAACCGGCGGAAGATGCGGCATGCGCACATGGTGAATATCACTCCACAAATCATGTGCGAAGGGATGCGTGCCGATTTTAACCTCGTGGATCGTTTGAGCCAGCGAGTGATCGACAAAGTGCGGCCCGCCAAATACATCCGAGCGACGACGGCGGCTGGAACTGACATCCGGGCGGAACTCAACCCCTCATACAAGTGGTTTAAAACATCCGGCATTATCTCCCCTGAAAAGTGGGGCAATCTCCCCGGTGGTGAATGCTTTACATCGCCCGGCGAGGTCAACGGCACCTTCGTAGTAGACGGAGTCGTCGGCGATTACCTTTGCTCCCGCTACGGCCTGCTCCAGGCCGCGCCGCTCACCATCGACATCAGCAAAAACCGCATCACCGACTGCAGCTCAGACAACGCCCGTCTATGCGAAGATTTCTGGGCGTACACCCACACCGACGAAAACTCAGACCGCGTAGGCGAGTTCGCGATCGGCACCAACATCGGCGTCCACAAAGTGATCGGCAACATCCTGCAGGATGAGAAATTCCCCGGCATCCACATCGCCTTCGGAAATCCCTACGGCGAACACACCGGCGCTCCCTGGACCTCGACGACCCACATCGACGTTGTCGGTCTCCGCTTCAACATCTGGGTTGAAGAAGAGCAGATCATGCGCGACGGCCAATTCCTCTTGCAGCCCTGACTTGATAGCTCCATGGATACATAGTTCGATAGATACATAGATCGCCGCCAGAAAGGGAAGTCATGTCCATCAAGACCCTCTCCACCCGCGTCGTCTACAGCAATCGCTGGATGACCGTCCGCGAAGACGAGATCGAGCGCGCCGACGGCTCCCATGGCATCTATAGCGTTGTTGAAAAGGTTCGCGCCACCATGATCATCCCCGTAGACGGCGACCACGTATACCTCATCGAACAGTTCAGGTACCCGGTAAAGAAGCGCTTCTGCGAATTTCCAGGCGGCTCGTGGGAGATGAAGGCCGAACCTGATCCCATGGAATTGGCACGTGGTGAATTGCAGGAGGAAACAGGCTTGATCGCAGGAAAGATGGAGCATGTTGGACGTCTTTATTACGCCTACGGGATCACCGATCAGCCCTACGACGTCTTTCGAGCTACCGAGTTAAGCCAGGGCAAAACCAACCCCGATGCTGAAGAGCAGGACCTCGTAGTGAAGCGAGTCAGCATTCGGAAGCTTGAGGAAATGATCGCAAGCGGCGTGATCCAGGATGCGCCGAGCATCGCCGCGTGGGCCTTGCACCAGATGAAGTGGGGCGGTCAGACGCCTCACCGCCCGTAAGCGAATCGTCCCCCCCGCCGAGTGCCCCATTTATGCGCGGCCCCTTTGCGTATGAGTGGGACTTGAGGACAGTTGGAAAGTGAGAGCAACAACGGCGTATGCTTGCGAATAGTCCCACTCATCGCGCTGTGAAGAGAGCACCCGGCCGTCATCTTGAGCGAAGTTGGGCCATTTCAGGCCCAACAGAGTCGAAAGACCTGCGGTTGCTCCCTGCGATTCATGCGGGAATTTCTAAGACACCACAAGTACAGTCCTCTCGGAGTGACGCGGGACTCCGGCCTTCCCGGACCATACCTAAGCAACTTGTAGTATTCGAGCATGGCGTGGTCCTCGTCCCCATTATGCAGGTAAGCGCAGGCGAGAGCGTGCCTTGCCTCAGTCATGCCGGGACCAAGGCTAAGCGAGCGTAGCAACTCTCCCGCAGCACCCTCAAAGTCTCCCGTCGAATTCAATTCTCTGGCGAAAAGCAGGTGGCCTTTAGCGGTGTCGGTGGCGGCACCCACATGGGGACGGGGGATGGAGAGCTGCGGGCCGTCTGATACAGCGCGTCCGGTCGCTGCCTCCCGTCGAGCAGTCCGCAGCGATTTGAGAGCAGCGGAAATTGCTGCGTCAGAAGGAGCGAGATGGGCCGCCCAGGACATGGCGGAAAGCGCGTCCGAATAGTTGCCTGTGAGTTGTAAGGCCCGCCCGAGATTAAACCACGTCCGCCCCTCACTGGGGATAAGCGAGACAGCTTTCTTCAATTCCAGGACGGCATGCGATGTATCGCCCGAATCAGCGAGCACGAGTCCAAGATTGTAATGAGCCACGCCATAGTCCGGGCACATCGCAATAGCCTTCTTCAAAGAGGCGACCGCACCCGGCGTATCGCCCTTCCTGGCAAGCTCAAGCCCCTGATTACTCAGATTCGCAGACTGTATGCTGTTGGTCTTGCGTTGTGTTAGGTCTTCGAATTCTCGAAATTCCCACTTCGCTTCCTCGTCGCGATGGAGCGAGCGCAGGATGCGGGCCAACGTATAGTGCGCTTCGGTTAAGTCGGGATTGGCGCGCAGGGCAATAAGTGCTTCCCGCTCTGCCGCGACGGGTTTACCCTCGCGAAACAGTAACTTGCTCAACCAACTGGCGGCCTCAGGGTAGGTTCCTCTGGCTGCAATTGCCGCCCGATATTCCAGCTCTGCGTCCTTCAGTTGCTCAGCGCTTTCAAGCGCCATGCCAAGATTGAAGTGCGCTTCGGCCAGGGATGGCGACAACTTTATCGCCGCCCGAAAGCTGGCGATCGCATCGTCCGTCAAACCTGACTTTAGAAGCCCGACGCCCAGCAGGTTCAGCGCTTCCGGATAATCCGGCTGATACTTGAGCGCCTCCCGGCATTGCGCCAAGGCCTCTGCCCAGTCGGCTTTCTCTTGCGGATTTGCGATCGCAGTCAGCGCCAGGCTGAAGTGGGCGGGAGCAAGGTCAGGTTGGAGCTGGACAGCTCTTTGAAGAGCCGACTCCGCGCCGTGAAAGTCGCCCGTCTGCCCCAGCAGCACTCCAAGCTGATACCAACCGGCAGATCGACTCGGATCGAGAGAGATGACCGACTCAATGTCCCCTTTGGCGGCGGACACGTCGCCCCTGCCGGCTTCGAGTTTCGCTGCTCCGAGTTGCTGCAGGTAGGGATCTTGAGGGGCTGTCCCCTGACCTCCACAGATCTGAGCTACACAGGCCAAAATGGCGGCTGCAAGATGTGCGCGGCAAGATCTTGTCATGCAATTCATTCTTAGCATCCGGCGCTCCGATGCCGGACGAGTCAAACAATCAAAATGTGACCGGCTTATCCTGAGACCGCGTTGCGGCGCATCGGAAGGCATCTCCACCCACGGATTACACAGAGATACCTAGACGTTTTTTGCATGGATGCGTTTGGTGTGACCGGCGAGCTTACTATGCGCGAAATTCGATTTGGTACTTTCGGTTGATGCACGTGCGATCAGGTGAGGTTTCAAGATGACACGCTGCTGGACTGCCGTACCTTTGTCAGTCAAAATCCCTAGAATAAGCTTAGCGGTCCGGCTCCCAATTTCGCTGCTCCTCTGATCTATGCTGGAGAGTGGCACACTGATTTCGTTGTCATAGTGAAGGTTACCGCACCCGATCACAGCGAGGTCCTCCGGTACCCGCATCCCCTGGCTTCTAGCTTCACCGATTACTCCTACGGCGATGACGTCGTTGTAGCAGAAGACGCCGTCCGGCATGTAGGCCAGGTCCATAAGTCGTCTGAAGGCGTCAACTCCGCTCGTTCTTCCACCCACATCCACTTTAAGAACGCGAAGGATATAGTCCTCCGGAAGATCGATGTTCTGTTTCTTCAGTGCATCAGTAAACCCCTTAAGCCGTCTAATGCCGACGCTATTTTCCGGGCCGCGAATGTGAGCGGGACGCCGGCACCCGATCGCCAGCAAGTGTTCGGCAGCAAGTCTGCCGGCGGCGTAGTCATCAGAGCCAACAAAATGGAACGGGAGGTCTTTGAAGAAACGGTCTATCAGGATCAAGGGTGTATCACCCAGGCGAAGTTTTCGCAGGAACTCATCATTCGTCTGACAGGAAGCGATCACCATGGCGTCCAGGCGATGGGCGAGCATATGCTCAACTTCCTGTTGCTCCAGAAGAGGGTCTTCTTCTGAAGAGGACATAACAAGGAAATATCCATGCTGCCGGACGGCGAGCGATAGGCCTTTGGCGACCTCAGCGAAGAATGGGTGGATCAAATCCGGAACGATAAGGCCGATCAGCGAAGAACGGCCGGTGACAAGACTGCGGGCTGTCAGATTGGGGCGATAGCCCAGTTCCTTGACCTTAAGGTGAATCCGCTCCCGCATGGTGTCGCTTACATCAGGATGGTCTCGGAGGGCCTTGGACACGGTCACAATCGACACGCCAAGATCGCGCGCAATGTCTTTCATGTTGACAGTCATTACAGGGAACTATACACAAGCGAACGAGAACATTTGTTACTTTCAATCTCCAGGCCGCACAAAATGTCGCGCGCTTACAGTTAGCGCTAGAGTTAATCGCTTTCCTTCATCGATCCCGGATAAGTCGGATCGGTGCTGAAATCTAGACATAACGGGAACGGATACGCTAGTGCGCGGCCTCGGATTGGGTGGCTTGCAGGGTGGCCATCATGCGGTCAACGATCTCCCTCTGCCTGGCGCCGTCTTCGGGTAGGCGTAGTCGAAAGTAGAGCGCCGCCAGTTCGATGTGCGGTTGCAGCCAATCTGGAGTCTGCTGCACGACAGTCTCTAGTTCCTTTCGTTCTTCATCGAGGTTGCCGTCAACGTGCGCCACCCGCGCCAGTTCGTAACGAACTTGCGCGGATTGAGGCTGGAGTGAGAGCGCCTGTGTCAGATGCAATCTTGCGTGGGGCATGTCGCGTTTGAAGTAGTAGATCGCCCCCAGATAAAAATGTGCATTAAAGTCCTTGGCGTCGGCGGCGACAGCCTGCAAGAGCGCCGTCTCCGCGCCGTCATAATCCGCGGTCTGTTCGCGGACCATGCCGTCCAGTGTCGCGACTCCCGTCCCCGCCGGATTCAATCGCACCGCAGCATCCGAGTCCCTCCGCGCCAGGTCGAATTGGTTCATACTGAACCGCGTCTGCCCTGCCAGCAAAAATGCATCGGCGTTTGTAGAACTCTCCGCCACTTTCTCGACCCGCTCCACGCCGTCCTGCAAACGGTGTGCATGAATCAGTGCTCTTCCTAGTAGCCATTCCAGTTCCAGATCATCCGGCTGAGCCGACTCGAGCGGCAGCAACAGTGAAATCGAATCCGCATCTCGGCCTGCCTTCAAATAGCTGTCCCCAAGGAGCAGCAAGACTCGCCGGTCGCCTGGATCTTCCCGATGCAGTCGTTCTAGTTCCTTGATCGCATCCGTCAGGTCGGCACCGTCCTGATATACCATCACAAGATTCAACCGAACGAGACGGTTGCTCGGATCGGCTTTCAGCACAGCGCTATATTGCTCGATCGCCTGGTCGAAGTGCTTCTCATGCGCGAGAGTCGCACCCAGGTTCACGCGCACCGACTCAGCCTCGGGATGCAACCGAAGAAGCTCCCGATACCTGCTCACGGCCACCGCATCGTCTCCCCGCTCCTGTGCGGCGAGAGCCTCTTGGAAGAGCTGGTCTGGTGACAACTGATTCCGCGAAGTCGTTTGCGCCTGCACCAGACCGCTTCCCAGCAACACGGCAAGGGTCCATATCCCGGGTGTTCGCAGGGCCTCGCCCGCTCCGCCAGGACGTAATGCCGCATCGCATGCACTGATCGGATTCATGGCAAAATACCTTCGTGCCAAGACCGCCCCGGACATCTCCGACGGTCTGGCCGCCTTCAGTTTACTCGCCTGCGCAATCCCTTCAAACGCGCCAAGCTCACTACAACAGAAACCCTATGGGTCACAGGCGCCAGCCTCTCGGAAGCCGTTTCGAGGCAGTTAAACGTAGAGATTCTTGTGGTGACTCTGACTCTGTGGGGAAGATAGTAGGGACTCGATAAGCTCGCCGCAAATAGTCCGGGTACTGAAACACGCTAAATAGGCACCAGAGCGGAGGTCAATGTAGCAGGAGGCAAACAAAAGTAGGTGAGGCACGCAGTCACGTTCACAACTTCTAGGCCACGGGTACAGGTGTCCGTCTTGCCTCGCCTATTACTTATCTATACCGGCATTTTGGATCTAACCCGGGCCTTTCCCCTTCGGACCATTTTGGACTACTCATCAGATGCTTCCGCTGGAGTCTAGCCCGAACCAAAGCAACGGGCCTTAAAGCGCTGTGTGCGGGTTGTCACGAACAGGATTGTCTGCACAAGATGAAGTATTATCGGCTTCGCGATGTTTGGCGCGTGAGGATGCCAAGCTACAGTTGGAGGCAAATAACATGGCAACGTC
The DNA here is from genome assembly GCA_036401395.1 of Acidisarcina sp. Taxonomy (GTDB): domain Bacteria; phylum Acidobacteriota; class Terriglobia; order Terriglobales; family Acidobacteriaceae; genus DASWUZ01. Next base: position 14,735 of record DASWUZ010000195.1, read on the forward strand.
AAGACGAATTTTCCTGAAGAGCGGCGTACTGGCTGGAGCCGGAGTTGCGTTGGGTGGTGTACCGGCTTTGGAGGCTGCTCCCGCTGCCGGGGAGGTTTCCTCGCAGATGGCGCCGGAGCCGGTGGTTGCGGAAAGTCTGATGCCTCCACCTACAGCGGAGTTCACGCGCGGGATAGGCGTTTACCCTGGAAATCCCGCTGAGGATTTTAGCCCGCAGCTTGTCCCCGCTCCATTGAGCTATCGCAACCTTGCCTTGCTGCGTCCCGCCTATCACTCCAGCAGCTACGATTACAACCTCACCGCGCAGCTCGTGACGGACGGCATCATCGATACGAAGCTGCCAACATGGGTGGCGACTACGATGAGCACGCGTGGCGTGCTTCCCAAACAAGCACGCGAAATACTTCTGGACCACTCCGACCGTAGCGTCGACCAACTGACGGGCCCTCATGCGACGGTGCAGTTTGAGATTGGCGGCGGCACGACCGTTCCTGAAGTTGACCGCGTCGACATCGTTGTGGTGCCGCCGCGCGGCACAGCGGCTGCGAATTGGTCGTTTAATGTTTCGGTTTCGGACGATGGGCGTCAGTGGGAAAACGTTGGTTCCGTACCCGCCCCGCCGCCTGCCTCGGTGGACAATTTCCCGCCTGATCTTGCTCGTCAGGGTCAGCTGTTTCTTCCGTCGATTTCTCTTAGCCGGACCTGCCGGAGCCGGTTTTATCAGGTTGAATTTGTTCTTAACAACGCTCCTGCCCAGGCTGCTGACTCAGTTGGGTGGAGCGTCGGAGAGGTGGCGTTCTTTCATCAGGGCCAGCGTGTAAATATCGGCGGCCCCTACAACTTCACGAGCGCATGGATGAGCGCGGGGCCGGGTGAGGAGTGGGTCTACGTTGACCTCGGCGCGGGTTGCGAATTCAACCGCGTCAAGCTGCACTGGATCTTGCGCGCTGCTGAGGGGACGATTCAGGTATCGGATGACGCGGAGAGGTGGCGCGATCTCCATCTGTTGGCAGCCGGCGACGACCTCGTCGATGACGTGAGGCTGCCGCACTTCGTCCGCGGGCGATACGTCCGGGTATTGATGACGCGGCCCACTTCTCCGAACGGTTACATTCTTAGCGAACTGGAAATCTACGGGCATGGCGGCAAAGTGGCGCGCTCGAAGGCTGCCCCGCCTGCACGCCCGGATGGCGGGCTCGACCTGTCAGGGGGAGCATGGAAGGTGCAGCGTTCTTCGCTGGTGAGCGGTGATGGTGCGGCGTTTTCGACCGCGGGCTTTAAAGACCCCGAGTGGGTAGTAGCAACCGTTCCGGGCACTGTACTAACTTCCTACCTCAATGTCGAAGCGATTCCTGACCCAAACTATGGCAAGAATCAGCTCTATGTTTCCGACTCCTTTTTCTATTCGGATTTCTGGTACAGGACAGAGTTCCTCGCTCCCGCACTTAGACCGGGCAGGAGGGTATGGCTGAACTTCGAGGGCGTTAACTGGAAGGCGGAAGTCTTTCTGAATGGCGAAAAAATCGGCCGTGTCGAAGGCGCTTTTCAGCGCGGAAAGTTCGATGTAACCGGCCAGGTGCGGCCTGGCAAGACGAATGCTCTCGCTGTGCGAATCGAAAAGAACGCGACACCCGGCAGCTGCAAGCAGAAGACGTGGGAGGGAAACGGACTCAACGGCGGTGCGCTCGGATCGGATAATCCGACATATCACGCTTCGGTAGGCTGGGACTGGATCCCCACAATACGAGGGAGAAATACGGGCATCGTGGATCGTGTTTCGCTGAGCACGAGCGGGCCGGTAACGCTTGCTAATCCTCTGGTAACAACTACACTGCCGCTTCCAGACACTTCGCACGCCGACATCTCGGTCGAGCTCAAATTGATTAACCACGAACCTGCGCCGGTCAAAGGAACACTTCGCGGCCGCTTCGGGGACGTGCGGTTTGAGCAGCCGGTTTCAATCGGCGGCTCTGCCAGCGCGCACGTTCAGCTCGACCCTTCCACACATTCCTCCTTGCATATAGCAAATCCGCAACTCTGGTGGCCGGTGGGGTATGGCGACCCGCACCTATACGACGTGGAGCTTTCGTTCGAGCCCGATGGCAGCCCCATCTCGGACACGACGATGTTCAAGGCCGGGATCCGCCAAATGACCTACAGCGAAGCGGGCAGCGCCCTCAGGCTATGGATAAACGGACGCCGCCTCATACCGCGCGGAGGCAACTTGGGTTTCAGCGAATCAATGCTGCGCTATCGCGCGCGCGAATATGACGCCGCCCTTCGCTACCACCGCGATATGAACTTCAACATGGTCCGCAATTGGGTCGGTCAGATTGGCGGCGATGCCTTTTACGAAGCCTGCAATCGGCATGGAGTGATGGTCTGGCAGGATTTCTGGCTAGCTAACCCGTGGGACGGGCCCAACCCGGACGATGAAGCTTTGTTCATGGCAAATGCGGCCGACACCCTGCTGCGCATTCGCAATCATCCGTCGATAGCACTCTACTGTGGGCGCAACGAAGGCTATCCGCCGAAGACACTGGACCAGGCGATAAGGAAGTTGCTCCCCGAACTGCACCCCGCCATGCATTACATTTCGAGCTCGGCTGATGACGTTGTGGGCGGACACGGCCCGTATAGCGCGATGTCTCCGACGTTCTACTTTACCAACGCGGCATACCCTCAGCTGCACAGTGAGATCGGAATGCCAAACATGCCATCGCTCGAAACTGTGCGGGCATATATGCCGGAGCGCGCGCTGTGGCCCCAGGGTCTGGAGTGGGGGTTGCACGATTTTTGCGAGGGCGGCCAGCAGCGACGTGGCATCAACCTGCTCAAGAACATCGAGGACAGCTACGGTACGTCTGACAATCTCGAAGAGTGGCTCTGGCTGGCGCACTTCGTGAACTACGACGGCTTCCGCGCCGAGTTCGAGGCCCAGAGCAAGAACCGCATGGGGCTCCTGCTCTGGATGAGCCACCCTTGCTGGCCCTCGCTGCTTTGGCAGACCTATGACTACCTGATGGAGCCGACTCCAGCTTACTTCGCGTCGAAGAACGCGTGCGAACCGCTGCACATTCAATGGAACCGCGCGACGGAGGCAATCGAGGTAGTGAATTACAGCGCCGGGAATCTTCGCGGATTGACTGCCACCGCGGAGATTCTGAATATCGATGGCTCGTCAAGATGGAGGAAGACTGCCCTTCTCGACAGCGCGGAAGATACCGTTCAAGCCTGCATGCAGATGGAGTATCCGGCGGGTCTCACGTCTGTTCATTTTTTGCTTCTGACGCTCTCACGGGCCGCCAATCCGGTGTCGACTAACCTCTATATGCGCGGGTTGCAGGAGGGAAATTACAGGGCAATCCGTAGTCTTCCCAGAGCGCGAGTCACCGCTGCCACTACCGTTGGCCACGAAGGGGACCATTGGAATTTGACTACTCAACTTAGAAATACTTCAGCGACGCCGGCGCTTATGGTGCGGCTCAAGGTTGTGCGGGAGAGGAGCGGGGACCGCATCCTGCCGGTACTTTATAGCGACAATTACGTGACCTTGCTGCCGGGTGAGCAGCGGACCATACAGACGCAGGTGAGCCATAGCGATACTCGCGGGGAGCGGCCGCGCGTGGTGGTCAGCGGCTTTAACGTGGAGTTGTGAATTGCCGGATGTAAGTCGCCAAACCTTCGATTGCGACGAACGCATCTTAAAGCCTGTAGAGAGGAAAACCCATGCCAGAAGCCTGCACTCACCTGGACCAAATTCAAGATGTAAAACCTAATACGAATGGCTGCGAAGAATGCCTCAAGTCGGGCGACCGCTGGGTCCACCTGCGTATGTGCCTGGTATGCGGACATGTTGGCTGCTGCGACTCTTCCAAAAACAAGCACGCCACGAAGCACTTTCGGGGAATAAAGCATCCGGTCATGCGTTCGATCGAGCCTGGCGAGGATTGGGGCTGGTGCTATGTCGATGAGATTGACTTCGATGTTAGATGAGAAAGCGAGACCAAGGGGGCCAGTGATTCTTCCGGGAAAGTTAGGCCGGTCTCGCGAAGTCGTAGACCCTCATGGCTTGATGCTCCACGGCTTTCACTATGAACGGTCTCGGGGAAGCAAGATTTGCGGCTTGCGTCGCTCGAGGGTCTTCAAGGGCTTCGTGCAAAAGGGGCAGAAATATCACTCTACGAATGAGAATCTCATCCACTCTGTTGCTCAGAATCATGACCACTTCTTTCTGGTCATGGCGCAAACCTCCAAGCGTCGCGCTGAGCGACTTTTCGCCGGAATCGTCAGCCTCGCTGTTTGTGCGGACAAAGACAGCGTAAAGAAGGAACATAATAAATTTTGTCCTATGAGCATATAGCAGAAGGCTTTTTATCCGCAGGTTCAAGATAAGATAGGCCGGGTGAGCAAATCCCACATCGCTGGCGGCGGCGATGTCAAACAGCTCTTCCCGAAGCTCAAATAAGCTTTCACGATAATCATCTAGCCTGTAGTCACTTACCAGAAAGAGCAGCGTGAAGATTATCCCCAGGAGGCTAAAACCAGATATCAAAAATCTAGCAATTACATTTGCGTCCATAATCAATTCTCCGGGTAAGTCGTGCCGGTCGGCGATATGCCGCCCAACGCCGAACCAGAATCTATCTTCCCCTCAAGTCGTCGGATGCGCTCGGTCATGGTGGAGACGGTGCGCCGCCGCAAACTTCGTTGACTCAAGCCGAAACCAACGCCGACCCCACCAAATGCCCAAGGGAGCACCACACTGACTTTTGCATTCGCCAACACCTGCACCCAAAAATGGGCGTCGGTCGTTCTACCAGACAGTACCAGAACGCCATAATACAAATATCGGCAAACCAAGACGATAGCTGAGTAGCGAATAAATCGGCCCACATTGGCGCTGACCGCGTCAATTATTAGCATCCGAGCCGTCAGTCGGGCGTCCGATTTTTCTTCCTTCTGCGGCCGGCTGTTCTTTTTGCCCTTATTCATTATCCGGCGACACGACTCGGATGCGGACTCTAAATACTTCTCGCGCTCATGTCAACTGTTACTTTGGTACACGAAAGAAGTGTCCACTCTCGCAGGAGACACCGCTGAATTCGGCTAGCCAACCTTGCGCGGCCTGGCCGCCAGGAACACGGCTGGAACCGGGTTTCCGTTTGCATCAGGCAGGCTCGGGTTGATGGTGGATGTGTCGGTCAAGGACTTCACGTCGATCACATGGACCAGATCGTCTCCCGCTGTTCCCACAAAAAACTGTGAATTGTCAGGGCTGAAGACACCGGCCAGTGGCGCCGTTGCTCCTCCAGTCAAAGTCACGGGAGCTATCGTACCCGGCGTTCCAGGGTTTGTGGAAGGCATGTAGGCCGGCAGTATTGCGCCAGGCGCTCCCCCTGCCAGCGCCGTGGTACTCGCTGAATATGTAATAAAGGCCAGCGAAGAGTCATACGAAGTCACGACCTGGTCGATGGCTGCGGGCATTCCCGGCAGGGCGGCCTGGACAACATTGGTTCCAAGCTGCACGGGCGTGTTGTTAGGGCAAGCGCCCACGGGAAGCGCGGTGAAGATGTCGGTCAGGGTCGCAGGAGTGGCCGACGCTCCAATGACGTGCTTGCCGTTGGCGGTCGCGGTGAGGCGGTCTGTCGCAGGATCCACATCCGTAGTTGCGGGAAAATAGGGAGGGTTAGCGGATCCGTCGTAGCAGTAACTGCGGGCCGTGGTGGAGTTTCCTGAGAGGAAGGCGCCTACGTGCGGATTCGTAGTAGTGACGTCCGGCGCGCAGTAAGGCATGGTTCCGGAGTTATCGAGTGGGCAAGTGGCCGGGACTTTTTGGGCAGTCGGAATGGTGTAAGTGCTCCATCCGGTAGTGACGTTGTGAACATAAAGTGAATCCGGCCCGGTCAAATAAACAGTGGCGCTGTCGGCGCTGAATGCGACCTTTGTCGCCAGGCCGCCGATGGTGGACTGGATCCCTCCGGCAGGGGAGTAAAGATAAATCAACTGGCGGACCTGATCGCAAATCACAACAGTAGTCCCCTGGGGCGATACGCCGAGCACCACTCCTGGGACGGTCGTGTCTTCTCGACTCAGTGTATTGCCGCTGGCGTTGTAGACCATCAGCTCCCGGTAGCTGCCAAAGTAAAGATTCAACGTCGCCGGATCGAGCACCATTGAGTTCGGCGTATAAGGCATCTTGACCGGGGTACTGAGATTGCTGAGGCTGAGGTCAAAGTGGGTGAAGAATGGAGAGTAGGGGCTGGCCAGCCAGAGCAAGGTACCGCTAAGCCCGGGAGACTGGAAGGTCAGGGTATTGCTGCTGGTGACCGGCAGGCCCGTTCCCCCGTACTGCCCGATCTTATTAATCGGTGCCGGGTTACATGTGGGCGGCTCGCACACCGCATTTATCTGGGCCACACCGGGAAAGCTGGTTGACACCGAACCGATGCTACTCACCGCGATCTGCTGAGGGTTAGTGGAGGTAAAATTGAGATTAAGCCCGGTGATGGGATTTCCATTGGTGTCAATGACGGTCTCTGTCACCTGGACCGGAGTAGTACCAGTCACGGTTACGATCCCCGCGCTGTTTACATCGCCTGGAGGCACGCTGAGGGTGATTTTCTGCGGGGAGCAGGTTGCGAAGTAGCCCGCATTGAAGCTCACGCCCGAGATGCTGGCAGCAATCAGCGAGGTCCCCGGAAACAATGCGGTGGCGACGCCGTTCTGGTCGATCTTCAGGACTCCCCCATTCTGGGGGATGTAGTTGAGGTGACCGAGGTTGCAAATGCAATCGGGCACGCCATTAACCGGGTTATTGCTGCACGAGTTAAAGCCGTTGGATGAGTTGCCGTAGGGGGCGCAGAAGGGCATCGTGGTAGACCCATTGGTGTAAGCGGTGGCGTCCAACTGCGAAGTCATATTCTGTGAAAGGCAACTGCCATTGCTGTTTACGGTCGCATTTGTCACTGGCGGGTGAACGTAAACTGTGACCGGATTGCTGGTCGCGCCTCCGCCTTGGGCGGTGATCAAAGCGGTACCGCTGGTGGCCGGCGGTGTGCAAATGGTGTAGTCGGTGATTCCGCCGCCACTGGTGCGGTTCCACGTGCCGGCGCAGATGACGCCAGTCGGGGAGATGTCGGCTATCGACTTATTGTCAGATCCATAAAGAAAATGGGCGACCTCGACGGTGTTATGGTTGCAGCCATAAGCCTGAGGGACGTTCAGCGACCCCGTCTGCCCGAAGGAAAGAGACAGGCCGGTAAGTTTAGGTTCGAGGTCGATGGTGTCGACGTCCGTTACCTTCTTGCCGAAACCGGTATTGGCGCAATATGCACTATAGTTACGGCCACAGCCTGCGACGGAAAGTCCAATGGGAAGGGAAACACAAAACAACGCAATCAGAGTCAAGAACCGGTACATGAAACCTCCCCGTCCAGGCAGGCAAGCGCGCAAGACGGTCTTCGTACTACCTATCAAAATCGCTCAGTCCGAACCTCCAGTGTAAAAGGCCGGGGCGGCTTCGGCAACAGCGCAGGAAAGACTTTGCCGCGCTTCGCTGTATGCGGTTCGCTTGCAGCAGGTCTTTAGACTGTCTGCGGCCGCGATGGTACCGGCGGCCGGGCTCGGCAAATTTCCTCAGAAATTAGACGGCCCGTTTCAGTTAGATGAGCAGCGACAACCAGCAAGGGTTAAGGGGTAACCAGCGGCCAAATCCCTCCACTCCCGCGAATTCATCGAGCGGCACCTGAAAGTGAGCATTTTTAGCACCATGCCCGTTGACGATCGCTTTGGGAATTGATATTGTTAGAAGGTTCCGAGAGTTGTACGCCTCCGCGGTTGGGCTGGCGTAAGCAATTGTTCCACAGAGGACGGCAGCCGCACCCTGAAAGCTTGGAGGGGACTGGCGCTGACCAGAATAAATCTGTGGCCCATCGCATCGGCATCTGCGAAAACCTCTTGCCTAAAGAGGCTATGCAGGCCGGAAACACGAAACGGATCTGGCTTTCCGCTCAGGGGTTGTTGAGGGAAACGCGCGGACACCGTCGTGGGTCTCGTCTGGCTGGGAAGTTAGGACAGGCGCAAAGCAGCGGTCAGGGCTTGGCGTCGATTATATGAGAAGCGCAGAATTGCGTTTCTCGAAAACTCGTGTGCGGCCTTTGGCGGCGGCGAGCTTGTGAGTTGATCGCTGGATTCACTAGCGATTGTTCGGTTTGTGAGAAGCAGCAAGGAGTGAAGTTTGCCTACATTCAGTCAGCTCGTCAGAAAGGGCCGTACCGCACCGCGGTATAAGACGGCCAGTCCGGCACTTCAAGGTTCGCCGCAACGGCGCGGAGTCTGCACCCGCGTTTACACGCAAACCCCGAAGAAGCCGAACTCCGCACTGCGCAAGGTTGCCCGCGTTCGCCTCACCAACGGCATCGAGGTCACCACGTACATTCCAGGCATCGGCCACAACCTTCAAGAGCATTCGATCGTGCTCATTCGCGGCGGCCGCGTCAAGGACCTGCCAGGCGTTCGCTACCACGTGGTGCGCGGGACTTTGGACTCCGTGGGTGTTGCCAATCGCAAGCAGAGCCGGTCGAAATACGGCGCCAAGCGGCCCAAGACCGGTGCAGCAGCAGCGACTAAGGGTAAGAAGTAGGTCAACAGAATTCGCAGTAAGGGCTTGCCCAGACAGATTTGAGATAAGGAACTATGCCAAGAAAAGGTCATATCGCTAAGCGTGAGGTTCCGGGAGACCCGGTCTACAATTCCTCGCTGGTCACGAAGTTTGTGAACTCGATGATGTGGGACGGCAAGAAGTCGACCGCGCAGCAGATTTTCTACACCTCGATGACGAATCTTGAACAGCGCGGCGGCGATGAAGCCCTCAAACTCTTCAAAAAGGCCGTCGAGAACTGCAAGCCGCTGCTTGAGGTCAAGACCCGCCGGGTTGGCGGCGCGAACTACCAGGTACCCATCGAAGTGAACCCGGAGCGCCGTACTTCGCTGGCGATTCGCTGGCTGGTTACCTACGGCCGGGCGCGCGGCGAGAAGGGCATGATCGACAAGCTCACTAATGAGTTGCTCGATGCAGCCAACGGACGCGGCGCGGCGATGAAAAAGAAGGAAGACGTTCACCGCATGGCGGAAGCCAACAAGGCCTTCGCGCATTACAGGTGGTAATTAGCCGTTCTATTTTAGCTGCTGGTTAGGGGCTGGAAGCTGAATCAGCAGCAAGAGTAAACGCAGGCACGTCCTGCGAAAGTGAGAGATTAAAGTGGCTCGCCTCGTACCTCTAAATCGTTGCCGGAACATCGGAATCATGGCGCACATCGACGCCGGGAAGACGACTACGACCGAGCGCATCCTGTTCTATACGGGCATCACCCACCGCATCGGCGAGGTGCACGAGGGTACAGCCACGATGGACTGGATGGAGCAGGAGCAGGAGCGCGGCATCACCATCACATCGGCCGCAACGACCTGCACCTGGAAAGACATTCGCATCAACATTATCGATACTCCCGGCCACGTGGACTTTACTGCCGAAGTCGAGCGCTCCCTGCGCGTGCTCGATGGCGCAGTGGCGTGTTTCGATGCGGTCCACGGAGTCGAGCCGCAGTCAGAGACTGTCTGGCGTCAGGCCGACAAGTACCGCGTTCCCCGCATCTGCTTCATCAACAAGATGGACAAGGCGGGCGCCGATTTCGAGCATGCCATCGACACCATCCGCAAGCGTCTCAGCGCGCGTCCTGTAGCGATCCAGATTCCCATCGGCCAGGAGGCCGGCTTCAAAGGTGTCGTCGACCTTATCGAGATGAAGGCCATCCTGTGGCACGACGAGACCATGGGAGCGCAGTACGACGTCGAAGAGATTCCTGCGAATCTGCTCGCAAAGGCCGAGGCCTTCCGCATGCAGCTCGTCGAGTCGGTTGCCGAGAACGATGACGAGATGCTGCACAAGTTTCTAGAAGGCGAGACCCCGACGGCGGCTGAGCTGAAGGTGGCGTTGCGTCGCGCGGTGATTGGGATGCATGTCTTCCCCGTACTCTGCGGCTCCTCTTTCAAGAACAAAGGCGTCCAGACGCTGCTCGATGCGGTTGTCGATTTCCTGCCCAGCCCGCTTGACGTTCCTCCCATCGAGGGTCACAACCCCGACGATATGGAGCAGGTCATCCTGCGCCACGCCGACGACAGCGAGCCTTTCTGCGCCCTCGGCTTCAAAATCATGACCGACCCGTTTGTTGGGCAGTTGATCTTCATTCGTGTCTACTCGGGCCAGTTGAAGACCGGCGACGTGGTCTTGAATCCCCGTACCGGCAAGACCGAGCGCATTGGGCGGCTTTTGAAGATGCACGCCAATAAGCGCGAAGAGATCCAGGAGATACTTGCTGGCGACATCTGCGCCTGCGTTGGTCTGAAGAATCTGGTCACCGGCGACACCATCTGCAACGACCGGCATCCTGTGGTGCTTGAATCGATCACCTTTCCCAAGCCGGTCATCGCCGTGGCTGTCGAGCCCAAGACCAAGGTCGACCAGGAGAAGATGGGCATGGCGCTGGCGAAGCTGGCGCAGGAAGACCCCACCTTCAAGGTCCATACCGACATTGATTCGGGGCAGACGATTATCGAGGGTATGGGCGAGCTTCACCTTGAGATCATCGTCGACCGCATGATGCGCGAGTATAAGGTCGAGGCCAATGTCGGCAAACCCCAGGTCGCGTACCGCGAGACGATTCGCAAGCAGGCCGAGGGCGAGGGCAAGTACATTCGCCAGACTGGCGGCTCGGGCAACTACGGCCATGCCAAGATTCGTCTCGAGCCAAATGAGCCGGGCAAGGGATACGAGTTCATCAACGACATCAAGGGCGGCGTGATTCCGAAGGAATTCATCAAGCCGATCGATATGGGTATCCGCGAGGCGCTGCTCGGCGGCGTGCTGGCGGGCTACGAGATGGTCGACGTCAAGGCTTCGCTCTATGACGGCAGCTATCACGATGTCGACTCGAACGAAATGGCATTTAAGATTGCAGGCTCGATGGCCTTCAAGGAAGCCGCGCGTAAGGCTAGCCCGGTTCTGCTTGAACCAGTCATGGCAGTCGAAGTGACCGTTCCCGAGGACTACATGGGCACGATCATTGGCGACCTCAACTCCCGCCGCGGCCGGATCGAAGGCATGGAAGCTCGCGTCGGAGTCCAGGTCATCAAGGCGATGGTGCCGCTCAGCACGATGTTTGGTTACGCAACCCACATGCGCTCCTCGACGCAGGGACGCGCAAATTACTCGATGGAATTCAGCCGGTACGAAGAGGCCCCCCGCTCGGTGAGCGAGGAAATCATTGCCCGGGTGAACGGAAAAAGCTAGAAACCTCAGTCTATGGCACGTCTTTCGCGCCGAGCAACGGAAGTTACGGAGAGAAGCAACTATGGGTAAGGAAAAGTTTGACCGTTCTAAGCCGCACGTGAATGT
>DASWUZ010000196.1:0-4209 GCA_036401395.1 Acidisarcina sp.
GGGTATTGGCGACATTAGATGCTGACGGGGGACACAGGTACTGAGCTAAGAGAAGCGCACGGAAGCGGCGCGGGCTGACATGCCGCCGATTTCAGCGGCCCGGGCTTCGGCGTAGGCGGCGGCTCCTATGAGCGCAGCGCGGCTCTCAAGTATGACCATAACCGGAGTGCGCACGAGCAGTTCACTGAGGCGACCCTTGTCGGTGAAGGCCTTCATGAATGCGCCGTCCTTCATGGTCTTCATAATTTTGGGCGCGATGCCACCGCCGAGGTAGAGGCCGCCGACAGAAAGCACTTTGAGGGCGAGATTGCCGGCCTCCGCACCGTACGCGGAAACAAACAAGTCGAGGGTGCGGGAACAAAGTTCGTTTGCGCCAGCCTCCGCGAGTTCTCCGATGACCGCATTGCGGTCTTCGTTCTCCATTCGATCTTTGAGCCATGCCGGTTCTTCGAGATGCTTCTCATCGCGCAGGAAGGAGTAGATGTTTTGCAGGCCGAGGCCGGAGACAACACGCTCGACGCTTACGCGCCCGGCGAGTGTCCTGCGGAGGTAACGAAGGAGATCTATCTCCTCATCGGTGCGAGCGGCGAAGTCGGAGTGACCGCCCTCAGAAGCCATGGGGACGTGGGTCTTGCCATTCCAGACGAGCACGCCCTCGCCGAGGCCGGTGCCGGCGGAGACGAGGCCACGATTGCCCACAGCGCTGCGATCGCCTTCGCTGAGGACGAAGATTTGCCCGGGGTTGAGCTCGGGAATGCCGTATCCATTGGCCTCAAGATCGTTGATGAGGAAGACGTGTTCGATGTCTAGATTGCGGGAAAGTTCGTGGCTGTCGAGCTCCCAGGGGAGATTAGTGAGCTTCAACCTTCCGCCGCGCACGGGGCCGGGAACTCCGAAGCACGCGGCGGTGACGTTTGGTTTGTCGGGGGATTCGTTCAGAAATAGCCTGACAATTTCTTCGAGCCCAGCGTGGGCCTTGGCGGGATACTGTTCGTCGCGGACGTGGGCGAGCTTGCCCTCGGCAAATTGGTAGAGCGCGAGGTGGACCTTGGTGCCGCCTACATCGCCGGCGAGAATCATGCTCCGATCTCCAACCGTCCCCAGCCATCTGCGCCTACGGTCGGCAGTTCAGCGCCCGCGCCTTCGTCGAGGAGGAAGATCAGGTTGCCATTGAGTGGGCGGATCAGTTGCGAGGGGTGGGTCTCGGGATCATAGGCGCCGAGGAGGACATCTTTAAGGACCTCGGACTTGTCGCTGCCTTGAATGAGGAAAGAGACGTCACGCCCGGCGAGGATGACAGGCAGGGTCAGGGTGATGCGCCAGGTGTCTTTCTGCGGGACGTGATTCGCGACGACGAGGCGGGTTTGCTCGTGAAGGGCGTCGGTGTGAGGGAAGAGCGAAGCGGTGTGCCCGTCGTCGCCCATTCCGAGTTGAATGGCGTCGAAGGTGGGGAACTGGCCGGGATGAAGGTTGAACTGTTGCCGTAGGAGGTTTTCGTAATTGGCAGCGGCTTGCTGAGGATCGAGCTCGCCTTCCATGCGGAAAATTTGCGCCGCGGGCAGCGGGACCCTGTCAAGCATGGCTTCGCGGGTCATGCGGTAGTTGCTGTCGGGGTGGTCTGGCGGGACGCAGCGTTCGTCTACCCAGAAGAGCTGAAGTTTGTCCCACGGCATGCGGCTGAGATAAGGCTCAGAGCCGAGAAGCTGGAACATCGGGCGAGGCGTGTTGCCGCCGGAGATTGCGATCCGCGCTACGCCGCGAGCTTCGGCGGCCGCGATGACCTTGGCGAGGAGGCGATCTGCTGCCGCTTTGATTAGTTCATCGGGAGTGGAGAAGACGTAATAGCTGATTTGGGTTGACATTCGTGAATTGCTCAATTTCTCGAAGTAGTCAAAGTCAGGGGTCATTGACGCCCAGACTCTGAGCTGAACATCATTTACTCGTATGGATAGATGCGCTCAAAGCGTGCGCCACACGCGACCGTCCCGCTTGATCAGTTCGTCTGCGTCGGGCGGACCCCACTTGCCTGCTGCGTAGTTGGGGAAGTCCTGCGGCTTCGTTGCGGCCCAGGCGTCAAGTACGGGTGTGTATAGTGCCCAGGTCGCTTCGACTCCATCGCGATGTGCAAAGAGCGTCGCATCGCCGAGCATCGCATCAAGCAGCAGGCGCTCGTAGCCATTGGCTGAGGAGACGCCGAAGGCATCCGCGTAGTTGAAGTTCATCACCACTGGACAGACGGACATATCGGGGGTTGGGACCTTGGCGCCAAACCGGAGTGAGATGCCTTCGTCGGGCTGGATGCGCATGGTGATGAGGTTTGGCTGAATCTCGCTGCATGGGCTCGACGCGGACCGGTTAAAAAGTAACATCGGCGGCTGCTTATATTGAATTGTGATTTCGGTGGTGCGCTTTGGAAGCCGTTTGCCGGCGCGCAGGTAGATGGGAACGCCCGCCCAGCGCCAGTTTTCTATCTCGAGTTTTACGGCGGCAAATGTTTCGGTCGAGGAGCTCGGGTCGACGCGCTCTTCTTCGCGGTACCCCTTTACCTGTTGCCCGTCGACGATGCCCGGGCCGTACTGACCGCGTACGGTGTCGGATATTGCGATCGGTTTCATCGAGCGCCAGACTTTTACTTTTTCGCGGCGCACGGCGTCCGCCTCGAAGGAAACGGGCGGCTCCATCGCGATGAAGGAGAGCAATTCCATCATGTGGTTTTGCACTACGTCGCGCAGAGCTCCGGCCTTTTCGTAGAACGGCCCGCGGCCTTCAATGCCGATGCTCTCGGATGCGGTGATCTGCACGTGGTCGATATAGTTGCGGTTCCAGGTGGGCTCGAAAATGCCGTTAGCGAAACGGAAGACGAGCACATTCTGCACCGTCTCTTTACCGAGATAATGGTCGATGCGGAAAATCTGGTTTTCGTGGAAGACTTTGTTGACGTCGTCGTTCAACTCGCGTGCGGACTGCAGGTCATGACCAAACGGCTTTTCGATGATCGCGCGCACCGTGCCCTGTGGCGGCTGCGCCATGCCCTTCGCACCGAGACGATTGATGATGTCGGCGAAATACTCTGGCGCGGTCGCGAGGTAGAAGAGGCGATTCCCTTGCGTGCCTTTTTCTTTGTCGATGCCGTCGAGGAAGGACTTGAGGCGCTCATAGCCGTCGGTATTGTCGTCGAAGTTTAATGCGAAGTAAGTGATCTTCGCAACGAAACCATCGAGCTTGTCCGCCCCCTCTTTGACGCCGCCATACTTGAGGATGCCATCCTTCATGTCGGCGACGAATTCGTCTTTGATTGGACGACGCGCCACGCCGACGATGGAGAATTCTTTGGGCAGGAGGCCCGACTGCTCCAGGTGGAATAGCGCTGGGAGCAGCTTCTTCTTGGTCAGGTCGCCTGACGCGCCGAAGATCACGACGACGCCCGGCTCCGGTATGCGCTCGCTACCGGCTGTTGCCTGTTTCAAATCTTCCGGCGAAATAATCACGTCCGCTGCCATCAGCCAATCCTCCGTACTGTTGTTAAATTGCTGTTAGTCCTTTTTAACTGCGTGGCCGCCGAAGGCGTTGCGCATGATGGCGAGCATGCGGTCGGTGAAGTTATTCTCTTCGCGCGAACGGATGCGGCGGATCAGCGACTCCGTGATCACTGGCGCGGATACGTTGAGGTCGATGGCCTCGAAGACGGTCCAGCGGCCTTCGCCGGAGTCGGCGACGTAAGCCTCGAGGCCGTCGAGCGCGGGGTTCTTTTTGAGCGCATCGGCTGTAAGGTCGAGCAGCCACGAACGCACCACGCTGCCCTTGCGCCATATCTCCGCGATTTGCGTCAGGTCGAGGTTGAGGGGCGTTTTGGCCTTGAGAATCGAGAAGCCCTCGGCGTAGGACTGCATCATGCCGTATTCAATCCCGTTGTGGACCATCTTGACGAAGTGGCCGGCGCCGGCGGGGCCGACGCGTCCCCAGCCTTCAGTTTTGCCGGGAGCGAGGGTCTCGAAGATCGGGCGCAGCCGCTCGACGGGCTCTTCGTCGCCGCCGATCATCATGCTGTAGCCTTCCTGCAAACCCCACACGCCGCCCGATGTGCCGACGTCGATGAAGTTGAAGCCCTTGGCAGTCAGCTGCGCGTGGCGGCGCTGCGAATCCTTGTAGTTGGAATTGCCGCCGTCGATGAAGGTATCTCCTTTTTCGAGGAGTGGTTCGAGCTTGGCG
>DASWUZ010000197.1:0-2135 GCA_036401395.1 Acidisarcina sp.
GGTTTGAGTCATTCACTCTGGATAAGTGCGAGGCTGCAGTCTTTCCAGCGCTCTGTGCGCCTTGGCGTCTCGATGCGGCTGGTCCCTTAGAGATCATGCGAATTTTGCCGCGCTGTTCCGAATGACTCTGAACGATGAATCGGGGCGGTTGCGTGGTCGTTGAGGACCTGGCAGACGACACAATCAATCGGTCAAAACATGCAATCGCGCAAAAGGAGATTTAAGGCATGACGGATGTCGTGAGTGGGGTGGAATTTTGCCCTGTAATCCTGGCCGGGGGAAGCGGAACGAGGTTCTGGCCGCGCAGCCGTAAAGCGCGCGCCAAGCAGGTGCTCAAGCTCGATGGCGACCGGACGATGATCCAGCAGACAGTAGATCGGCTTGCTCCTCTGGCTGTTCCTAAAGATGTCTGGGTGATCACAAATGAAGTACTCGCCGGGACTATCGGAAGCCAGCTTGATGGCGTGCCCGATCGGCAAATTGTTCGCGAGCCGGCTGCTCGGAACACCGCTCCAGCCGCGGGCCTGGCTGCATTTATCGTCGAGAAGCGAAATCCCGACGCGGTGCTTGGAATGTTTCCCGCCGACCACGTCATCGCCGATGAGCCGATCTTTCGCGCGGTGATTCGGAGGGCAATTTCGCTCGCGTCCGAAGGCGAAAACATGGTGGTCCTCGGCGTTGCGCCGACTCGTGCGGAGACCGGCTACGGATATATCGAGACCGGCGCTTCGCTCGATGCTCCAGATGGCGATGGATCAAGTTTTGGGTCGCCGCATGGGCCGGTGTACGTGCGGCGGTTTACCGAAAAACCCGATGCCGAGGCGGCGGAGAAATTTCGCGCGGCGGGAAACTTCTACTGGAACAGCGGCATTTTTATTTGGAGTGCACGCACGCTTGCGAATGCTATTCGAGAGCATCTGCCGAACACTGCGCCGCTGCTGCAAGGCATCGCCGATGCTTACGGGAAGCCGGAGTTTGATGCCGTCTTCGCCGAACTTTATCCGCAGTGCGAAAACATAAGCGTGGACTATGCGGTGTTGGAACCCCGCTCGGCGAAGGGCGAGCAGCGGTCTAATCTTTATTGCCTGCCGGCGAATTTTGGCTGGAACGATTTGGGTTCGTGGGCGGCGCTTTATGAAAATCAGCTGGCCAACGCGCGCGGTTCCGACGCCGGCGAAAATGTTTTTGAAAGCGCGGGCGGCCTCACGGTCGAGGCCTATCGAAATTACGCTTACAGCCCTAAGAAATTTATCGCGCTCGTTGGGGTGCATGACATCGTAGTGGTCGAGACGGACGACGCAATTCTGGTCACGACCCGCGAGCGTTCCCAGGATGTAGGGCGGATTGTCAAGGCGCTTCCTTCTATCGAGCGCGAGGATTTGATTTAGGGTCATGAGTCGTTCGTTCGTTGAACAAGTCCGGTCATCCTGACCGGGCGAGTGTGCCGTCATCCTGAGCGTAAGCGAAGGATCTGCGGTGCGATCGAATCGGCTTACCTCAGTTTCGTTGAGATATCGTGGACGGCTTCAGTTAGCGAAAACGAAGGTGCAGTAACCTTTCGGGGATTGAGGATTACGGTGCCCTCCAGATGTCTTGAGGCAAACCCAGATCCTTCGCTGCGCTCAGGATGACGACCAGGCCTGTATGGTGGGTCAGACCCACTCTGGACCCCAACCGTGAATCAAAGCCCCATAAAATTCGGCACCGATGGCTGGCGCGGCATCATCGCTGACGACTTCACCTTCGCCAACGTGCGTATCGCTGCGGCCGCCATTGCCAGCTACATTCACGCTGAAGAAGACGCGACCCGTGGTCTCTGCATCGGCTACGACACCCGCTTTCTGTCGAAGCAGTTTGCGCTGGCGGTCGCCGAGGTGGTTGCCGATTCTGGGATCCCAGTCATGCTGGCAGATCGCGTTACGCCAACACCGGCGCTCTCTTACGCGGTGAGGCAGCGGGGGGCGGCGGGAGGGGTGATGATCACCTCCAGCCACAATCCTTATCAGTGGAACGGGCTGAAATATAAAGCGTCCTACGGCGGGGCGGCGACGCCTGCGATCATCGCTCAAATCGAAGCGCGGTTGGAAGAACCGCTTCGCTCTTCGACGACCATAGCGGAGATCACCGAGTCCGAT
>DASWUZ010000198.1:0-17348 GCA_036401395.1 Acidisarcina sp.
AGAATCGCCAGGGCTCGCTGATCCAATTTTGTGGCACCCACATAATCATGTTCATACTTCAATAATGAAGCCAGCCCTGTCATAGTGCTAGCCGTGGCCGGGTCGTTGGGCATGGCATTGAGCTCTACTGGAAGCACTTGCTCATAGAGGGGCCTTGCCGAGGCAAGGTCTCTCTCGTCAAGCAGGATCGAAGCAAGATTAGAGCGAGAGATTAGGGTTATGCGGTCGCTTGCCCCCTTTGTTCTTTCATTGAGGAGCAAGGCTTGGCGAAAAAGCGGCTCCGCCTCGCTGAACTGGCCAGCCTGTTCGAGGCTTAATGCTTCCAGATTGATAGTTCGGGCATCGTCCAACCTCAGTTCGGAGGCCCGTTTGAATGTCTTCGCCGCCCGCTGATACGCGCCTTGAGCGTACAAGGCCTGCCCTAGGAAAAAATTGGCGTTGAACGTTTTCTCAGTTTCGATCTTAAGATCACCCTCTCTTGCTAGCACCGACAAGGCTAAGTTGTCGGACGCGTCTGAGTAATTTCTTGCGTAGAATTGAGCCAACCCAATATCAAATGGGTCCGTTGCTTTCTTACCCCAAGCCCGAATTGCATTGTCAACATCAGGCGGGGACAAGCCATATTGTTGCGCGATCCGAGCTAGGTTTTGCTTTGGCGTGGTTGCGTCATGCCGAGAACTGAAAATTTGTGCAGAATTGGCATCGTTCACTCTAGCGGCGATCGAGGAAATCACCTTGCCGCTCTCGAGTGCTGCTTTGTCCCCTCGCTCGATTACAACAACATCTACGTAGTTATCAGATTCATTTTCGAAAGACGGGACAAGAGCCTTGGAATTCCAGGGCGATGCCAGTACGAAGTCTTTCTTCTTTGGCGAACGAACAATTTGAATTGTGACCCAAGTGTTCGCCTTTGTCTGGGCGGCAAGCGACAGTCTCACCCTTCCGGTCGCATCTGATTCCGCCTCGCCGCCGCCGTCCCCAGCTGTGGAAAGCCAAATGCCTTGTACTGGGCGAGCCTGAGGATCCGCGATATGAATTACTAATTTCCCATTCTCCGCCAGCGCCAACCATGGAAGAAGCATGAGGTAAATCGCGGCACCGCTCTGTATAGTTCTGGTCTTCCTCATAGCAGGCTCCACCCCACTGACTCTTGCACAAAACATAACATCTCACACAGACGTGCCCGTTCAGTGAGTTTAGCAATGCCTAACTCCTGCTAAATGGCCAGGCAAGTCCGCCACTCTTGCTAAACTTATCTGACGGAACGCAATTGGAACCGCGAGGGGTCCAAGACACATTGAACAAGCTAGTGGTAGGAAACCTGCTGCATCGGCCGCTGCGCACCCTGATCAGCATGTTTGCCGTGGCGATGGAGATCATCATGATCCTCTCCATCGTCGCCATCATGATTGGTATGCTTAACGGCAACAAGACCCGCACCAGCGGCGTGGGCATGGACATGTTCGTTCGCCCCACTGGCACGACCATGTTCAACGGCGTAGGCGGAGCGCCGGCACCGATACGGATTGCTGACATACTGCGTCGGCAGCCTCACGTAAAGGTAGTTGCCCCGGTCATCATTCAGCTGACCAGCGCGAGCGCGCTTGAAAATATCTATGGCATCGACTACGCAAGCTACGACGCGCTGCGGCCTTTTATTTTCATCTCCGGCGGCCCGTTCCAGGGCCCCTACGATGTAATCGTGGATGACTACTTCGCCCGCGCTGACAAAGGCCACCACGTCGGCGAGACCATCAACATCATCAAGCATGACTTCCGCATCTGCGGAATCGTGGAACACGGCAAAGGCGGGCGGAAATTCATTCCCATCGACACTCTGGGTCAGCTGACTGGCTCCGAAGGCAAGGCGTCCGTCTTTTATTTGAAGAGCGATAACCCGGCCAACCTGCCGCTGATAAGGTCGGAAATTGAGAGTGTCCCGGGCCTGAAGGGCTCCTATGAGGTGCAGACGCTTGACGAATGGCTCTCAGTGATGACGCCGGAACACCTGCCCGCCTTCACTGCAGGCCTCGACACGGTAATTGGGATCGCGGTGGTGATCGGGTTCCTTGTAATCTTCCAGTCGATGTATACGGCGGTGATGGAGCGCACCCGCGAGATCGGCATCCTGAAGTCGCTCGGCGCTTCGAAGGCTTATATCGTCAATGTGGTACTTCGCGAGACCGCGCTGATTTCGGTAGCCGGAATCATGTTAGGGGTTGTGCTGACCTTCGCGATTCGTACAGGAGTGCAGCACCGTTTTCCCACCCTCGATTTCTTGATCACGCCTGGCTGGATTCTGAGAGGCGCGGTGATTGCATTCATCGGGGCCATGCTGGGCGCAGCCTACCCAGCCCTCAAAGCTGCGCGTAAGGACCCGATCGACGCGCTGGCCTACGAATAGCGGTAAAGTTTGCCCGGAAGCGGCCTGATACCAATACAGGCATCCACCACTAAAAAAGTGTCATCAACTTTTCACAGGCTCGCAAGCAAATGGTTTCAGTGGCTCAAGGCACGGGCAATCTAACCAATGGCATCTACGAGCAACCGCATCTCGCCCCAAGTTACAGAGGAAGTCACAGAGGCTGGGCCGACTCTCGTCACCGCGCCGAGTACCCTACACCCTGGCGAAATCCGTAACCGGCCGAATACTGGTCCAGCCCCGTTAGAGTGGGCGTGGATGGCCGCCATCGTCGCTCTTTTCTTGCTTCATACCATCCACCTGAGGGCCGACTTTCCGAACTTCTCCCCGTGGATGGATTACGCCAAATACACCGACGAAGGTTGGTATGGCAACGCTGCGATAGAGGCATTTATTCGCGGTTCCTGGTACGTTCCCGGAGACTTTAATACAGCCGTAGCCCTGCCCGTCTGGCCGTTCTTCGAGTGGCTGCTATTTCATTTCACCGGGGTAAGCGTCGCTGCCGCCAGAGGCCTGGTAGTGGCCGTGTTCGGAGGGAACCTCTGGCTTACCTACGCAGTGGTTCGGGCCTCACAACACTTGCAAATAGAGACTAACGATCAGATCACCTCAGGGTTCAGGCGCGATTCAGTCTCTGAGAGCCCCAGATGGCCGGCTCTGCTCGCGGCCACCCTGGTTGGCGCCAGCAGCTTTCTATACTGCTTCAGCCGATTGGCTATCCTTGAGCCGCTCGTAACTTTTTTTATGCTGCTGTCCTGGTTGCTGGTGCTTCAGTTGTCGCCCACTCGCTCTGAACGTCCGCAGCGAGCAAAGTTGTATCTGCGACTAATGGCCATTGGGGTCGTGCTCTGCCTGATGATTTTCACCAAGACCACCGCCGTGGTGCTGCTGCCATCCACTTTTTACCTCGTGTGGAAGGCCTGCCGCGATCGCATTCAGGCCTTCGCCATAGTGGTCGCCTCGGCGACCCTGCCGGGCCTCGCCTACTACCTGCTGGTTGTGAGGCCGCGCTTCCTGGAAGACTTCAGGTATCTCTTCTCCGCCAATGTCTATCAGCAGCCCACGACTCCCAGCGGCTGGCTGATGGCCTTCTGGTATTCGGTCCACGGCGGATTTTGGATCGGACGCACTCTCTTCTTCATCGGCGCATTCTTCATGCTCGCATCGCTCACGCCGTTACTGCGCCTGTCCAGACTGTGGCGAAGCCCACTTTATGTTGCCGCCTGGCTCGCGGTGGCCTTGCAGATGTTTTTCATCGGCTACCACAACAACATGCAGCCCCGTTACTACACCATCGCCGCTTTCCCCCTGTTTATCCTTATCGCGCTGGGGGTAGCGCATTTGCTGGACCAGAAGTCAGAAAGCGGCGCCCCGGAACGCAGCCGTGTCGCGTCCGCTACAGCGCGCGTACTCGGAGGCCTCACCCTGGCAGCTGTACTCTGCGCGGTCGTGCTGGGCATAGGGCAGACTATAAGATTCGTCCGCCACCCTGAATACACCTTCGTCGCCGCTGCCGAAAAGCTGACACGCTATATCGACGAGCATCCCAACGGCAATCGGCTGTTATTGTCGATCAGTGGCAATCAAATCAGCCTCGTTACCGGGATACCGAGCATCTGCGACGATTTCGGCACCTTTGAGTTGCCCCTACGCCTGCACAAATATCAGCCCGGCTGGTATGCGGCGTGGAACGAACTCGATCCCGGCAGTCTGGAGGACATCCACACTCAGTTCCTTGTCGAACAAGTCGCCAAATTCCGTGCGTTCGACGATCCAGACCGTAACGTCCTGATCTTGTATAAGCTGCATCCTTTGCCTCTTGCCAAACAGACCTTGGAATCCAAGGGGGACCCCGACGAAAGCGCCCACGTCGAACCAGACTTCGGTGGCGACGACCCACATTAAACCCGGGCCTCATCTCCTCTCAGAATCGGACAAAAGCTCCCAGCATAGGCTCCGAAGTTTGTGCAAACCGATTTGTAGAACTGAATGCGCGAGCCAGATCCGGCGCACGATACAGGCTGCCGCGATATTGGAATCGTAGCCCCAGATGGGGCAGTACGGTGTAATCCACGCCCGCGCCGTAGACGAACACAGGCTTGGTCTCGCCGTTCACTCCAGTCTGTCCGCTGCTCGTCGAGAAGAACTTCAGCCCGCCACCCGCGAGCGCAAATGCCTTGAGATTGAAAACCCCAACCGAAACCAGCCAGTTTGCTTCGACCTGGTTAGCCCGCGCCTTCACCGACTGCGGAGTAGGTAATCCGCTGCCGGGCAGGATCACCGGAATCGCCGCCAGGCTGTAATGCTGATTGGCGTTGTTGAAGGAATAGGCAAGCTCATACCCCACCAGTGGGTTCGAGAGGTGCCGCAGTTCAAGCAGTACACCCGCTGCGTTTGATGGACTCTGTACTGTGTCGTTTGCGATTGATCTCCCTGTAAATGCGCCATAGAGGCTCGCGGCCGCATCCGTTTGCGCGTGGGTACTTGCAGCTCCTGACAACGCAATAAAGGCCAAAAGTCCGCAGAAAGCAAGCTTGGGGAATTGCCGATGCGTCTTCATACCTGAATATGACTGGCCTGGACACCGAGAGGTAAGTGCCGCCTGGCCCCCTTTGCGCAGAAAAACCTCATCAGCGCGCAGTGGGGGCTTTCCTGTGGCTGGGGTGGTTCATTTGAGCCGATGACGTTTGTTGATAGAATTCCATCTAACCCGTATGCATTTTTCCGCAGTGTCAGCCCGCGTCGCTCGTAGTTCAACTCTCCCCGTAATACTCGCCGGATTTATCTTCCTCGCTACCGCTGTTGCTCAGTTTTCCAACCCGCGGCCTGAGCCAACCCCCGACCGCTCAGTAGTGCGTCCGCCGGCAGGTTTCCGTGTCGCAATTGTCGAATTCGAAGACCTTGAGTGTCCCCAGTGTGCGCGTGCCAATCCGATATTGAAGGCAGCCAGCGCAAATTACCATGCGCCCTGGATCCGCCATGATTTCCCCCTCGCACAACATATCTGGAGCCATCAGGCAGCGATCAACGCCCGCTGGTTCGATACCAAATCGAAGAAGCTCGGTGATGATTACCGAGACGCCGTTTTTGCCGATCAAATCAACATTGAAAACCTCGACGGCCTGCGCGACTTCACCGAAAAGTTTGCGAAAGAGCACGGGAACATTGCGATGCCCTTTGCTGTCGATCCCCAGGGCAAGCTCGACGCGCTGGTGATGGCAGACGCTGCACTCGGTCAGCGCATGGGAATTGATGAAACTCCGACCATATGGGTCGTCACTTATAATCCTGCGATTTCGCCGGTGCGTGTCAGGGATCTAACTTCGGTCTATACGACTCTTGATCAGGCTTTCGCCCAGACCAAAGCGTCCGCCAAACCTGTAGTCAAGCCCGTCTCACACGTAGTCAAGCACTAGACCGCCGGGCTCTCGCAGATAGCTGTTAACCATCCGCGAAATAACTAGATCTGAATATTTATCAGCTCTGGAGACTCGCCGACTGGCGGTCCGGGGCTGATCTCCGCGTGCTGCGGCGAACGCCAGTGGTCGATGTAGGAAATCTGGTGCACGCAGGAGATAGTGCAGTTCGGAGCGCAACTCTTTGAGGTGAGGTACTCGCGCTTCAGGTCTTCGTGGGTGTAATCCGCCAGCGGCACGCCGGGGTAGCCGCGCTGCTGAGAACAGTAGTGCACCAGCCCGTCTTCGCAGATGTAGAGGTAGCGCGAACCCGCCCTGCAGCGCCAGTCGTTCGGTTCACCGTTGGCAATCGCCACCTGGAAGTCGTTGAACCTGGAATAATTCGTCTTCTTGAAACCCCGCATCTCGAAGTAGACGCGGCGCTCCTCGTCGCGCAACGGTTTAAGCTGCCCATCGCCATCGTGAATAATGCCTATGGTCGAGGTGAAGCCCAGCTCAATGGCTCTGCGGCCGATCGTCAGCGCGTCCTGAGGGTTCTTGATGCCTCCGCCAACGACGGAGTTGATGTTGACGTGAAACTCCGCATACTCCGACAGAAATTGCAGCTTCTTGTCGAGCACCTTGAGGCTCTTCTTCGAAATTTCGTCGGGGGTCACGTTGTCGATCGAGATTTGCAGGTGATCGAGACCCGCGCGATTGAGGCGCTCAATGCGGTCGGGCATTAGGAAGTATCCGTTGGTGATCATGCCCGCCATGCAGCCGTGGTGGCGAATGCGCGCGATTATCTGGTCAAGCTCGGGATGGGTAAGCGGTTCGCCGCCCGAGATGGTGATGATGCTGGTGCCGAGCCGCGCAAGCTGGTCGATGCGCCGCAGCATTTCGTCTACAGGCACGCCCTCCGAAATCTTGTCGTACTCGTTGCAATAAGCGCAGGAAAGATTGCAGAACCGGTTCGGGACAATCTGCGCCATGACGACGTGTTCCGTCGACGCGAGCGCGCGGGCAACAACCGCCAGCTCGCGCACCTTGCGGCTGGCAGCCTTTCTGCGGCGCGTGATTGTTGAGGGGCGAGCGGCAGTCTGCGACATGCTAACTACATTGAATCACAGTGGGAAGATGGCGGCGAGAGGATGGTGACGAACTGCGGCCAGCCGAGTTAAACGGGCAAAATGACAAGGGCAAATGAAGCGAAGAGGCACTCAAGAGAACGCCCCCTCCCAATTCTGGGGTTACTCAGCTTTTGCTTTTGCCCGAGCCAGCCCACATGGTGACCGTTTGCTCCTTGTGGTCGCGGAACACAGTGACCTGCACCTGCTTACCGCGGTTGATGCGGATCGCGCGCGTCCAGTCCTTGAGCTTTACCATCGTCTGGCCGTTCACCTTCAGCACAATGTCGCCAGCCTTCATGCCTGCGGCGCTTGCCGGGCTATCGTCGTAGACGTTCTTGACCAGCAGTCCGCTGCCGCTCTTGACGCCGAAGTAATCAGCCAGTTGCGGGCTGACAGCTTCAACCCTCGCTCCAACATATAAAGGGTTGACTTGGATGGGACCGAATACGGTTTCTATAACAGGGTCGAACGAGCTGCGCTGGGAGCGGTGCTGTGGCGTGGTCTGGGTTCCCGTGTTGTCTACAGGTGTTTTTGCAATTTCTGGATCGGAATCCGAGGGCGGATTTAGCAACGGCTGCTGCTCCAACTTGGCGCGGTCGCCGAGCTGGATGTTCAGCGTCACAGCCTGCCCATCCCGGGAGAGAACGAAAGCCACCGTTCGCCCGACCGGTGTCTCGTGCAGCATACGGCGAAGCTGCTCCACGTTATCCACTGCCTGGCCGTTCATCTGCAAAATCACATCGTGGAGCTTGACTCCCGCCTTGCAGGCTGGAGCGTCGTGGTCGAGCATCACTACTTCCGCGCCATGCAGGTCTTTCAGGCGGAGTTCGGCTGCCCGGCCTTGATCGATGTCGTGGATGGTTACGCCCAAATAGCCCGACGAACCATGGACAAGCACCGCAGGGTTGTCGTCAATCACGCTCAGCAACTGCACTCCACTGTCGCTGCCCAGAGCCAGCGGAGCGCATATGCAGAGCGCACCGCAGACAGCGGCCAACAGCATCGGCGGCCTGCTCTTTGTATTCTTTATGCCCAGCCTCAAAAGGTGACTCATTGTTTTTGATGTCCTTGTATTTCTATTACTGCTGTAATTTTATCGCTTGTGTTTACGGTTCTACGGTAAGACGGTCCGTCAAGATCGATGTTATGTCGCCCTATCAAACCGCCTGTGACGATACGAACTTCCGTTCCGTAAAGCCCACAAAAAATCCCAAAAACTATTGCGTCTCAGGAAGGCTGGCAAGCAGTTGCTGAGAAACCGTCCTTATTTTGGGATTGGTGTCCCGCGAGGCCGCTAAGTTCAATACTCCCCGCACGCTGCTGTCGCCCTCAACCGGCGTGAGCACGTTGATCGCCTGTAGCCTCACCTCAGCGTCGCGGTCGCTGGTGATTGCCTTCAATACCGCATCGCGGACCTTCAAATCCTGGTCTACATAAGGCTGCAATCCGGCTAGCGCACTCAGCCTGACACTGGGGCTTGCATCGTGCCGGAGGGCGGAGAGCAATGCACCGCGCAATGGACCGTCGCCGCACATGTGGCCCTCGTGGCATTCATTCGCGATGAGCTTCACCGAATTGCCGCGAATACCATCATTAAGTCTGCTCTCGGAGGCTATGACCAGCAACCGGCGCACGTCGTTATCATCCAGCCTGCCGTGCTTGATCTGAGGAACTATGCGGTTGTAGTGGACTTCGACATCTTCCGAGTCAGGCTTGCGCACGATGCTGCTCACGCTGGTCACCTGGGCCAAATCTGATTCGGGGATCGGATCTTCACTGGCCACCCGCGCATCCGCATTAGCAATCTGGCGATCGGCTGAGGTCTTGGAGCCAAGCCGGTAACCGGCAAATCCACCAGCTGCCAGTCCCACAATCAGCACAACCGAAGCTACCGCAGGCGCAGCCTGCAACCGTCCAACCGCTGTAAGCAACAGCTCCGTAAACTTGCTAGCCCAACCCCTGTTAGGCATCGAGTCGAGGGCCTCTTCAAGTCGCATCCGGGCCCGGGTAACGAGGTTAGGCGATGGCTCTTCCATGGGGTGAATGGCCATGGCGCGGTAGAGGGCCTGCACGCCTTCCAGTTCCTCGCTGCACTTACCGCAGCCTGCCAGGTGATTGTTGAGTTGATGGCGCGCGTCGTCAGCCAACTCCTGGTAAACAAGCAGGGCAATGTGCTGTTGAGCGACTTCACACTTCATGCAATTCCTTCTTTCGAGCAGATGTCGCGCCCACGTTTAACGGACAGGCGCGAGGTTCGCTCTCAATTTCTTTGTCGCCCGAAAGAGGGTGTTCTTCGCCGTCTCTTCCGTGGTGTTCAACATCTCGCCGATGGTGCGCAGCTTGAGCCCCTGGTAATGCTTCAGTTCAAAGACCATGCGCTCGCGGGGTGTCAAAGTGTCAAGTGCGGAGAGGATCATCTGGCCCAGATATTTGCGTTCTAATTCCCGTTCGGGGTTGGCGCCGGCACGGTTGTCTGAGACGTTGCTGAGCAGGTCCATCTCTTCACCGGAAGAGTCGATCATGACCGCCTGATCTTCGCGGCGGGACTTCCTCCGACGCAGATGGTCAAGGCAAAGGTTGGTCACGATGCGGTAAATCCACGTGTAGAAGGAGCACTCAAAGCGGAAATTGCCGAGGTAGCGATAGGCTTTTAAAAACGCCTCCTGGTGAATGTCCTGAGCGTCGGCTTCCGAACCCGTGAGGTGCATTGCTAGGCGAAGCACCGCCTGGTCATACTGTCTGACCAGGGTATCGAAAGCTTGCCGCGACCCTTGCTGGGCCTCGCGGATCAGCTCCATCTCGCTAGCGCGCGCCTTCGGGTCGATGGCCATTCGTCCAGAGGATTGTACCCTCCCTGACTGCTGACGTTGGGCTTCCGACCGGGAGGAGCTGTTGGATATTCCGTTAGGAATAGAAATCAGCAAGGAATCAGCAGGCATTAAGGGTTCTCCGGCAAAATTGCGGACACTATTGCGTTCTTTCGACGTGTTTTTCATCAATTTGTTAGCAAAGTTAGCAATATGGTTCCCTACTTCATCAGAACCCCGGACAAAGCCGTTAGACTCGGCACATGGCCAACTCAACCGACCGGCGTCAGAGCGGCGGCAGTGACGTCGATCCAAGGCTCTTCAAAGATGAACCTCTGCCGGTCAAAGGATGGGTCGTAGCCCATTGCGATGGCGGCTCCAGAGGCAATCCTGGTCCCTCCGGCTTTGGGGTCCTCATCCAGGATAAAAACGGCCTCGTGCTGGCCGAACTGAGCGAGTTTCTCGGCAAGCGCACCAACAACTATGCGGAGTATTCCGCGCTGCTCGCGGCCCTCAACTTCGCCGTTGAACAGGGTCACCCCAGGCTGCGGGTCATCTCTGACTCGGAGCTCATGGTCAAGCAGATTAAAGGGCAATACCGCGTCAACAGTCCTGAATTGAAGCCTTTGCACGAGGAAGCGCGCCACCGGATCGCCCTCCTGGAGGGGTTCGAAATTCAGCATGTGCTCCGCGAAAAGAACCGCAAGGCCGATGAACTGGCGAACCTCGCTATGGACCGAGGGATGGGTAGGGCTTCGGAAACCCCGGCAATTCAGAAACGATCTGCAAGGCTAGAAGGAAAAGGTATATCTCTGGCTCCCCCGATCCCCATCAGCCGCAGCGGAGAGTCTGCTCCCCCTCTCCTTCCCGCGCCGGTCCTGATAGACAGGCGAGCGCCGGTATTCCGCGGCTTCGTCAAAGACGGAGTCGTACACCTGCTCGACTCCGCACAACTTCCCGACGGCGCCTTCGTGAAAATCACCCTCGAGAAATAACACCCGGAGAAATGAGAGAAATCTCATCAACCAACGAACAAGTGCGCGTTACTGCGCGACCACCGGCACGAATACATCCCAGTCCGCCCACATAAGATGCAGCTCCGTCTGCGCGCCGGAACCGTTTTCAAATTTGATCGCAAACGTCTCAAGTGTGGCAGAAGGCGCAGGGCCCCTTTGCATATCGACGCGGCCGAGGTCCTGGGCCGGATCGTAAACCGTGCCCCACTGGCCCGTCTGTTTGTTGATGATGAGTTTCCAGGTAGATTCCGATGGCAGCGAATAGAGTGTATAAGTCCCCGCAGGCACCATCAAGTCGCCGATCTTCAGGTCGACGGCCGTCTTGAGGGTAGTGGCCGCGTTGGCCCCGGTGCGCCAGACCTGTCCGTAAGGATTATTGCCGCCAATCATCTTGCGGCCACGAAGGGACGGGGCGCTGTAGTCGATGGTGACTGACTTGCCGTTAAGCGTAATGCTGGCTTGTGCAGGCGGGCTGGGCAGGGGCTTTTTCCCGTCAGATGCCGGAGTCGTCGTGGTATGCGTCTCGGTGGTTTCGGTGTGCGTGGTCACCGTGGTCTGCGCCTGACCGCCGGGCAACGGCCCCATGGTGACGAGGACGAAAACACCAGCCGCCAATAGTGTGCTCACTCGCCCGGTCGCGCTGGAACTGCAAGACAATAGACGTGCTTGACACATGAGGGGGCTCCTTGAACGTTCCGGTTTGCGCATCTACTCGATGCATTCGCACCGCCAGCAATAGAGATGCGCAAAACGGCTATACCGCTCTGCAGCTTATTTTACGGGAGAGTCAAAGCAGTTGCGATGGTGCACGTAGTATTCTTGTTGAGTGCGCGCCCGTAGCTCAGCTGGATAGAGCGCACGCCTCCGAAGCGTGAGGTCGCAAGTTCGAATCTTGCCGGGCGCACCATCTCCTCCGAATAGCTTGATATTTCGACAACTAAATATGGCAGGACACTGCGCCGCGTTTAGCGAGGTATTTCTGGTGGTATTCCTCGGCTCGCCAGAACGTCGTGGCCGGGACCACCTCGGTCGCAATAGGCTTTGAAAAACGGCGGGCCGCAATCAGGCTCTCAATCACCTTATTCGCCGTCGCTTCCTGCTCTGGAGAGTGAAAGAAAATGGCGCTGCGGTATTGGGCGCCCCAGTCAGGCCCCTGACGGTTTAGCTGGGTCGGGTCATGGAGTTCAAAGAACGCCTTGACGAGTGTCTCGTAGGTCACCTTTTCGGGGTCAAAGGTCAGCTCGACGACTTCAGCGTGGCCGGTGCCGTCCGTGCAGACGTCCTTGTAGGTAGGACTCACCAGCGCACCACCTTCATACCCCACCGCCGTTTCTACTACTCCGGGAATCTGCCCAAACTCGGCCTCGACTCCCCAGAAACAACCCGCTCCAAATGTTGCCCTCTCTACACTGCTATCCGTCATCCTGATCTCCTTTTTGATGTTTATTTGTCCGATTAGATGAAATGAAGGGCCGAACGTTGCGAGGCTGGGGCTGCCACGTTGCAAACCTCGCTGACCCTAGCCCCAGGTGTCCGTGAAGACGGCCCCTCGCTGAACGATGAGGCCTTTTAGGGTTAAGTACGCTTCGGCTTTTTTGCCGGACGTGTGGCCCCGCTGCTGGTCCGGGATGAGGAGGGAGCACGGCCGGGGCCGATGGTCTGTTTGATCACTGAGCGCTTAATGACTCCCGCGCCTCGGACGGCGGCGGTTCCGGTGCGGGCTTTAGAAGCGCTGGTCCGTGGAATTCCGCGGGCGGCGCGCTGCAGGGCCAGGACTTCTTCGGAGGTCAGTTCGCGAATCTCACCGGGAGCGACGTCGAGCACCAGCGGCCCGTAGCCCACGCGGCGGATCTTCTCCACGAAGTGCCCCACTTCTTCGAAGAGTTTTCGGATCTGGCGGTTGCGGCCCTCGGTGAGGGTCACCTCATACCACGGGTTGTCGGCGTCGCGGATGAGTCGGATGCCGGCGGGCTGGGTCAGCACGCGCCCTTCGTGCGAATCTTTGCGCCCGCGATCGATCATGATCCCGGCGCGTAGCTGGGATATGGCATTTTCGCTCGGCTTGCGGCTGATCTTTACGAGGTAGGTCTTGTCGACCTTGGAGGAAGCCTTGGTCAGCAGATTAGCAAGGTCCCCGTCGTTGGTCATCAGCAGCAGGCCTTCACTCTGATAGTCGAGGCGGCCAACGGGGAAGACGCGGGCCTTGCTCTGCTTGAAAAACTGCATGACCGTAGGGCGCTTTTCAGGGTCACTCACCGTGGTCACGAACCCCTTCGGCTTGTTGAGCATGAAGTAGCGGTGCTTCTCCTCGCCCTTGAGCAGCTTGCCATCGACCCGAATGTGGTCGCGCGCAACGTCCGCTTTCGTACCTAGCTCGGTGACCGTCTTGCCGTTGACCTGGACGCGGCCCTCGGTAATGAGCGCCTCAGCCTTGCGCCTGGAAGTAACGCCGGCGGAGGCGATGATTTTTTGCAGACGCTCTTCGTGGCGTGGCTCGGCGTGAGTTGGCGTGGGAATGACGGAGCTGGGCCGGTGGTCTGGAAATTCGTCCTCTTGCAAAACCCGAGAGTCGCCGCTGGAATGTCCGCCGCTGTCGTTGGTTATCATTCGCCACCCAGAGTTGTAGTTGGATGGACCGCAGTTATAAGTTCAGCCCCATGCTCGGCGGGCGCGGTCTCAGCCGCCATGCGAGAGTCCAGCTCTACTGTTTCGGGCTGGGGAGTTGCAGCTTCGGCCTCGGTCTCTGCTGGCGTGCCGACGGAGACGCCTGCCTCACCTGCGTTGGCTTCGACAGCAGCGGACTCTATCGGGTCTATCGCGGCGTTATTTGGTTCCAGTTCAACACCCTCAATGGCCTCTCCGTCGAAAGGAAGCTCACCGGAAGCTCGCGTCGGCTCCGCATCGTCTTCGATTTCCATCTCGCCAGCCATCTTCTCAAATTCTTCGATACTCGGCAGTTCGTTGACGTCCTTCAGGCCAAACCGCAGCAAGAACTCCTTGGTCGTCTTGTAGAGAATCGGTCGCCCGATGACCTGCTTCCGACCGGCGGTGGTGATCAGCTTCCGGCTCATGAGGCTGCCCAGGACTCCGCCCGAGTCCACGCCGCGAATCTCGTTCACCTCGGGCGCCGTGACCGGCTGCTTATAGGCGATCACCGCCAGAGTTTCGAGCGCCTGAAGGGTGAGCTTCATTGGCGGCTTGAGGCTCTTCACGAAGGAGCGGACCGCATCGTGATACTCCGGCTTGGTGGTGACCCGATAGCCCCCCGCAATTTCGCGGATTTCCATGCCGCGGTCGCCGGTGGAGTATTCTTCGATCAGGCCGGCGATGATGGCTTTCAGTTCTTCGCGAACAGCACGATCGCGCGCGCGGGCGGATTTTTTTCCGTCCGGGTCTTCAGCGGGACTGTCGCTGGAGCCTGGTTCGGGCTCCTCAGAGTGGCTGGCCGAGTCTGTGCTTTCGGGTAGGGAATTGGACTGGGCCGGAAAAGGGGCATCGGTCCCTTCCGCGCTCTCTTGCGATACGTTTTCGGTCCCACGGTTGGCAGATTCAGGGATGGCCGGCTGCTCGCTCGCGCGCGGGACTTCGCCCCCAAACAGGAAGGCGAACTGAGCGAGGGTAACTGGCTCCTCAGCGGCGTAAATGACTGCTTCTATCTTGGCTTTGAGACTCATGCTTGGAAGTGACGAAGTGCGATCTCTATAGTATCGGGATTCGGCAAGGCTCGCGTGGGTAGGCATCGCGATTGGACGCTCGGATCCTTGACCTGCGGGCATGTCCTCTCCGCCTACCCTGTTAGGCGGAACGTTACGTCAAGTGCATTCGCGGTTGGTATCATGCCGTGTGCGACATCTCTCCCCCTTTGGATCCGGTTTCGTTCCTCCCGGTCTGCAGGCTGCATTTCAGGCTGCGGACATGTACAGCGGAGAGGTACGCTCCGCGCTGCGCCAGACGGCGCTCGGAGTCACGCTGGCCTTGCTGTTTACCGCAGGCGGTGTCGCATGCGTGGCACTTTATCTGCGACGGCGAAGAAGGAAAGACCCGGCCCTGCTGTGGTTCGGCGTCTTTCTGATTTGCTACGGGATCCGGATTGCGGACTTCCTTCGGATTGTGGCCTTCCTGGCCTATCCGGTGCCGCCAAGGACCTGGGACTATCTGGCGGCGATACTGACGCACCTCATCGGAGTGCCCGCGCTGCTGTTCATCCGTGAGGTTTTCCCGGCCTGGCGACCGGTCCTGCGATGGGTCCTGTGGGCGCAGCTTCCGCTGTTTTTGTTCAATACCGCTGGGGACGCATACTATCGTCAGCCCGAGCACTTCCATACGTTTAACAGCGTGCTCTCGGTTGCGATTTTCCTGGCATTTGTCCTGGCCGTGTTTTCGCTTCGGCAGAGCGCGGTCTCAACTCGCGGGCTCCGGCTGG
Organism: Acidisarcina sp.; assembly: GCA_036401395.1. Classification (GTDB taxonomy): domain Bacteria; phylum Acidobacteriota; class Terriglobia; order Terriglobales; family Acidobacteriaceae; genus DASWUZ01. The sequence continues at coordinate 15,194 of DASWUZ010000198.1, forward strand.
GGCTTCTCTTTTTTGCTGCAACGGTAGTAGCTGAAAATCTTCGCAACAAACTTGGCATCCCGTTTCACGTGGAACCGATCGGATTCGCGGTCTTCATTCTGACGCTTGGGGACCTGATCACTCACCGCACCTTGGAGAGCCAGCAGCGGCTGATGGCGCTTGATAGCGAGATGGACATTGCACGCCAAATCCAGAGCTCAATCCTTCCGAGCCAACTGCCCCAGGCAGGCAGGATCAGCATCGCCGCGCGGTACCTGCCGATGACCGCGGTCGCGGGCGACTTCTACGACGTACTCCAGGTAAGCGAATCCAAGATCGGAGTGCTGATCGCCGATGTCTCCGGGCATGGGGTGGCGGCGGCGCTGATCGCCTCCATGGTGAAGGTGGCAATCGCTGCGCAGTTGGCGCATGCGGATGATCCTGCCGCTGTGCTTTCCGGCATCAATCAGACGCTCTGTGGCAAGCTCACCGCGCAGTTTGTCACCGCTGCGTATCTCTTTCTTGACCTTGAGGCGGGCACGCTCCGCTACTCCGCCGCCGGGCATCCGCCACTTCTTTGGAAGCAGGACGGGCCGCGATCGGATGCAAATCTCCAGGGTAGGGAAGTCGACGGCAGTGCTGTTGCGCCCCGATCGAAGGTAACGGCCATTGAGGAGAACGGGTTGCCTCTCGGCCTGATGACTTACGCCGTCTATCAATACGTAGAGCGCCCGCTTCATGCGGGGAACAGATTCGTTCTCTATACCGATGGAGTCGCAGAGGCGAGCAACCCGCAAGGGGAGTTTTTCGGGACTGGCGGCATAGAGCGGTCGCTCGATCGATCTTCCGCAGGCACCGCAAGCGAGTATGCTGATGCTCTGCTCGATGCGTTGAGGCAGTGGGTTGGGGGGAAGAACTTCACCCGCCAGGAGGACGACCTGACGGTCGTGGTCATCGAGGTTAGCTGATCGCGCGGGCGCAGAAGATTCCCGGGTTAGGCAATCGTTCTGCGCCGCCTTAATCGCGACTTATACGAAGTGGCGGAATACCCAGAACAGGCACCCTGCCAATAGCGCCGCGACTGGCAGGGTCAGCACCCAGGCCATCGCGATGTTACGCAGCGTCTCCCATTGCAAGCCGCTACCGCTCGCGACCATGGTGCCAGCGACGCCGGAGGAGAGGACATGGGTCGTGCTGACAGGCAGTTTAAATTGGTCCGCCGCGATGATCGTGCAGGCCGCGACGATCTCGGCTGCCGCGCCCTGGGCGTAAGTAAGGTGCTCCTTGCCGATCTTTTCGCCGACCGTAACGACGATCCGCTTCCAGCCGACCATGGTGCCCATGCCGAGTGCCAGGGCGACGGCGATCTTCACCCAGGTAGGGATGAACTTCGTCGACTTATCAAGATATTTTTTGTAGTTAGTGAGCGTCGCGTCTTCGTCCTTTGAGAACTGCGAAGCGCCCTTCTTCTCCGCCAGCCGAAGCGTCTCGCTCATCACATACATGTCGTTTCGGACGTTGGTCTGCTGGCTCGGAGGCACCGCTGCGAGGGTCTTATATTGTTGGGTCTCGTGTTCGATCTCGATGACTAACTGGCGGGCGGAGAGCATCGTGTTCGGGGTGAATTTTTTCGTGCGAATGTACTCCGTCAGATCAGAGCGCGGGTCGCCCATCACCGCTTGCGCATCCACGTGTGAATTCAGCACCTTGACTGCCTGCTCTGACACCGCAGCGAAGTCCTGAACCTGGCTGTACCCGACGGCGTGATTGAGCGCGTAGGCCGTCGGAACGGTTCCGATCAGGATGAGCATGATCAGACCCATGCCCTTCTGGCCGTCATTCGAGCCGTGGCCGAAGCTGACCCCGGTGCAGGTGAGCACCAGCAGGCCGCGAATCCAGAAGGGAGGCGGCTCGTCGCCTTTGGGCGACTCAAAGAGCCGCGGATCCTTGATGACGTACTTCATCAGCAGCAGGAGTAGGGCCGAACAGCCAAAACCGACCACCGGCGAGATGAGCAACGCCTTGAAAACACTGCCGGCCTGCGCCCAGTCCACGCCGCTCGTGCCGGAGTGCGGATTTAGGTACTGGTTCATCAAACCTACGCCCATGATAGAGCCGATCAGCGTATGCGAGCTCGACGCCGGCAATCCAAACGACCACGTCGCCAGGTTCCACA
>DASWUZ010000199.1:0-4618 GCA_036401395.1 Acidisarcina sp.
ACCTGGAAATGCAGTTGGCACGAGAGTTTCGTTATCGCTGTGCAGGCGCTCGTGTAGTCTTTCGCCGGGGCGGATGCCGGTGATTTCGATGGCGATATCGTTGCCGGGAACCAGTCCGGCAGCTTCGATCATGTCGCGCGCAAGTGCCATGATGTTGATCGGCTGGCCTGTTTCGAGCGCGTAAATGCTGCCCGAATCGTTGAGGGTCGCGGCCTCGAGCAACAGGCTCACCGCCCGCTTGACGGGCATGAAAAAACGCGTCATGCGTTCATCGGTGATGGTGACCGGACCGCCAGCATCAATCTGCTCTCGGAAGATCGGTAAGACGCTCCCGCGGCTTCCGATTACGTTTACGAAACGCACGCTGGCCATTACTACGGGTTTCTTCGCCGACAAATTACGGCCTGGAGACGGTGCGGCTGGCCTCGTAGTCGAAGCGAAAGATGCCCGCGCTTGAACCACTAATTCCGCCAGGCGCTTGGTCGCTCCCATGACGCTGACCGGCTGGACAGCCTTGTCGGAAGAAATGAGGAGGACGCGCTCGCAATGGAATTCGATCGCGGCATCCGCGACAATTCTAGTGCCGGTCACGTTGTTCAAGACCGCTTCGCAGGGGTTAGCCTCCATCATGGAGACGTGTTTGTAGGCGGCAGCGTGCAGGACGATGTCCGGCGGCCACCGCGCAAAGGTGTGACGGATTAGTTGCTGATCGCGAATATCGCCGACGACTGCAATTATTTCTGGGAAACTTTCGCCACGCCCTTGTGATGTGCCTTCGAAGGAACGCATGAGGTCGAACATGGAATTTTCGTCGCGGTCGAGAAGCAACAGGCGGCCGATTGGGAGCGCGCTCACCTGGCGCGCCAGTTCAGCCCCGATAGAGCCGGCGGCGCCCGTTACGAGTACTGTTCGGCCCTGGAACGCGGCGACAACTGAGGGGTGGGGGTACGGATATAGATTGTCTACGCTGCTCATCACTTCCCCGCCGGTCAATTGCCCGCAGCCTTAATTCTATCGTTGCAAATCGTCGGGGATGCAAAAGGACTTGCTTCAATTCCGGTGCCACGAATCCGCTCCGAGTCATTGAGGGTCCTGGAAAGTAGACTGGTCAGGATGAATAGGAAATGGTCGTCCCCCGCGGCTCCGTGGCCGCGCTATGAGCAGGACGAGATCGATGCAGTCGAGCGAGTGCTGCGAAGCGGCAAGGTGAATTACTGGACAGGGGAGGAGGGTCGCCTGTTTGAACAGGAGTTTGCTGCGGCGTCGGGATGCGCCTACGGGATCGCGCTTGCCAACGGCACGATCGCGCTGGAACTGGCGCTGAGGACGCTGGGCATCGGACCGGGTGATGAAGTGATTACGACGGCCCGGACGTTCATCGCGTCGGCGAGCTGCGCGGCCCTGGTTGGCGCGCGGCCGGTGCTGGTCGACGTGGATCGCGTCTCGCAGAACCTCACGGCGGAAACGATCGCGCCTGCTATTACGGAGAGGACGAGGGCGATCATCGCGGTCCACCTCAACGGGTGGCCGTGCGATATGGAGCCGATCCTTGCGTTGGCTGCGTCGCGAGGGATTGCGATAATCGAGGACTGTTCTCAGGCGCACGGCGCGACCTATAAGGGCCGGCCTGTTGGGTCGATGGGAGCGATCGGGACTTTTTCCTTTTGCCAGGACAAGATCATGACCACTGGCGGGGAGGGTGGCATGGCGATCACCAATGATGCTGCATTGCAAGCTCGAATTTGGGCCTTGAAGGACCACGGTAAAAGTATGGGGCCATCCGGGGCGGGCGGCGGGCGGCATGACAGCTTCGGCAGTAATGGACGGATGACCGAGATGCAGGCCGCGATAGGCCGGGTGCAACTGCGGAAGCTGCCGGAGTGGGTTGCGGCGCGGCAGCGCAACGCGGCGGTGCTCGATGCTGCGTTGAAAGACCTGCGGGGCCTGAGACTGACGATCCCGCCAGCGGAAAGCGCTCATGCCTACTACCGGTACACGGTCTTCGTTGAACAATCTCAACTGCGGCAGGGATGGTCACGTGACCGGATCGTTGCTGCCATCAGTGATGCGGGAGTTCCGTGTTTCTCGTGGAGCAACGGCGATCTTTCGCTGGAGAAGGCTTTTGCGGCATTCCCCCAGCCGGATTTACCGGTCGCCAGGGAGCTTAGCGAGACGAGTGTTATTTTCCTTGTCCACCCGACATTCACTGAGAGCGACATGCACTCTATCGCCCACGTAGTCCGCTCAGTGATGAAACAGGACCGTCACTCGTCTTAGGGCCCTTCCAGCGGTAACAATTTCTCTTGATAGACGCAGCCTTCGCGGTGTTATTTTTGGATGCGAGCACGGACCCATTCCGCCCGGGCAGAAAGAGGAGACTTATGCAGCTCTTAAAGTTCGCCTGGAAGTTCTTGCTCGACAACGGCGGCATCATCATGAGCACTGTGTCGGGGCTGTTTGCCTACTTCCAGAATCGATTCAAAGGAAAACTGGCAAAGGTGCTGCCTATCGTAGGTGTGTTCGCTGGCCTGATCTGGTCTCTCCTCTTGGCAAACAATTCGCAGCAGGAGCAGCGCGATAAGCTCGAACAGACGCTCACGCGCGTCGATAACTACATACAACAGCAGGGCAAGACAGTGGTGCAGCAGGTCGATGTAAACACCAGGGCAGTACTCAACGACTTCATCACCCAGATACAAGGCGCGAAGCCAAGTGTCGTTCAGCAAGCTTCTCTGCCGCAGGTCGAAGGGCTGATCAAGGCTGGACAGCTGGCTTCAATTTCTGCCAAAGCCATTCAGCCCGACCGTCGCCAGCGACTCACCATCTGGGTCTTCCCCCACGTTCAGCAGGAGGTAGACTACGCGGTCGTGAAGGCCCGGCTTGAGACCATCGCTGCTCAGGTAGTCCCCCACGACTTGAAGCAGAAAATCGCCCCCACAAACTCGGTCTGGTTTGGGGGCGGAGCCACCCTGGAAGAAGCGAAAGCAGTGGCCTTGACAGCGTCCGGCGCGGGCCTGGAGATTCGACAGATCTGTCCAGCCCAGCTGACAGTGCCCAACCTGCTCCAGCTCGGCGGTTCCACACATGCGGTAAACCTTCCCGTTCTGAGCCCTTCCCAGATAAATCTGCTTGCCGCCCCGACCTGCGAGTGAGGTAGGCAAGCCGGTACCGCGATCTTGTCAAGAGCTAGGCGGGAATCAGTCTAGAAAAGGGACTCATGAGTCTCCTCCTCTATTGCCGCCAGAAAGGTCTGCAATATCTGGACTCTAGGCTCGGCAAGGGCTCGCGCAGGGTCAAGGCGAATCATCGGCGGGAGCTCGATGAGCGCGCGTCGCAACGATGCGATGGCGGGCGTGTAGGTGTGGAAGCGAGTATCTTTGCCGACCTTCGAGATAGCACGAAGGATGCCGACGGCCCCGAGTTGCTCGAGGATGTCCGCATCGCGCAGGATAACCGCTTCGATGCTCATCGGCGAATCTTTAGGCTGATGGGTCTGGATCGCGTCGAGGACCGCCGGGACTTTGGCTGCGGGAAAGGCCGCTTCGGCCAGGATCGCAGGGACTTTCTGCACGGTGTAGCGAACGTGGTCCCAACGGCTGAGCAGGTCGGGTTCCTCTGGGCGGTGACCGATGAAGACGCCGAGGTCGTGCAGCCAGGCCGCGGCGTAGACTACGTCGTCGTCGTACTCCATGCCCTGGCCGATTAGGCGAGTCAGGGCATAGAGACGGGGCTGATGGCCGAATTTTTCAGAGGGCTTCGCTTCGCGGGCGATATATTCGGCGAGAAAGGTGCGATAGCTGCTCATCGAGCCAGAGTAGGACGACGGCCCCTCAAAAGCAAACTTGCCGCCTGCAGGCTCTCATCTCCAGGCCGAATGTATTACTGTTGAAGGCAGAAGTCTCTCTGCGGGCTCGTGTCTCGATTTAGATTTGCGCATCCTTTATTCTTGTAAGAGTTGAATCCTATGCCTTCCCTCCCGCCGTTCCGCATGTCTCCATTTTTCCGCACCCGCCCCTGGGGGTTTCAAGACCTCGCGCCGTGGTTCGACTACAAAACCGCCGGAGAACCTATCGGAGAAGTCTGGCTGACAGGGGAGGAATGCGTCGCAGAGACCGGCCCCCTGGCGGGTCAAACCCTGAAGCAAATCATCAAAGAGAATGGACCTCATATGCTGGGGCCGGGCCATAAGCACGACGAGTTTCCTCTTCTCATCAAGATCCTGTTCCCGAAGGAAAAGCTGAGTGTGCAGGTGCATCCCGACGACGCTTTGGCGGTGCGCTACGGTGAGCCGCGCGGCAAGACAGAGTGCTGGTACGCGCTCGACGCCGAGCCAGGTGCCTTCGTCTCTCTCGGATTAAAACCTGGTTCGACGGAAGAGGACATTCGCGCCGCGATCGCTGACGAGACGCTTGAAGAATTGTTGGTTACGGTCCCCGTCCACAAGGGCGACATGATCTTCGTCGATGCAGGCACGGTTCATGCTATCGGCCCCGGCGCGGTCATCCTCGAAACCCAGCAGAGCAGCGATCTCACTTATCGCATGTATGACTACGGCCGCGGGCGGGATTTGCATCTCCAGAAGTCCTTTGAGGCAATGCGGGTCAAAACTGCCGCCGGC
>DASWUZ010000200.1:0-11151 GCA_036401395.1 Acidisarcina sp.
CCGCTCTTGAGCAAGTCGTTGTTGAGGAAGTCGATGAGCCGCTTGGCGTCGGCGCTTCCTTGCCTGAATTCCACGCCCGCGTAAACGTCCTCAGTATTTTCGCGGAAGATCACGACGTCGAGCTTCTCGGGATGCTTCACCGGGCTGGGCACGCCGTCGTAATACTTCACTGGACGGACGCAGGTGTAGAGATCGAGAATTTGCCGCAGCGCTACATTGAGCGAACGAATTCCGCCGCCCACAGGAGTCGTCAGAGGCCCCTTGATCGAGACGCGAAGGTCGCGCGCCGCGCTCACTGAATCATCGGGCAGCCATGTCTTGAATTGGCGAAAAGCCTTTTCGCCAGCGAAGATCTCGAACCACTTTACGGCACGCTTGCCGCCGTAAGCTTTCTCAACCGCGGCGTCAAAAACGCGCTGCGATGCACGCCAGATATCGCGACCCGTGCCGTCGCCCTCGATGAAAGGAATGATCGGGTGGTCTGGGATGGTGAAGTGGCCGTCGGCATACTGAATAGCCTCGCCATCTTGCGGCAAGGGAACTCCGTTATAGCTGGTCTGCATGAATCTGAGGTCTCCGGAAAAGAACAGGATGGACGCGTTTGCGTGGACTTATTGAGGCTAACATCCGCTCAAGATGGGTTGCAATTCTCATGCAGAATCGTCGCAATATGTACGGATTTGGCGGCGGGCGCGCCGGCGATTTCGCATCATGCTCACGTCCGCAGAAACTAGCCTGGTCGAGCGCGCGGGCTAAAATGGAATAGAAATACGTTTGCATTTAGAGGTCATATCCTTGCCCCGTTGTGCGATGAAACTGCTCTGTTGCGGCTTGCTGTACTTGTGTTGCCTTCCAATGAATTTGGCCAACGCGGCCAACGAGCCTCCCGCTTTTGATCTCTCGGGCCCGCGAGTTGAGGTCAAAGTGGCGCGCGCCGGCAAGACGCTTCCGATTTCCGAGGTGCCAAACCTCGCCGTCGGCGATCGGCTCTGGGTACATCCCGATCTGCCACCCGGCCAGTCGGTGCATTACCTGCTGGTCGTCGTTTTTCTGCGCGGGGCGACGAACCCTCCTCCAGACACCTGGTTCACAAAATTTGAGACCTGGAAGAAGACCGAAACCGAAGGCATCTACGTCACTGTGCCGGATGGAGCGCAGCAGGCGCTGCTGTTGCTCGCGCCCGAGACGGGCGGCGATTTCAACGCGCTGCGCAAGGCGGTGCGCGGGCGGCCTGGCGCCTTCGTTCGGGCCTCGCAGGATCTCAACCAGGCCAGCCTGGACCGTGGCCGGCTCGATACTTATCTCGCGGCTGTCAGAGAGGCAAACGCGACCGATCAAAAGGATTTGCAGCAGCGGTCCACGTTGCTGGCACGCAGTCTGAACATCCGGCTCGACCAGCAATGTTTTGACAAGCCCACCGAGCAGCAGGCTCCGTGCCTCGTCAAGAACACCGATGAGCTGGTGCTCGATGACAGCCACAGCCAATCCGTGGTGGCGAACTGGACGACCGGTAACTCCGCCGATCTGCTCGCCCAGGTGAGCTACACGCGGCCGGCTGGCGGCGGTTCTTATAGCGTCTATGTCGGCGCGGTGCTCGACATGGTGCGCATCTTCGATAATTTCCATACGGCGGAGTATCAGTACATTCCCGCTCTGGGAGTGGTGAAAAAAGGTGCGCTCGAGCTGAAGCTGAACATTCCGCCGTCCTTTCACAAGCCTATGTCGGTGCTGGTGATCGGGCTGCCTTCTATTGAGACTTCCCAACCGCCGCCGTTGCGCGCCGTCGATCCCAACCAGCAGTATTGCCTGCAAAAAGATGCGCTTGTCCTGCCGGTCGAGGCTGGGCCGCTGGCGTTTTCAACGGATTACGCCCATGACGTTTTTCTTCGGGTGCAGGATTCCGCGGGTGAGCCGATCGATGTGCCTGCAAGAGCCGATGCTGCGCGCGGCGGCTATGTGCTCGATCAGGAACACGTTGTCGTGGAAAAGGCGGCCAAGGAAAACGCCGGCAAGGCGGTCATCGATCCTGCAAAATTTGGCTCTGACCTGGCGGGAAAGCTGCACGGGCAATGGGGATTCGATTCATTCGATGGCCCTGAATTCAAGCTTCAGGTTGGGCATGGCGGCCAGTGGAGCCTGGCCGCTGCCGACCAGCACTCGGTCATTGTCGGCCACGCGGAGACGCTTCATTTTGAGGCCCCGGCGGCTACATGCGTCGCCGACGTCGATGTAAAACTGCGGACGCCGGCGGGTCAGGTGCAAAAGATTAACAGCACATGGAAGGTGACCGGGGGCAACCAGGTCGCGGTTGAACTTCCCTTGGCGAACACATCTCCCGGCGACCTTGTTGTGCGCTTCATCGAGCCTGCGGGGACCAAAACGGCCGAGACGACGATCCGTGCTTATGCCGAGGCCGGGCGGCTGGAGAGGTTCACAATCTATGAAGGCGACCAACAGGGGACGCTTAAAGGGGCTGGGCTGGCGGAGGTAACGGGGCTCGATGTACGTGGGATCCACTTTGCGCCGGCGGCGTCAGGTGAGTCGATGAAGGATTCGCTGCCGCTGGTCACGAACGATGCGAAGTCGATCGCCGCCCTTCACCCCGACGGCGAAATGACAGCGACCGTCAAGTTGAAAGACGGGCGCACGCTGGAGCTGCCTGCCTCTGTGGAGTCGGCGCGACCGCGCGTCAGCCTGGTAAGCAAGAGCCTGCAACCGGGGCCTGCTCTCTCGAACATAAAGATCACGGCGGAGAATGAGTTGCCGGTCGATGCGACATTGACCTTCGCGGTCAAGGCGGAGTCGCCCGCTACGCTCCATCGCAACGAAAAGATTGAAGTCGCGAGCGAAGATAATTCCTTTCGCGTGATTTTGAGTGTCGCTGACAATACGCTGGTGCTGCAGGACAAGAAGACGGCCTTGGTGACGCTCAACCCGGCCAAGGCTTTCGGCGGGTCGGCGTTTGGCCCGTTGCAGTTCAGGCCGGTCGATTCGAACGGCGTGGCTGGGGACTGGCAGCCGCTGGTCACACTAGTGCGCGTGCCGCAATTGACTGATCTGAAGTGCCCGCCGCAAGGCCCGGGCGGCACGCAATGCACGCTTAGCGGCGCTGATCTTTTTCTGCTTGATTCCGTGGCCACGACCGCGGATTTCGCCAATGCGGTAAGCGTGCCTGAGGGCTTTGCGGCCTCGACGCTCAGTGTGCCGCGGCCTGGCGGGACGTCGGGCCTGGCCTCGCTCTATGTGAAACTGCGAGACGATCCAGCCGTGACGAGCGCGGCAAGCCTGCCTTTGCAGCAGCAGCGATAGATTGCGAGCGCTGGTCTATGCGGCGCGTTCCTAAAGGGCCAGACTTTCAACGGCATGTCTTCCAGGGCTCGTTTCAGGCTGATTCGAAATCCACCTCGACAGGCTCGATCAACGGCATTAACCAGGCAAGCAGCCGCTGGTGCGCCGGATGGCCGCCGTAGGAATCAAGCGCCGCCTGGTCAGCGAACTTCATCACCCCGCCAAGATCGTAGCCCGCGCCGCGCGGGGAGAGGTTGCGACCGACGTGTGTCTCCAGCAGCCCTGGAATCTGGCCTTGCAAGTCGCGAATCGCGACGACCACAAGCTCCTTCTGCGCCTCGCCAACGTCAGGCTTCCAGCGAAACGCAAATAAATGGATGAACATGAGTGGCCTCACCAGGACTGGAAGTGCAGAAGCGAATCAAGTAAGTGATGCACGCGAGATGATAGCAGGATCCCTTACTTCATGCTCCGGACGGCAGACTTTCGACGATTCCGGGATAACTATTCCTTATGTTCCGCATAGATTTATCTTTGTTTGGCAGTTATGCTGGTTGCTCAAGCCTATGGATTTTGAACAGCTCAGGACATTCCTGGAAGTGTCGCGCCAGAAGAGTTTTTCGCGCGCGGCGGAAAAGCTTCTGCTGACCCAACCCGCGATTTCGGCGCAAATCAGGTCGCTCGAACAGGAAGTGCGGTCCCAGCTCTTCGACAGAGTGGGCGGCAAGGTAACATTTACTGCTGCCGGTCGCGTGTTCGAGCCTTTCGCTGAACATTGCCTGGAGTGTCACAGCCACATCCTATTGGCAGTTGCAGAGATGCAACGATCGCCGCGCGGCGAGATTTCGATCTGCGCCAATGAGGCCACTTGTCTGTATGTCTTGCCGCATGTTTTCGCCCAATTCAAACAACAGTATTCCCGGGTCGCGCTTAGTATTGTGCGGTCTGAGAGGCTGCGCACGCTCGAAGCGGTCCTCAATCGCGAGGTTGATTTCGGAGTTGTTACTCTGCCGGTCAAGGACCCACGAGTTGCGGTCGAGATGATCCATCGTGACGAACTTGTACTCGTCGTGCCACCGAAACATCCGCTGGCGGCACGCGCCTCGGTCCCACTCGACGACGTCGTGCAGTACCCGCTGCTGCTGCCGAAGCAGGGCCGTCAGCGCGAACAGATCGACCACCTCTTTCACGCGCGCGATCTGGACGCGAAGATCGGAATGGAACTGGATTCGAGCGAACTGCTCAAGCGATTTATCGCCGCCGGCCTCGGCATGGGATTCCTGCCGCGCACTAACGTGATCGAAGAAGACCGCAACGGCGGACTTAAGACCGTTAACATCGACGGCGTTCGTCTGGCGCGTGAACTGGGGATTGTTTTCCGCAAGGACAAGACGCTTAGCCGCGCGGGCCAGGCGTTTTTAGAGATCGCCACCGGACGCCCCCGACTTGCCAGGCCGCCCGGCAACATTACGGCCGAGCCGGCGGTGAAGACGCAAAAGAAACAAATGTTTTAAGAGGGCGCACGGCGGCAGGCGCAGGTAGTCGCGTATTCTGTGAAGAGCGCGTGAAAATCGACATCTAACAAGGCGCGCAATGTACCGCGCATGTTATTTTCATCGGGGCGCCCAGCGCAGTGTTGAAGTTGTATTCAAGTACCGGAGGAGTTCGAATTGGGAAAAAGCATGGTCCCGAATCGCCTGTTCTTTACCAAGGGCGTCGGGAGACACAAGGAACGTCTGACATCGTTTGAACTGGCACTTAGGGACGCTGGAGTGGCGGCACAAAATCTGGTCCGGGTCTCTTCGATCTTTCCTCCACGTTGCAAGCTCATCACGCGAAAAGAGGGCCTGAAATTTCTCAGTCCTGGTGAAGTAGTCTTCGCCGTGGTCGCTGAGAATACGACCCGGGAGCCGCACCGGCTGGTGGTTTCGAGCATCGGCGTCGCAATTCCAACAGATCGTAACACCTACGGTTACTTAAGCGAACACCACAGCTTTGGCGAGACCGAGGAGCAGGCCGGCGAGTACGCCGAGGAGCTTGCCGCCGAGATGCTGGCGACGACTCTCGACGTGGAATTCAACCCTGACACAAGCTGGGACGAGAAGAAGGAAATCTACCGCATCTCGAACAAGATTGTCCGCACCGCGAACGTGACGCAATCCGCCATCGGCGACAAGCGCGGTCTGTGGACGACGACCATTGCAGCGGCCATTCTGCTGTTCGACGAGTAGGACGTATAACACAGCCCGGCGCAGGGACCTCTAACCTGGAGGCGGCCTGCGCCTTTTCCTTTGCCGTTTCATCTGTCTTAAGTACGCTGTAACCGGAACATTATGCCGTCGAAACTCAACTACTGCGTGGGCCTGGTGCAGATGTCGTGCGGCCCCGAGCCCGCCGCCAACCTCGACAAGGCCGCTGATCGAGTGCGCGAGGCGGCGCGCTCGGGCGCGAACATCGTGTGCCTGCCGGAGCTTTTTGGCGCGCAGTATTTCTGTCAGCGGGAGGACATCGCCCTCTTCGATCTCGCCGAGCCTATCCCCGGCCCCACCACCGAGCGCCTTACGGCCATTGCTCGTGAAGAAAAAGTCGTCGTCATCGCCTCCCTCTTTGAGCGCCGCACTGCCGGGATTTATCACAACACCGCCGCGGTGCTTCATGCGGACGGGAGCATTGCGGGCCTTTATCGCAAGATGCACATCCCCGACGATCCTCTCTACTATGAGAAGTTTTATTTCACCCCCGGTGATATGGGCTTCCGCGCGTTCGACACTGCCGTCGGCAAAGTTGGGACCCTGGTCTGCTGGGACCAGTGGTATCCCGAGGCCGCTCGCATCACCGCTCTGCACGGCGCAAATCTGATCTTCTATCCGACGGCGATAGGCTGGCATCCCGCGGAGAGAGAGGAATTTGGCGGGGCGCAATATGATGCGTGGCAGACCATTCAGCGCGCGCACGCCATCGCCAACGGAGTCTACGTCGCGGCCGTAAACCGCGTCGGTCACGAGACTGGCGACGTGCGTGGGGACAGCGTTGACGGGCCAGGTCTGGATTTCTGGGGCGGTTCGTTTCTGGCCGATCCGTTCGGACGCGTCATCGCGAAAGCGTCGCATGACCGCGAAGAAATTCTTATCGGCGAAGTGGATCTCCGCCTGCTCGAAGACACCCGCCGCAACTGGCCCTTCCTGCGCGATCGCCGCATCGACGCTTACCAGCCGATTGTGAGCCGCTTCATCGACGGGCAAGAAGACCAGTGATGAAGCGGGCTACACGGCACACGGCGGCACATGTGGCGGGGGCTTCCGGGGGCACGCCGAGGGAACACGGCTTTTCGATGCCCGCCGAATGGGAGCGGCATACCGCGACCTGGATCGCCTGGCCGCACAACGCCGAGGATTGGCCAGGCAAATTCCAGCCAATCCCGTGGGTTTACGCGGACATCGTGCGCCATCTCGCCTCAGTTGAAGATGTGCATGTAATCGTCGAAAGAGCCGCCGCACAAAGGAAAGCGCGAGGGATTCTTTCCCGCGCCGGGGCCGATTTAGCGCGTGTACATTTTCATCAATGGCCTACGGACCGGGTTTGGGTGCGCGATTCCGGGCCGATTTTTCTTCGTAGTCATGCCGCGGCCTCCCCCGTTGACGAACAAGGCACCATTGCGGTTACAAACTGGAAGTTCAACGCCTGGGCCAAGTACGCTAACTGGCATCTGGATGACAAGCTGCCTTCGCTCGCGGCCAAACTGCTCGACCTGCAGGAGTGGCAACCGACAATCACGCTTCTGGATAAGACCAAACGTCGCCTCGTATTGGAGGGCGGAAGTGTCGATGTCAACGGCGCAGGAACCCTCATCACCACCGAGGAATGCTTGCTCAGCGAAGTGCAACAGCGCAACCCGGGAGTGAGCCGCGACCAACTGGAACGTGCCTTTCACGACTATCTCGGTATAGATCAGGTACTGTGGCTAAATCGCGGATGCAGCGGCGATGACACCCACGGACACGTGGATGACGTCACTCGATTCACCTCGGCGAACACAATTGTCACAGCCACTGAGACAAATAGGACCGACGACAATCATTTGCCACTCGCAGAGAACCTCGACCGCCTTAAAGCGGCGCGGAATCTCGACGGCAAGCCCTTTCATATCGTCGAGATGCCGATGCCCGCGCCGGTTGTCTTCGAGGGACAGCGACTGCCGGCGAGCTATTGCAATTTTTACATCGCCAATGACGTCGTGCTCGTGCCGACGTTCAACGACCCGAACGACCGTCACGCACTCAACACCCTCGCCGGTCTTTTTCCCGGCCGCAGAGTCATCGGAATTCATTCCGGCGACCTTATATGGGGCCTGGGCGCGCTCCACTGCATGACTCAGCAGCAGCCCGCGCCATGATTACCGATACGGACGCCATGCGCCTGGCGATCGAAGAGGCCCAGCTCGCAGCCCTTGCAGGTGAAGTGCCCATCGGAGCAGTCATCGTCCACGACGGCGCAGTGATCGCGATTGGTAACAACTTCGTCGTGCGCGGAATCGACCCCACCGCGCACGCGGAGATTGTCGCCATGCGTGCCGCCGCTACGGTCCTCTGCAATTACCGCCTGACGGGCTGCACCCTCTACGTCACGCTCGAACCTTGCGCAATGTGCAGCGGAGCGATCACTCATGCTCGCATCGAACGCCTGGTCTACGGAGCGGACGATCCCAAGGCCGGCGCGGCAGGCTCCGCCCTCACGGTGTTGAATCACCCGAAGCTCAACCACCAGGTGATGGTGACTGCGGGAGTCCTCGCCGAAAATTGCGGCGAACTTCTCCGTGCTTTTTTCCGCGAACGCCGTGGCTAACTCGGCGATCTAACTTCGTGTGGGCTAACTTCGCGTGAGGGCCTCGATCATTGCCCGATGAACTGGATAGTCACGGACCAGCGCAGCACGATCTCCCGCTTCATAGTCGTCGAAATCAAATCCGGGACTCACCGTACACCCCAGCAACGCAAACCTCTCCTCACCAGCTCCGGCAGGCATTCTGGAGCCTTGCCAGACTCCCTGAGGCACCACCAACTGTGGGCGCATCCCGGCGGCGAGGTCATGGCCGAGCACAACGACGCGGCTGGTTCCATCCGGCCAAAGCTGCAGCATCTCGACCGGCGCGCCCAGATAAAAGTGAAACACCTCGTCCGATTTGAGGCGATGCATTTCGGAAAACGTATCGGGCTCGAGCAGGTAGTAGATCGCCGTCCCAGAGGCGCGCGCACCCGTGTAGCACGGCGGCAGCGCCGCTTGCGGTACGACCTCGCGCGACTCCCACGTCCGCACAAAACAACCACCCTCGCGCGGATGCGGCTTAAGCCCCAGCATCGCCTTGATCTCTTCCGCCGTCACAGATAATCCCCCGAACCACTCAGACCCAATCGCAGAACCTAATCTTAGACTTCGATCATAGCGGGAACTTCGGCGAAGACTCAGGTGTCAAATCAAGCAGGTGTTCTCGCCACCGGAAGTACGACCCGGAGGAACACTATGTTCGAAGACAGCATGATGGAATCGGCGGGAACAATCGCGCCGAACAGTAAGTGGATGATATTTGGATCGGTGGCTCTGCAAGGCGCTATGTTAGTGGCGCTGCTGATCTTCCCGCTCCTTTATCCCGACGCGCTGCCACGTCTGACGACGCCTGAGCTGCTGATCGCTCCGCCACAGTCACAGGCTCCACTGCCGCCCCGGGAACCTCAGCCGTCGCTGGCGCCTCAACGCTCCGCGGTGATGCTGCTTGACTTGACCAACGCTCCTGCGCACATCGGTGCGCTTCAGCGGACGGCATCAACAGGCATTGATAACGAGCCGCCGGCGCCTCCCGGTGCGATGGTCGGCCAGCTCGCGACTGGCATAGCCGAGGGCATGCCGAACATCTTGAGCGCCGCACCTGCGCCAGTTGTTCGCGCGGCGCCAAAGGGGCCGATGAGGGTCTCATCGGGTGTAGCCGCTGGTCAGTTGCTCGGTCCCATCCGGCCTGTTTACCCGCGCATGGCTGTCACGGCCCGCGTGCAGGGGACGGTCATTGTTGCGGCAACGATCTCTCGTCTCGGGACTATTGAAAATGCCCGCATCATGTCGGGGCCGGCCCTGTTGCAGGGTGCTGCGATAGAGGCCATCCGTAGGGCGCGCTATCGGCCCTTCGTTCTCAACGGTGAAGCGATTGAGGTTGAGACTACCATTAGCGTGGTCTTCACCTTGGGAGGGTGAGTTGGGGGGCAGGTTAACTTGGGGGAGGCTGACCTGGAGAGAGGGTGAGTCGGGCCGGGCGGCTCGGCCCAACTCAAGTCCCGCGCGGCTCGGGCGCACGCACCGGCGTGCCCTGGTGGAATCGAACGCGCCAGGCTCCATTGATGAATTGCCAGATCGAACTTCGAAATACTTCTTTGGGAGAGCTGAGAGGACCGCTGACTGTGCGATAGGTTACCAGGGCGGTGTCAGTTGAAAGAGAGTGCAGTTCGAAATCATGTACAGAGGGTGCGGCGCAGGGAAAATTCTGATTTGATGCCTCTCGCTGCAATTCGTAGATGATCGAGGCCTTGTCATAAATCCGTCCCGACTGGCCGATCTCAGCAAAATCCTCGTGGAGCAGAGTGGCTACTTCACTTGCGTTGGCGCGAACAGCCGGATCCATCAAGCTCTCTTCGAGCCGTCGCAGCAGTTCGGCGAGTTGGCCGTGCTCTTCCGTCACTTTTCCGTCCTCAGGTAACTTCTGATTCCTAGTGCGACTTGGGTATGATTAAGTCATGCAGATACTGGTCTATTCCGCCTCGTGGTGCCGTGACTGCCGGGAGGCTAAACGCTTCCTCGATACCCACGCCCTTCCCTACACTGAGATCGATATAGAGCTGACTCCGGGCGCTGCCGACGAGGTCATGCGCCAGGTCGGCAAGCGCGCCATTCCGCAGTTTGTGATTGACGGCAAATGGGTGCAACCGTATAGGCCCGGCAAGGGCTTTCTTCACGAAGAGATGAGCACTCTGCTGGGCGTTTAAGCCTGCAGGTTACGGCATCTGCGAAGACTTGAACTCAGCCGCGTCGGCGGAGTCGTCCAGCGATTCGTCGGGCAGCCCTTCACCGGCGTCAGCTATGATGGCGCGGGCGTCGGATTCATCTTCGGCCCTGACCTGGACCTCGAGCGGCCCCAGTCCCGGCGCGAGGATCGCGGCATTCTCTCCTGACAGAAACGTGTCGATCCCCGCGGACTCAAGCCTCAGCTTGACCATCTCCGCTTCCATCGGCTCAGGAAATTCCCCGACCGAAACTAGTTCAGAATCTTGCGTCTCAACCGTCTCAACCATCGGAGAAACGTCTTTCAGATCGTCTGTCATGCTTTCTTTCTACTCCCCATACATGGCTTCTGGCTATCGAGCTACAGCAGTGAGATGCGCAAACGGTAGAATGAAGTGTTCGGCTAGACCTTGCGCCGTAGCCGCACGCTCATCGGAGGCAGACAGCATTGATCGCCCGCTACACACGCCCGCGGATGGGCAGTATCTGGACCGAGGAGAACAAGTACCGCACCTGGCTCGAGGTCGAGATTGCCGCCAGCGAAACGCTCGCCGAGGACGGCATCGTCCCCGCGGAGGCGGCGCAGGCCATTCGCGAACGCGGCGACTTTGATGTCGCCCGCATCCAGGAAATTGAAGCCGAAGTGAGGCACGACGTCATCGCCTTCACCACGGCAGTCGCGGAGAAGATTGGGCCTGAATCGCGCTGGCTGCACTACGGCCTTACCTCGAACGACATAGTCGATACCGCGCAAGCGCTGCAAGTTAAAGCTGCGTCCTTCATTCTGCGCGAAGGCCTGGTGCGGCTGGCTGATGTGCTGCG
>DASWUZ010000201.1:0-3277 GCA_036401395.1 Acidisarcina sp.
CCGCGGATAGGACAGAAGTCCACCTTGTTTTTACAATCCGCGTCACGAACTGACTTTCTGCCCGCAAAATGCGGACCTGGGCATACGAAAGGAAGTTCGCATGCCAGTTAGACGCCTCCCGTCCAAGCCCAGCCTCGACCATCTCAAACATCAAGCTAAGGACCTGCTCCGAGGCCATGCTACTCGCGATCCCCAAGTCGCACAGCAGATCAGGGAATTTCATCCGCGGTTCGTGAGCGCGACTGATCACCAGATTTTCACTGCCAAGTTAAGCCTCAGCGACGCGCAACTTGCGATCGCTCGTGAACATGGGTTCCCGAGCTGGGCGAGACTGAAGTCGCATATTGCAAGTCCAACGACTTCCGATCGACTGAATCTGCCCCACCACGAGCGAATCGAAGACGCCGCTTTTCGCCTCGCGGTAAAGCTTCTCGATGCCGGCGATGCGGCGGGGCTGCGTTCCCATCTCAAGCAGCATCCCGAGCTCGTTCGTCAGCATGTCATCTTCGAGGGCGGAAATTACTTTCGGAACCCTACTCTGCTGGAGTTCATTGCAGAGAATCCGGTTCGCCACGGCGCTCTTCCGGCCAACATCATGGAGGTAGCCAAAGTAATCCTATATGCCGGGGCCGATCGCTCGGCACTAAATGAAACGCTTATGCTCGTTGCCACCGGCAGTGTGCCCCGCGAGTGCGACGTCCAGCTTCCGTTGATCGACTTGCTTTGCCATCGCGGAGCCGACCCCGACAGCGCCCTGCGGGGAACGGCTTTGCACGGTGAGCTTGAGGCGGTGGACGCGTTAATTCAGTGCGGCGCCGGGATCGATCTACCCGTGGCGGCCGCTCTCGGTCGAATCGACGACTTCAATCGATTGCATCCAGCGGCGGACGGCGCGGACCGCCACCTTGCGCTGGCCCTGGCGGCGCAATTCTGTCATACGGAGATCGTCAAGTTGCTACTCGATGCCGGCGAAGACCCGAACCGCTACAATCCGGTCGGCGGCCACTCGCACTCGACGCCATTGCATCAGGCCGCAGGCGCAGGTTGCGACGAACTTGTCCGCCTGCTGGTCGAGCGAGGAGCAAGAGCCGATCTGAGAGATGTCCTCTGGCATGGAACACCGGCAGATTGGGCTAGGCATAACGGCAAAACAGACGTCGAGGCCTATCTCCGTGCGCTCGAATCTGACGAAAAAGACATTGATACTACGCAGCTAAGAAAATAGAAATTCCTTCGTACGCAACTCGCGAATCGTATCCCGCAACTTCGCGGCTTTCTCAAACTCGAACTTCTTTGCTGCCTCGCGCATGTCCGACTCGAGCTTCACGATGTAGTCATTTAGCCCTGCCTGCGTGGTGAACTCAGGCATCCCTTCCTTCTCATCCGTCATATCCGCATATTCAGCTTTCAAAATATGCACGAGCGACATATCGACATCGCGGATGATGGAAGTCGGCGTGATTCCATGCTCCTCGTTGTATTCGCGCTGCGTGGCCCGCCGCCGATCGGTCTCATCAATGGCCTGGCGCATGGAGTCGGTCATCTTGTCGCCGTAGAGGATCGCGCGCCCATTAATGTTGCGCGCCGCGCGCCCAATCGTCTGGATCAGTGATCCCGAACTCCGCAAAAATCCCTCTTTGTCGGCGTCGAGAATCGCCACAAGTGAAACCTCCGGCAGATCGAGTCCCTCGCGCAGCAGGTTGATCCCTATCAGCACGTCGTACTCGCCCTTGCGCAGGTCACGCAGGATGCGGATGCGCTCCAGCGTCTCGATCTCTGAATGCATATACCGGCAACGCACCCCGACCTCGGTGTAGTATCCGGCCAGGTCCTCAGCCATGCGCTTCGTGAGCGTAGTCACCAGCACCCGCTCATTCTTCGCCGCGCGGTCGCGAATTTCCGCCAGCAGGTCGTCGATCTGACCCCGCACCGGCCGGATTTCGATCTCGGGATCGACGAGCCCCGTAGGCCGGATGATCTGCTCCACGACCACGCCCGCCGACTTGGTCAATTCATAAGGCCCGGGCGTCGCGGAAACGTAGATGGTCTGCCCCGCTCGCGACTCAAACTCCTCAAATTTGAGCGGCCGGTTATCCATGGCCGAGGGCAACCGAAAGCCGTAGTCGACCAAATTCTGCTTGCGCGAACGGTCGCCATGCCACATACCGTGCAGCTGCGGCACGGTCACATGCGACTCGTCGACGAACAACATAAAGTCGCGAGGAAAATAATCGAGCAGCGTCGGCGGAGGCTCGCCCGGCAGCCGCCCCGAAAAATGCCGCGAATAATTTTCAATCCCATGGCAGTAACCCATCGACTTGATCATCTCCAGATCGAACCGCGTGCGCTGGTGAACGCGCTGCGACTCGACTAGGCGGCCTTGCGACTCAAGCTCCTTCTCCCACCACTCCAGCTCGGCCAGGATGGAGTCCATCGCCGTCCGCTTGCGCTCCGGCTGCACCACGTAATGCGACTTGGGATAAATCGGCAGCCGCGCATACTTCTGCCGCACCGTCCCAAATAGCGGATCGATCTGCGACAACGAATCAATCTCATCGCCGAATAACTCGATGCGATAAGCGTTCTCGTCATAGGTGGGATAGACCTCGATGACGTCCCCGCGCACGCGGAAGGTCCCGCGCCGGAAGTCCGCCTCATTGCGCTCGTAAAGTATCTCCACGAGCCGCCGAGTGATGTCTTCGCGGCGAATCTTCTGCCCCTTCTCGAGCAGCAGCAACATGCCGTAGTAAGCCTCCGGCGACCCGAGGCCATAAATGCACGAGACTGACGAGACGATGATCGCGTCGCGCCGCTCAAACAGCGACCGCGTCGCCGAGAGCCGCAACTTGTCCAACTCTTCGTTGATGGTCGCTTCTTTTTCAATGTAGAGATCGCCCGAAGGAATGTAAGCCTCGGGCTGGTAGTAGTCGTAGTACGAAACAAAATACTCGACCGCGTTGCCGGGGAAAAACTGCTTGAATTCGTGATAAAGCTGCGCCGCCAGGGTCTTGTTATGGGCGAGAATCAGCGCCGGCCGGTTCAGCTTCTCGATGATCTTAGCGACGGTAAACGTCTTGCCTGATCCTGTGACGCCAAGCAAGGTCTGATGCTGCTCCCCGGCGGCGAGTCCGGAGACCAGCTCCTCGATAGCGCGGCCCTGATCGCCGCGCGGCTGATAGTCACTGACAAGCTGAAAATCCATGAACTACTATGCTAACCGAAGGAGAACAAATAGCGAAGGTCTGCCGACCCGCGGCAATGGTGAGTTTGGAGCCTT
>DASWUZ010000202.1:0-8644 GCA_036401395.1 Acidisarcina sp.
AAGTCTGGAAACATTTCGAAGTCTGGCTTTTCAATGTCGATGGCCTTGCCGTCTTTTGAGAGATACGCGGCCTGGGACGGATCGTACATCACGAAATCCTTGTCGCCATAGATCTGGCAAAGCAGCGCATCGCTCGCCCACGGGTCCGCGTGAAGACGGGTCCGCGCGCCCTTGGCTGAAATGAAGAGGCCGCGGGCCGGAAACCAATCGCGGGTCGGATCGACGGCATCATCAGGCGGGCAGAAGGGCAGTGCAAAAGAGTGGGCAGGGAAAAACGCAGGCCGTGCCCAGTCGCCGGCGAACCGGGCGAATACGTCATCGGCCCAGGGGACGCGTTCGTCGGCAGCGAGATGGCAGTACCACCGCACATAGGGTACGGAAACTGAGGGATCCGGGGGGCTGTCTTGGCCGAAGTATCTATCGAGGTAGTCCGACAGGGGGGTTATATTCGCCAGGCGGAACAAATCGCCATAAACCTGGACCCGTTCCTTGCCAAATCGCTTTGCGAGAAGTTGCGGTTCCCACGACTTGAGGGCCTCCCATTCCAGCATCGCGCCGGTCACGACCACGGGCTGGTTTGTTGTTACGTAATCCGAGATAAACGTCTCAACGGTCAGCTCGGCTATACGTGCTACGGGCGGCGCAGAAGCGCGCTCACTCACATCGAGGGTTGGGTGTATCGTCATCATGGTCGATCATCCTAAGAGTAGAAATGCAGTACCTGCAAGTGCCGGCGATTGATATGGCTTTATCGGGTAACCCCTCACCGTGGTCAAAGCGCGCACTCTGCGAACGAAGCGCCGCGCGCGGTGATCAATTCGGCGCTCCGGTCCGTAATCATGACCTCGGCGGGGGTCGGATGGTTTAGAAAACCCAGCGGACTGGCGGTGAGGCCGTACGCTCCCGACTGCAAAATGCCGATGAGGTCGCCTGGTTGTGGAAGCTCCATTTCAACGCTGCGCCCAAGGGTGTCGATTGGAGTACAGAGTGGCCCGACCACGACCACCCTGGTCGCGGCGCCAGCGTCGTGCCGGCTGAGATTGATTATGGGAAAGTCGCGACGGACCACCTGGCCGAGATTTCCAGAGGCTGCAAGGTGGTGGTTCATGCCGCCGTCCAGTACGACGAAGGTGGTCCCGCGGCAGGTCTTTACTGTGCGGACGCTGGTGACGTAAATGCCAGAGGGGCCTACCAGAAAGCGGCCGGGCTCTACGAGGAAGCGTGCTTGTGCCAGACGAGGGTCTGCCTGGGCGTCTCTGATGAGGGTGCGCGCGCCTGCGCAAAGGACCTGCAGGTCAAGGTCTTTTTCGTGGGCGAAGTAGGGAACTCCCAGCCCTCCTCCCAGGTCGATCGTGGCGAGCGGCAGCGCAGCGAGGTCTGAGAGCTGCCGTGCAACTTCGATGGCGTGCCCCCAGTGCCGCAGCAGCGACTCCGCATCGAGGATTTGCGTGCCCGTGTACATGTGCAGCCCGCGCATCCTAAGCCATCTGGCATCGTTAACCGCCGAGACAACGGAGTGCAGCGACTCCTCTTCAAAGCCAAAGGCGGTCGGCTGCCCGCCCATCAGCAGTCCGCCACCGAGGGCGGCGCCCGGATTGACCCGCAGAGAAACGTCTACGGCGGCGCCCCGGCGAGCTGCAATTCTATTGAGTGTTTCTATCTCTTCAAAGCCTTCAAGGTGAATCTCGCCGATACCGTGAGCGACGACGTACTCCAGTTCATCGGCTCCTTTGCCCGGTCCTGCGAATACGATGCGCCGGGCGAAAACGCCTGAGCGCCGGGCCAGAACATACTCTCCTCCAGAGGCAATCTCGCACCCCGCACCCTGCTTTACAAACGCGGTGATGACCCGCGGATGGGGATTGGCTTTGATGGAGTAGTAGATTTCGACGGCATCGGGCAGCGCGCTTCGCAGACGCTCGTACTGCCTCACCATGAGGCTTTCATCGTAGATATACGCGGGCGTGCCGTACGAGGCGGCAATCTGCTCGATAGGAATACGCCCGGCGCGAAGCAACGCCTGTCCATCGCGCCATAAAAACAGCTCCTCGCTGAGGCGCTCTCTTAGACCGGGTGCTGCCGTTCCAGCCGTGGCTGCGGAGCTGCTGGTGGTTGTGCTCACTGGATTTGGCCTGACCGGTCGGCCCGCAATGTCTTGTAATCGATCTTTCCGTTTGGGCTCTTGGGCAGCGCGTCTACTGCTTCGACAGTTTTGGGTGTCATGTAGGCAGGCAGACGGGATGCGCAATGACGAAGGAGGTCAGCCGGGTTGAAAGAGGCCGCGTCCACAGCTACCACGACGGCGTGGATGCGTTCGCCCGAGTCGGCTGCTGAAAGGCCGATGACTGCGGCCTGCGCAATCTCTGTGCTCTCCATCAGCACATCTTCTACCTCGGAAGGGCTGACGCGGTAGCCCTGGCTCTTGATCTGGCCGTCTGCCCTGGCGATGAAGTAGAGGAACCCCTCTTCATCTGCCCTTACCAGGTCCCCGGAGTAGCAGACAGTATCGCCGCCCCGCTCAGCGCGGACGAAGGGGTGAGGGCGGAGCACTTCGCGAGTGAGTTCAGGGTTACCCCAATACCCCAGCGATACAGTTGGGCCGCGCTGAATGAGAATGCCTGGCTGTCCCGGCGCGCATGGACGGCCCTCGGAATCGATGACGAAGATTTCAGTCTCTGGAATTGCCTTGCCGATGGAGGTCGGCCGCCGGTCCAACTCGCGTGGTGGAAGGTAGGTTGCGCGGAAGGCTTCGGTCAGTCCATACATCAGGAAAATTTTGGTATTGGGCACTAACTGGCGGAGTGTCCGCACCGTGGCAGCAGGCACAGCGCCGCCGCTGTTGGTGATGTAGCGCAATGCCCGAGGGGCCCCGTCGCGCAGCCCCGAGGTGTGATGAACGAGCCCGGCCCATACCAGCGGAACTCCGGCAAGTCCGGTGATGGCCTCATCTCTAAGGGCGCGGACGATTTCTGAAGGAAATCTGTATTGGAACAGCACGATTGCGGCCCGGTTCTGCACGCTGGTGAGTAGCTGGTTCAATCCGTAATCGAAGCTGAAGGGAAGGACCGAAAGAATGCGCTCATCCGCGCCGATATTGAGGTAGCTGGTGACGATGCGCGAGCCTGCCAGGAGGTTGCGGTGCGACAGCATCACGCCGCGTGGTTTGCCGGTTGATCCGGAGGTATAGAGCAGGCCCGCGAGGTCTTCGCCAATGTTAGCCGGGGAAGAGGGACAGAGCCGGCCGGCCTGCATGACGTCGAACACTACAGCGAGATCGGTCCCTTCATTCTCGCTCTCGTCACTGGTCGCTTTGGCGTCGATCAAAAGCAGGCAACGCAGCGATTTGACGCTGGCAACATCAGCTCGAATGCGCTGCCACTCCCGGCTTGATGTGATCAGGTATGTAGCGCCGCAATCGGAGAGGATGTGCGCGACCTGGTGGCCGCGCAGGAGTGCATTGACGCAGACGAACACTCCGCCCGCCATACTCACGGCGAAGATGGCAGCCGCCTCCTCAGCCGATTTAGGCAGGTATATAGCGACCCTCTCGGCCCGTGACAGCCCATGCACCTGTAGGAGAGCGGCGCAATGTGCGGCTGTGTCGTGGAAGGTCTGGAAACTAAGTGAGCGTCGAGGGCCGCTCAGGTCGACTAAAGCCTCGGTTGCTGGAGCTGTCGCGGCAGCGTCCTCCAGCAAATGGTGGAGTAGGTAAAGCTCTGCCAAAACAGTCCTTCGTGACTACGTACCTAGCTGATACTGTTGCGTGCTGGTGCCCGGCGTGCGGGATGGAGGGCTTAGCCGCTGCACGAGCTGCTTGATGGATGCGATGGTGGCGAAGTTTTCGTCCGTGATGTCGGAGGTGTCGAGGTGGAGTGAGAACTCCGGCTCAATGAATCCAATGAGTCCCAAAACGGCCAGCGAGTCCAGTACGCCGAGCAGCGGATCTTCGTCGTGCAGTCCTTTCGCAGCGAGAAACGGGTACTCATCGAAAATATAACTGCGTATCTTGTCTTCAGTCCTTATCGCTTCTGCGACGCTCATTTTTGGTCCTCACTTGGTAGCTAATTCGCTGACCTTCATTTTCGAGATTGTGGTTGCGAAGGCTTCGCGGTTCAGTGTTTCGCCGGCAATCCGTTCCTTCATGTCGAGCACGTTGAGAAGGAACTTCTTTTCGGCGCCAGGAGGCAGATCAGTGAAATGACCAATATTCAGTTCGTCTGAGAGGCGCGATAAAGGGCCGGCCAGCACCTTGTTGTCGCGACCCTGCACAAAAGGAACTTCTATGACCTTGGCGCCGTGTTGCTCGGCGACATCAGCCATCCAGCTAAAGACAGCATGCTCGACCTGCTTACCTAGGACAGGGCAGATGAGGAAGAAAAAGTCGACCAGCATCTTCCCAGCGACGATTCGGAACACAACTGCTCCCGAGATGCCATAGTTCCCAAACCGGTCAGAAACGCGGACAACCCAGCTCTCGGCGAATGTATCGCCGGCCGTGAGCGCTTTGTCCCACCCGGCGCCCGTTAGATTGATGAAGTGGGTTGTGTGTCGAACGAGGTTCCTGGCGGTTTGCTCATCTTGAGATGTGAGTGGAGCGATGGAAACAACGACATCGAGTGATCCGAGAAATTTTTCCAGCGTCAGCCCGTCTTTTGCACTGGAGTTTGCCTCAATGGTTACAGTTGGCAGACTGTCCAGCCGACTCACGAAAAAGTCAGCGACGGCCTGTAGACCAGCAGGCGTGAAAGGAACATGGCCGAGACGGTCTGCGGTGGGACTTAGCCAGGTGCTCAGCTTTTCAGCCTTGGCAAACTCCCGCCAGTCTACAAGAAGATGCTTTTGCTGCCTTCTCACTTCGGCGGCTATCTTGTATTCCGTGACCCGCGGCGCGTTGCCCAGAAAGCCGGTATCGTATGCCCCCAACCCTGCGGGCATCACCATCACCGTCATCTGAAGCTGAGAGATTCCGCTGAGGACATCTAGGAACTGCAGCTCCCGCTCACGCAGGAGACACAGGCAAGCCGATTGTGCGCCGTCGGTCTTTCCTGCAAGCGCGGCGAGATCCAGCCGGATGAGGTCCTCCACCCGCAGCAGTAGCAGGACGGTGCACGGAGTGCCCTCAGGAACAACCGAGCGAGGATCAAGAAGGAAGGACTGTAGCTGGTTATACGGTACACAAAGGACACTTGCGGCATGGCCGCTGTCACCGAGTGCTCGCTCGAGGGGCTTTTCTAACGACGCCGTATAAAAAGTAGACGCAACAACAAAATGAAACATACGAACTCGTTCGATGCTAATTTATTAACTTGTTAGCGCTCTGTTGTTAAATAGTAAACCGTAAAGATGAGATTTAAGTTAAGGCAGAAGATAATTATCCAGATTAAGGCTCCCTGGGCGCCGATGCGGTACCCCGTCCTGAAGGGACAGTACGCCACCGCTGGCCGTCCAAGAGCAGGTCAGAGCCCAAGTCCAAAGTTGGCATGTCAAAGCTAATGTTATGTATGGAGCTCCGGGCGGGAATTGAACCCGCGAATACTGGTTTTGCAGACCAGCGCGTTAGCCACTTCGCCACCGGAGCCCTTGCCGCCTTTATTGCGGCGCAAATCTCGTGATCGTTGCTTAATCCGCTCCAGATTAAGGTTGAAGCAGGTGACCAGCAGGACTCGTACTTCAACATTACAGCAGCTTCTATTGCCCCGAATAGTCGCATTGCTGATCGGTACGAGTCGAGTCTTGAAAACTTATCAGTACCCAGCTGATCTGAGTAACTCAACGCGCTTGCGCGATTCAAGCCTGACGGATTCCACGCAGCAGACACTATCCTTGCTTGTGGAGTCGGGGAGCCGGACCGCGAATGTCCATGGGCGTGCACCAGATTCGGGGCATTCGGCGACATTTTCCGCGCATAATCCACAATGTTTCAACAATGTGAATCGCCGGAACTCGCGTTGTTTGAGCATCCCAGACTAATATCCTCAAACACGCTTTTTAGAAAGCTTTTATTTCGCCTGCTGTTCCCTATTTACAGGCGCTTGCGCGCTCAGTACGCTTGCCGAACGTCGACCCCATTTGTGACGAGCTTTCGCCAAGCTACCAAAAACTTAAGTTAGAGCATGGAGCGTGCTGGCATGCGCGTTCACTGCGGCTGATGCCTGTTATTGCCCGCGTTTTATAACGGGCTGGTGCAGGCGAGTCCGCAGTGCGCAGGCAATCATGTTCGCGGCCCTGTGCTCTCCGCAGCCCATTCGGTCCACGCCGGAGGGGCGATCGACATCGTGTGCAAGGACTGCCCATCGAGTGCAGCCGCCGCAGGATGATGTTCGCCCTTCCACTCGCAAGATCGCGCGGGCTGCGGCCCCAATGACTCACCGTCGCTGCTTTGAGGGCGACCGGCTAACAGTGTCGTGGACGAAAGAGTGGAAGAGAACCGATGAGACCTAGAAAGACGATCCTCTGCGTAGATGATAACGAACAAACCCTTTCTGTAAGAAAATTCATGCTGGAGACCCGCGGCTACCGGGTGATAACTGCTTCCCATAGCGAAGCGGCCCTCGAACTTTTTTGTGACGGCGGTGTGGACCTTGTGCTCAGCGACCTGGCCATGCCTTACATGGACGGCAACGAGCTCGTAAGGCGAATGAAGGACCACTCCCCCGACGTGCCGATGATTTTGATCAGCGGTTGCATCAAAGACTTTGATCGTGCCGGCCATGCGGACGCGTTTCTCCCCAAGGGGGCGTGCACTCCGCTTGAAATGCTTGAGCGGATCAGGCAGTTGATTGCACGTCGCCGCGGCCCTAGAAAGGCCGTGGCAGGTCCGACTCCGCCTGGGCCCCGGGCTGGCGCTTTTCCGGCGACGTTCAATACCACAGGACGGGAACAGGAGCGGCGAGTAGATGAATCGCGGCATATCATGGCGCACCCCACGCTGGGTGTAGTTGCGGTCTAAGAAAGTTCGAAATCCATGAAGGGCCGTGCAGTGGTGCCCTGGCCAGAACCCAGTTCAGTACCTTTGCATTCGGAAGTCAGGCAGTTTACTGGAGCTGCGTGGCGGCGGATCCCTGCCATGCAGCAGTTACAATCACTGGGTGCAGCCCATTATCAGCGCGGACAAGTTAGGCAAGGTTTACCGCACCGGCAAAATCGAGGTTTCCGCCTTACGAAGCGCCACTTTCGACATCGCGCCGGGAGAGTTTGTCAGCGTGGTTGGGCCGTCGGGAAGTGGAAAGTCTACCCTTTTCTATATTCTTGGCGGGCTGACACGGGCGAGCTCGGGCAGTGTGAAGATCGACGGCGTCGATTTTGCCATGCTTGATGACGGCGAACGCACAAAGATGAGAAAGTCGAAAATCGGTTTCGTCTTTCAGAAATTTAATCTGCTGCCGACCCTCACCGCCGCTGGAAACATTGATATTGCCTACGAGATCTCGGGTCGCTTGGGGCCGCTCGACCGCAGCTATCTCGCACATCTAACGGACCTGCTCGGCATCAGCGGGCGCCTCGATCATCGACCCTCGGAGCTATCAGGCGGTGAACAGCAGCGGGTGGCTATCGCCCGCGCCCTGGTCACCCGGCCTGCGATCATCCTGGCGGACGAACCCACCGGCAATCTTGATACGAAAAATTCGACCGCGGTGCTGGACATGTTGCGGCGTTCCAACCAGGAATTCAAGCAGACAGTGCTGATGATCACGCACAACCCTGAGGCAGCCGGCATCGCTGACCGCATTCTGCACATGCGGGACGGCGAGATCGTGAAAGTTGAGGCTGGCGCGGGAGCTTAGTTCCGCCGGCAGAGAATGCGTCCTGTTCCGCCTGATTCTAACCTCCTCCCACGGGCGCTGGTGCGTTGACCACAGATGCAGGCAATCGCTATACTCGGTGAGTACCGTTGCGGGAGTAGCTCAGTGGTAGAGCATCGCCTTGCCAAGGCGAGGGTCGCGGGTTCAAGTCCCGTCTCCCGCTCCAGTCTTCAAGCCAGCAGCAGCACGTCGGGCTGGATCGGCAGGGTGAGACTGGCATTCCTTTAGCGCGCCTGGGGCGGTGTCGGCGGTCCTTCGTCGATGGTTTTTTGAGGCGCGGTACCCAAGCGGTAAGGGAGAGGTCTGCAAAACCTTTATGCGTGGGTTCGATTCCCACCCGCGCCTCCAATCTTTTCAGTAACTGGCTTACGATTCTTATGCGGCCACTCGGCCGGGAGCGGAACACACTCCGCAGTTTTACGTACAGATGCTTGTCAGGAAGTAACCGCTTCCAGCGGAGTAGGACGTAACCCGGATCAGCCAAGCAGACGCCTGCGGGTGACACACCGCCTGAAGTGCGACAATAGAATGTTATGGCAACGGAAATGAATGCGGCCGTGCTCTACGGGCAGGAAGACGTGCGGATTGAGCGCGTGCCCATGCCGCGACCCGAGCCGGGCGAAATCGTCGTTCGCATCACCGCCGCCCTCACTTGCGGCACCGACCTCAAAGTTTACCGGCGCGGCTACCACGCGAAGATGCTTGTACCACCGGCGCTCTTCGGCCATGAACTCGCCGGAGTTGTCCACGCGGTGGGCGCTGGGGTGACGCGCTTCAAGCGTGGGATGCGTGTCGTCGCACTCAACTCTGCGCCGTGTGGGCGATGTTTCTGGTGCCTTCAC
>DASWUZ010000203.1:0-9269 GCA_036401395.1 Acidisarcina sp.
AAGATCAATCCGTCGTTGTCTTCTGCCTTCTTGACCGCAGTCATTGCCACGTTGTCCTGAGCGACCGACACAAAGGAATGTTCAGACGGCATCTCGCCCTCGTGGGCCATCACCTGCATGGCCGCAAGCTTGTAGTTGAATTCGTACCCCGCGCGCTCAGTCAGGGCTTCTTTCCAGCTACCCGCGTGGGGATAGAGTGCATAGCTGAAGTGATGATGTCCGCGGTCCGCATCGGGGTCGGGCCACGTCGGCGATCGCAGCAGCGAGAGCCGCAAAACATTGTCCTTCGCATCGTAGCCATATTTCGATTCGTTGATGAGACTTACACCATGCTGGCCATCACCGAGATCGGCCCACCGTAATGCCGGCACTTCG
Organism: Acidisarcina sp.; assembly: GCA_036401395.1. Classification (GTDB taxonomy): domain Bacteria; phylum Acidobacteriota; class Terriglobia; order Terriglobales; family Acidobacteriaceae; genus DASWUZ01. The sequence continues at coordinate 376 of DASWUZ010000203.1, forward strand.
AACTTCGCGCTCTCCCAACTATTGTTGCGCGTAGTCGGCCGGTCAATCGTGCCATAAGGGATCTCGTAAGTCGCCATGGGCCCGCTCGCCGCTAAGGGGAAAGCTGCCTTCAACAGTACGTGAGTTTCGTGCCAGTCGATATCATTCACTATGTCAACGGTGTGCATTCCTGAGTAAAGCATTATCTCCTGGACGAATTTGGAATGTTGCCAGGTCCGGGTAACGCGAATTACGGCGCGCATCGGCCCGTTTTCGACTAACTCGACCTTGTCGGCCTTGTCTATGGTTGTAACTCGATCCAGCGTCCCCGGATCGATATTCCATGCGTCATAGTCCTTTGGCGTGTCTTTGAAGGTCTGTAGCTGATTACCGCAACCGTCCTTAGCTATAGCTTCGAACTTCGACTTCTTGTCATAGAGGCTCGTAATGCATCCACTCGCAGGGTCGACCACGACACGCAAGGCCGCATTCTCGATGGTAGTTCCGCTCGCCTTAATGTCAGAAACAATGGGGCTGGATATCTGCGTGTTGTGGTCGGAAACATGAAGCACTTTATATCCCATCGAGGGCACATCCTGAACCACGATACGCAGCAGATAACTGCGCGTCGCCGCGTCTCGTGACACAACCATAGATGGCAATGCCCTCCCCCGGGCATCCGAGACGGTTATTACCGGCAGTGCGGGTGCGCGTGTAGCCATGGTCGCTGCGCCAGGGTGAGGGGACACGCCGGGCATCTGAACTGACACCTCGACCACACCACTGCGCGCCCAGGCTAGCGGGTTGAAAACAAATACTGGAACCTCGCCAATCGCCGGAGTCGAAGTATCGACCCGTGCAGCAAGCGTGCCCAGGGCTCGAGAAGAAATCTCATTTGTCGCCCAGCGGACTCGGTCGTAATCCTGTTGCGCCTCCCTGTAAATCACACCGATGCCAGACCCGGCGGCCAGATCGTGAAAATTATTGAAGGTGATTTTCTTCCACGCATCATTAAGCTCCTGCGCGGGATATGGGACCCCGTCCAGCCACGCCAGCGAGGCATATTTCTCGGAGTTGAGTGCCCACTCCTCGCTCTCACGCATATTGCGCTTGTGATTCGCCTGGGTAGTCATCACGCCGCGGTGATACTCGAAATACATTTCATCCTTCCAGGTAGGGATGGCAACCTTACTCTCCACCGGGTCCGGATACTTATAACCTCGCGCGATGGATTGATAGTTCCACTCAGGCGATGACGGCGCGAGTTGTCGCTCAGTGTTCGTAAAGAAAGACTGGGCCAATCCGAATTGCATTTTCGGAACCGCCCTAGCCGGGTCGGCCCAATGCTGGCCCTCGTCCAGTACGGCACGGGTCGGGCCTCCGCCGTGGTCTCCGATTCCATAGAGGTCCATCATTTGGAGCATTCCTGGAGACTTCCGTCGAGCCGTCGCTAAATCTTCTGAAAGCCGGACCGGACTTAGATCATTATTCCCATAATCATGTGGGAAGTAAGTAAGCACCTTACTTCCGTCCGGCGACTCCCACCAGAACAGCTTGAATGGCAATTGGTTGGTATCATTCCACGTCATCTTCTGAGTTACAAAGTAATCTATCCCCGACCGCTTATATATCTGTGGTAACTGCCAGTTATATCCAAATGAGTCAGGATTCCAACCTATCCGTACATCGACGCCATACTGCTTCATAAACCAGCGCTTCCCCAGCAGTAGGGAACGCACCTGCGACTCGCCATCAGGCATATTCAGGTCAGGCTCGACCCACATTCCGCCGACTATTTCCCAACGCCCCTCCTTGATGCGCCGCTTGATCTCCTCGTTCATTTGCGGATATTTCTCCGCGATCCACTCGTTGTATTGCGCCGCTGATTGGGTGTAGGTGTAATCGGGATACTCATTCATCAATTGCAGCGCCGTCCCGAAGGTACGACGCACCACGTCAACCGTCTCAGTCCAGGGCCACAACCACGCCGCATCGATGTGCGAATTTCCAGTTACATGAAAAGTAGCTCGCTGCAAGACCGGTACGAGTGGTTCGAGACCCTTGCGTGCAGCGATCAGCGAAGTATCGAATCGTTGCTGGTTACCAGCATCTAGCGCCTCGAAATCAACTGTCTCGACGGCTTTTTCGAGGGTAGCCCAATCCTGGGTGGCCTCTTGCGACAGACTGGGAATCAGTCTTGCCGCAGAGATCAACTGGACGCGGAGATCTTCAGGATTAGGTCGATCCGGTGAAAACTCAATCTTCAAAGAAGTGCCATTAAATGACTTCTTATCGATAGTGTGCAACAGCTTGACGGCAATCAGGACTTTATCACCCGCCTTCGCTCGATCAAACAGGATGATCGGCTCGAGATCGTCACCAAGCGCAACTCGCCGGCCGTTGAAATAGATGATCTCCGGCATCGGCCCATTAGCATTCGCCTCAAACCGGAACCAGATGCGCGCGCCGCTAAGGTCATATCCGTTCAGCGTCTTCGGCACCTCAACCTGACGCCTATACCAAACCGCATCCGTCGGCGAGGAACTATGCGGCTTAACCACGCTCCAGCCCGAGTCATCGAGGTCGACCGCCTCGCCATGTGCGACATCTCCGGCGTGATAACGCCATTCGTCAGCCGGAAGCATATTGAACCGTGACAGGCGGTCAAGCACCTTTTGCGAAGCGGCGGTTAAACTATGTGCAACGGGCTGGGGTGATTGCGCCATCGAGAAGAGACCGCAGGACAACGAGACCAAAATCGCAGCCGTTAGGAATAGAGCAGACGCGGCCGTTCGGCTGATCTTGTTCGATAAGGATAGGGACATGAAAAAACTCCGATCTGGATATTGCGCGTCAGAGCAATCGGTGCTGGCTGGATTGACACGAGCAAGAATGCGCAGCATCCAAGATTGCGTCCTGGCAAAGGCTCTGTCAAATGTGGAGCGGCCAGGGCCTCACAACAAATCATGGATTCCGTTCCGTTTGGTCCGTTCCTGAAGATTCTTGCGTGCGCCGTCTGCCAGGCGCCGATATCCGAATAAGTCAACCAGAGGATCAGGCGTCATCCCTTTCCTGTGCGCCTCGAGGCGCTTCCATAGTTTGGAGGCATCTGAGTGGGTGGTCACAATATGTCGCAGGGCGTTGCATCGAGATGCGTAAAACTCTTCTTGAAGTCCTGCAGCGCGCTGGGGTACTCGCGGCTCACTGTAAATCTGAACCCCGGCGCAGAGACAGACATCAGGCTGTCGGCGAACAGCATGTGGAAACAGCGCCCCTTCTCGCAGGAGTTCCAGGTCCAGGTCGTGCCGCCGGGCGTGAAATGGGCCGTGTCTCAGACCTCCAACTTGCAACGTCTCACCGTCACGCAGAGTTCGCCCCCTTGCGACCGGTGGTATTCCCTGTGTAGCTCCCGTACTGAGGTCGTTGCGACCGACTCCGCCCTTCATCATCACTGCTGCGCTCCAGGGACTCGCCGCAACATCGGCATGACTTACGCGCTCAGCTCGACGATGCCGCCTGCATGGTCATAATGCACGTGCGAGTTAAGGATGAGCTTTACGTCCTGAACGCGAAAGCCGAGTGACCGAATGTTTGCCGTAATCAGCGGCGCTGATTGTGGCAGGTCTCCATCGATCAATACGTGACCTTGGGTTCCGGTGATGAGGATGGAGCTAAGATCATGCGGGCCCGGCGTAGTAGGAATTCCTCATAAACACGGAAAGGAGCTTGCGGCGCATTCCAGGCTGTGCATTGTGAGCAGCGTGCAGCAACTGTGTGGCCACGGGTCGTCGCGGGGGACACAATAAGTAGGAGGAGAAATCCGCAGGCGCGGCGGAAATAGAACCAGCTCGCCTTTAGCCTGGGCGGCCGCAGGATTATCGTTGATGGTCGGAACTCCACCCACTCCAGCCTCCAGGTGACTTGGCAATCGGCAGGTTAGATACAGGTTTTTTACGTCCAGGGGGGTTTCTTCTATGAATGTGCGGCGGGAGAGGGCCAAAGTAGACCTGACTATTTTTGATGGTGAGATAATTTACGATCGGTTGAGCAGCACCCAATGACTCTGTGCCGCCGGAGTTACCTGGCGCACGCAAGTGGGAAGGCTGAGAACTTATCGCGTGGCTACTAATTCTGATTGCTGTAAGTCGCCACTCCATGAATTAATTCCGAAAAAACGAACCATGACTCCCACGACGATCCAAAGCGCCAAGCCATAGGTGGCATACCAAACCGCTTCCTGCACGGCGTTCACGCGTGGCGCGCCAAAAATAACCAAAACGCCGGTTGAGCTCACGTGCATGAGTTGGGCAAGCAATATGCTCCTGGTGTGCGCGTGGAGCCACGCGATCAACACGCGCATGGCAGTCATGGCGAGAGCGAACGCCAGAAAGAATCTGAACCAGTAAGCGCCGTGCGGGCTCGCGGCCCCCAGGAAGTTGATCACAGGCAGATGCCAGAGAGACCAGACCACTCCGAGTAGCACGCTTGCCGCGAACCCGTTGCCACGCGCCACCATCTTCGGCAGTGCGTAGCCCGTCCAGCCGATCTCTTCCAGGAAGCCAGCGGGGACACCAAAGAGGACGCCAATCAAAAAGAAGTTCGGTGCATACATTGGCGAGACGAAAGTCTCTAAGCCCTTGAGGACGGTGAGGACGAGGATCGGCGGCACGAGCAGGATGGCGTAGTAACGTGGTGCAACCCGCACGCTAAAGAGTCGGGTGCGGAGATCGGTCAGGCCTTTTCGGCCATCTGCAAGCCTCGTCATGACTATTCCGGCGATGCTCGGCCCGAGCAGCATGATCGGGAACATCAATATTCCGGCCATGTTTGGAATCGATGCACGACGCAGGAGGTAAGGCGCCGCCATCGCCAGAGCGCCCGCCCACGAAATGGCGAATGCGAGCCCGAAGTAGCTTAATATGGGGAATCGCTGAACAAAGGGACCACTTCTTGTTGGAGGCGCGGGCTGCATCGTACGGCTAATTTATATTGCTTCGCGGATGGCGGGAAGCCCTGATGATGTTCGGCTATCTGAGCCGCGCTCAAACCTGGCGGATCGAGCCTGGGTACTTGGCCAATGATGCATCTGCCGTCAGAAAAGTGATTCCTTCCGCTAAGGCCTGCGCCACCAGCATGCGATCGAAAGGATCTTTGTGGATGTGGGGCAAGCTGCTGAGGGCGATTGCATGATCGCTGTTCATTGGAAGTTCAATATAGCCGTGGTCTAACAGTGCGCGGCGCAGTAGTCCTGGTTCCGGCACGAGGTCTCCGCGACCCGGACGATATTTGATCGCTACTTCCCAGACACTTACGGCGCTAAAGATAAGCTGGTTCTCAGTGTCTTCCAACAGTGTGCGGGCGGCGCGAGATAATTCGCGGGCGTCCCGCGTCGCCCATAGCAGGATATGAGTATCCAGAAGCAACTTCACTCTTCATTCACATAGGGCCTGCCGAACTCTCCATTGAACGCCCGCTCGATCTCTTCGGCATCGATGGTATCGAAGTCGTCCGGCTCCTTGAATTGGCCCTTGAGAAATCCGATCCGCTTCACAGTTTTGGGGGCGTCGAGTGCGGTGACTTTGACGAGGGGCTTGCCCGCCTTCGCGATGATGAAAGGCTCACCTTGAACAGCCATCTGGATTAGTCGGGAGAGCTGGGTCTTCGCCTCGTGGACGTTGACGGTCTTCATGATGTAAGCCCTCAATGACTTAGTTTAACAGACTTAGTCCGAGCGGGGTGATAAGCCCATCTCAATTCGGGCTGAGGCAGGATGAGAAGGAAAATGCGGAATGGTCGCATACCACCCTTCGCGAAGTGCCCGCGAAGGATGAGGCAGCCGGCTTGAGTTTGTGCCATGATCTGTGGCCAATTTGGACGATGCGATGACTGGCGCCTGTTGAAACACAGGAAGCTTCAAATGCCGACAGACAACCAGTGGAGGTAGAATCCCACACATAGACAACTCGACATCTCCCGGGGACTCATGAAATCAATCTCGATGTGTATCTTGACTCTGGGAGCGGCGTGCCTGGGCTCGACCTGTGCCCTTCCTTTATCCGCACAAGAAGCGCCCAAGGCCCTCCAACTACAGACAGATCGCTGCGTGCGATGGATGAAAGCGACCGTTCCCTTGACGCCTGGGATGGTTGATCCGAATCTGTTCTGTTCAGGGCTTGAAACAGGGAACGTTGGTGGATGGGGCCATACTCACGACTGCGTTCAAGGAAACAAGACCACAGCCCCAGCGGCGAAGTTTTGCATGTCGGATGGACGTACGATGCCCGGCGATACTCTGGCCGTGGGTTTAACTTCCGCGACGCCTGACGGACGTGATTTGCTAGCGGCTACGCAAGATAGTCCGAACGATCCTCGGCACGCCGGTGTGATTCTCTACTCTCGAACGGCGGCCACCATCGGTGAACTTAGGGTTCCGCCAGGGATCGTCAAGCTTGTCCCTTCTCGATCTGCTGAGGGCTGGAAGCTGACCGTCATCAAGCAGAATGGCGAATGGGATGAGGATGAGCATCCGCCGCTGATCCTTGGAACGATGCGATTAGAGCAGGCGGTCGTTGAGGGGCCCTCGCAGAACGAGCTCTTGTTGGATCTATTGCCATTTCCCCGGTCTTGTCCGGTTGGGGCGGGCACGAGAAACATTCGCGAGATACATATGGAGTACGGGGATGTTGATTTGTTCGTTTGCGTTCGCCCAGACCAGGTCTCTGCAATCGCAAGCGGGCCGGATTCTCTTCGTGAAAGAGCGAGCAATATTTCTGGTTTGAGGTAGAGTCAGTCTCTATGAAGAGAAAGACTTAGCCTACCAGGGATAGTCATGCGTCAACATCGAATTTGGTTCGCCCGCTTGGCTAACTCAGCTGGATTACGTTCAACCCAGGAATAAGTTGGAAGTGGCGAAGGTTGACGGTTAGCACCGAGAAGCCGAGTGAGAGGGCGGTCGCACCTATCAACAGATCTCCGAAGGGAATCGTCACACCCTGAGCTTGCTGCTCTCCGTCCAGCCTTCCCGCTAGCATCGCGGTAGTTTTTGTGTATGGGTAGACGGCTACGTCGCGAAGCAGTTCCTCGATGAAGGACCGGCGCCGTAGCTGCAGTTGAGAAGATTGTGCCCGGTAAATCCCGTGAATCAGCTCGGTGAGACCGACGGCGGAAAGCGCGGCAGGCTGATCGCTACCTGCGGCTTCCTCTGCTCGCTCCATCAAAGTCTCAACTGTGTCGCCTCGCCGTTCGGCCGCAATCACAATGCTAGAGTCGAGGATCAGCCCCACGGATTCGTCAGCGGCTCTGAATGGCTTTCAACTACGACCGCCAAGTCAGCCTCGAAGCTGCCGTCAAGTGTTACCTTCGATCCGTGCTCGCGTGCGAGGCGCCGCGATTCGGAGAGAAGCCGCATGGGCGGTTCGCAGATTTGGAGCATCACAGCGCTAGATGCGTCATCGTCAATGATCACTTCATTTCCGGCGCGAACTTGCGCCAGCCATCCGCGAAAATCGCGCGCTGCCTCTGCCTCCGAGATGTGAATGACCGGCATATCGATGATGATACGCCGATCCCACATGAATAAATCGACTTTCGCCTTCAGTATCTAGATGTCGAGGTTTTTTAGGTCTAGGGCGTTTTCTTCTATGCATTTGCGGCGGGTCTCTACGTCTTGTAAGGGTCCTAGAGTGATAGGTAAACGCCGCGAAGTACGGAGTACGATGAGCCGCCGTCATAAATCGGATAGGTGCGAGGGAACTCGATTCCTAGCGTGCGCAAATCGCGTGCCAGCGAGACTGCCTCTGAGATCGGAAAGGAGCTCTCGATTTCTACGGACATGCCTTTTGTCCAAAAACAGAGCTGGCACAGCCGGGGTGGGGACGTCGAACGACCGCGATTTTCGCGGGGATAGATGCCCAGGTCGGATACGAGTAGTCGACTATGAATTTTCTTGCGGCCTACTGGAATTCCTTGAAATTCCCTCTGTAATAAAACCACGTCGGGTTCAATGGTTATGACGTATCTCGTCAGGTGTGGAGCTAAGGCGAAACAAGTCGAGGCGAATACACTCACCCAGCCGCTGCATAAAAAAAGCAAGAGAGTTTTGTCCATTCTAAGGCGAAGGATTATCTCTAGAATGGCGAACCCGAGGGCGGCAACTATAAAGATGGGGAACAAGCATGCAGTCCTGCTCGTGAGGAAGGAAATCTTGACTCGATTCTCTTCCTTCTCGAGCACGTAAAAATGATCTACCACTTCCGCCATAGCCACTTAATTCACCACCGCAGGTCCTTCGCTACGCTCAGGATGACCGCTGTTCGCATGATCCCCGCTACGCTCAGGATGGCGGCTCGGGGTCAGGATGACGGACTTGTTCAACGATTAGAGACTTGCCACGTTAGTGGGGACTTACCATGCTAGATGTCGAGGTTTTTTACGTCGAGGGCATTTTCTTCAATGAATTTGCGGCGGGCTTCTACGTCTTCGCCCATTAGGGTGGTGAAGATGGTCTCGGTCTCGGCTATGTCTTCGAGCTTGACCTGGAGGAGAGTGCGCTTGTCGGGGTCCATGGTGGTCTCCCATAGCTGGGTCGCAGTCATTTCGCCGAGGCCCTTGTAGCGCTGGACTTGATAGTCGCGCTTGCCCTGTTCGATGACGTAGTCGAAGAGTTCGTGCGGAGTCTGCTTGACGACGGGTTCGAGCGAGGCTCGCGCGGCGCGTTTGGGAGCGGGCTTGCCGGCCTCGATTTCGCCCACGGTCTCACCTTCGGTCTCTTCCGGATCGGGTGTGGCTGCGGGTGCCTTGGCGGCGTACTCGATCAGGAACGGCGGCTCTAGCGAACCGCGAATCTGCGCGTACTTAGTCATCATTTGCCGATATTCGGGCGCGGTCGCGAGCGCCCAGCCGATGGTGCGCTGCGA
>DASWUZ010000204.1:0-2764 GCA_036401395.1 Acidisarcina sp.
GACAAGGTTCTCGCTTGCTTACTTGCGGATGCCCAGCTTGCCGATCACATCCCGGTAGCGGTCGGAGTCATTGAGTTTCAGGTAGTCCAGCAGACGGCGGCGTTTGCTCACGAGCATCAACAGTCCACGCCGGGAGGCATGGTCTTTTTTATGCGTTTTGAAGTGTTCGGTGAGTTCGCCGATGCGTTCGCTGAGGATCGCAATCTGTACCTCGGGGGAGCCAGTATCGCTCTCATGGGTGCGGAAGCGCGCGATGATATCGGTCTTTTTGACGGTTGCAAGCACGGTGCTACGGTACTCCTCTATCTTCTTATCTAGTCCACTCTCTAAGTGTCTGGTTAAAGGTTAACATGGGTTGCATTTTAGCGGCAATTTAGCGGTGGGCTCTAAAGAGCTTCCGGACTCGACCGAGAATACAGGGGCGACGTGACTGCTATGCGACAGCCGTCACGTAAGCCTCGCTCAGCAGTTGCGTGGCCTCTCCCGCGCGAAGCTGGTCTAGCCCCATACTTACAGCATCAGCGCCGAAAGATTTCAGCTTCACCGGATTGCTCTCGTTGAATCTGTCTATGGCCTTGAAGCTCTCCCGCAGAATCAGCCGCGTCGTTTCCACCGTATTAAGGGATTCGCCGGGTGCAATGGCAACTCCGGGAATCGCGTACCTTGGGTGCCCCTGCACAACTTTGTACGCCGGCATCCGAACTACCCGCGTCTGATGAAGGGGAGCCGGAATCTCAATCAATCCCAATTCTATGGCCCATATGAGCGACACCACGAGCGCGTCCAATCCGCCGCTTGCATGGATCGCTTCATCATATTTTTCGAAAACCGTCACATGGGTCACATCTGCCAGTTCCGCTCTCAGACTCATCGCTCGCTCGGGGTTGGTTTCGATCACGTAGAGATGGACTGGGCTCTTCATCGTGGTTTCACGTGGGGAAAGATCGTCGTTATGGACCAGGACGCTTGGTCCCTCAATTTTATCCCAATAGCCGATACGAACAGGGCAAGTAAACACTTAGTCACTCCAAATGGTGATCGGCGCGCGCAAAGCAAAATCCCGCGTCCGGCTGGGCCTCACATTCAACCCAATCGGCCTGCTTACTTCTGGCATAATGTAAGACATGCCAGATACAATCATTACTGTAAGCACCAAAGGCCAGTTAGTCATTCCATCGGAGATGCGCGCCTCGCTCGACATCAAGCCCGGAAGCCGCATCGCCATATCCCTGGACTACGGAAGGATCATCCTGCAACCGGTCTCCGAGCGCCTCGTGGACGAGACCAGGGGAATGTTGAAAGGCAAACCGTCACTCGCAGCCGAACTGCAAAAGCAGCGCAGGGCAGATAAGGCGAGTAAGACGGACAAATGGTAGCGGCGGCGACGACCTACGTCCTCGATGCCAGCGCCATCCTGCGCTACCTCGATGGGGAGGCCGGAGCGGCCCGCGTCGCGGACTTGATAAAGAGCCACCTCGCGGGACGCGCCAAGATCGCCGTTTCGGCAATCCACTGGGGAGAAGTGGCCGGAATCACTTTTAAATTCCACGGACAACTGGCCACCGATGCAGTACTCGCGCGACTCTCTCGCTTCAGCTTCGAAGTAGTCCCCGCCACGGCGGACCGGGCGGTCCGCGGCGCTCTAATCAAGGTGAAGAAGAAAATACCTTACGCCGATGCCTTTGGAGTCGAACTGGCCTCCGATTCCCGAAACCATGTCCTCGTCACCGCAGATTTCGACGTTAAGTCCGCCAAATCAGATGTTCAAATCGAGTTTCTGCCAATAAAGCCGTGAGTCCGCGACCAGGGTTCGCGGAAACATCATCTGCGATTCGTTACCTGGCCGGAATAACGCACGCGTACCGTCCTGTATTACAGGACGAGAGGCCCTAAGCTGAGATTGCGGAAGGGATCTTGCCTCCGCTATAGTCTTGACCTATGTTGAAACCGTCGCGCCTCTCAGGCATTTATTTTGTGGTCATGCTCTCATCGGCGGCCGCCATTGTCTCTTGGCCGCACTCCATGTCCGCACAAAAGCCGGCAGCCATTGGCATCTTCACAGGTTCGACGGATGTCGGCGAAACCCTCCCCGGCAAGACAGTCTTCCTGACTGGCAAGGGGAAGTCCGGCGGCGAGTACTCCGTTACCGGCGGCGGAGCCGACATGTGGGGCGACGCCGATGCGTTCCACTTCAGTTGGTTGAAGTTTGCGGGAGACGCGGTCTTTACCGCGGACGTCCAGTTCCCTCCCGGCGTGACCGCGCCTCTCGAAAAAGCAGTGCTGATGTTTCGCGCGAATTTAGACCCCGGCGCTGCCTATGCCGATATCGCCGTTCATGCAGATGGGCACACGACGCTACAGTTCAGAGCGGTGGAGGGCGAGAAAACGGCTGACAGCGTGCTCACCCAAGCCGGGCCTGTGACCGCCCCAATACGCCTGAGGATCGAGCGCAAAGGAGACGTATTTACAACGTGGGCGGGCCCAGCCGACCAACCCCTGACCGCTACGTCGTCGACGACCATTTCGCTCGCTGACGCTGCAACCCCGGTCTACGTCGGGATCGGGGTCTGCGCGCATGACGCAAACAGCGTCGCCACCGTGACTTTCTCGAACGTAAAAATCGAGCGCAAGCCTCATCCCTAGCAAGCCCACCGAGTCACGGACGAATCCGTGGCACGGATGGCAGAGTAGCCACCTTGGTCGAAGCGCGAGAGCCGAACTGCTACCGTAACTCCACGACAATCGGGGTGTGGTCGGAGGGCTT
>DASWUZ010000205.1:0-28002 GCA_036401395.1 Acidisarcina sp.
TGGGAGCCGTCGGTGGTGCTGACGAGCTGCGCGTTGACTCTAAGGCGCGCGCCGGATTTGCGGACGGTGCCCTCAAGCACGGAGCGGACGCCGAGGTGCTGGCCGATTTCGCCGAGGTCCATGCCTTTTTCGCGACACCGGACGGCGGAGGTGCGCGAGATGACGCGGAGGCCGGGCACGCCGCCAAGGGCGTTGATGATTTCCGCGGCCATGCCCTCGCAAAAGGGCTGCTGGCTGCGGTCGGGGCTGAGGTCTTCAAAGGGGAGCACGGCGATGGAGGGGACTTCCTGGGCGGCGGGACTGGCTTGGGAGCTGTGCTGCTGCTGGGTCAGGATCGACTTCAGTTCTGTGGAAAGTTCTCTGGCGCTGACGAACCGGGCCGCTGGATCTTTGGCCATCAGGCGCACGATTACGCGCTCGAGCGACATGGGAATGGAGGGGCTGATAGTGCTTGGCGACCTAGGCTGACGATGGAGAATGGAGTCGAAGATGACAGCCATGCCGGCCCCGGTGAAGGGCTGTTGCCCGGTGGTCATCTCGTACAAGACGACGCCAAAGGAGAAGAGATCACTGCGCTCATCGACGTTCTCGCCGCGGGCCTGCTCGGGCGACATGTAGGCGATAGTGCCCAGGGCGAGTCCGGTGGTCGATAACTCTTCATCGGCCATAGTCATGTCGGAGTCTTCAGAGTCGGGGGATCCGTCTCGCGAATCCGGGAGGGGGCCTTTGCTTATGGATTTAACGAGGCCGAAGTCGAGAATTTTGAGGTCTCCGCGGCGGGTGAGGAAGAGATTGGCGGGCTTGAGGTCGCGGTGGATGACTCCGCCGGCGTGGGCGGTGTCCAGGGCCTCGGCTATCTGGATGGCCAGCCTTAGCGCCTCAGGGACGGGCACGCCGCTGGGGCCGATGATTTCTGAGAGTATCCGGCCCTCGAGATATTCCATGACCAGGTACTGGATGCCGTCCTGTTCGCCGATGTCGTAGAGCGGGCAAATGTTGGAGTGGCTGAGGGCGGAGACGGCACGCGCCTCGCGCTCGAAGCGCTGCTTGCGGATGGGGTCGGAGGAAAGATGGGCGGGCAGGATTTTGACGGCTACGGTGCGAAAAAGACGGGTATCGCGCGCGCGATAGACTTCGCCCATGCCGCCCATGCCGATGGCGCTGACGATTTCGTAAGGCCCGAGTTTATGACCCGACGCTAGTGTCATACGTGGAAGGATTATATCTCTGCGGAGTATTAGTGGTGCAGAGATGCGCTTTTGAGTAGATAGAGGTTATCGAGGTGGGGGCCGGTCGGGAGATATCCAGATGATTGCTTGACCACGCGCTCCCACGGAATGTCTCCGTCGTGCATGACAATGTAGTCGGGATGATCTTCGGCGAGCCATGAGGACAGGTCGCGGTCTGCGATGTGGTCTGCGTTCTTTGGGGTAGTTAGTCCCAGACTATCGATTAAATAGCGATGGCAGTAGTAGCCTATCTTTCCTGTTTCGGATGCTTCTATGCGGCTCTCTATTGGAGTGTTTTGATTTATCCATTGCCCCATGGCGATGGCTCCGTCGGGTGCGTCGATTGTGCGGTACAGGATGTGGACGCTGGTTGCAAAGACGAGGGCGAAGAGAGCGATGGATGCCCACTGCCACTTATTTTCCACGGGGATGACCCGGCACGCAGCAAGCATAGCGAAAAAGATGAACGGAGCAAAGTACCACCTATACCCTGGGATGTTGAAGAGAACATAGAAGGCCAGAGCTAACCCGCAAAAGCCCAGTATGATGCGAGTCATGGGTTCTTTGCGGTATCGCCAGACGGAGTAGGCTGCACCCGATGCCACCAGCGGCATGACATAGAACATGGGTAGGAAGTCGACCTTGAGCTGGCGGCTATAGGCGATGAAGGCGGTTGGCCATCTTCCCCATAGGCCTGACCTGCCCTGTCCTAGTTTGGAAGTAGCGGAGGCTGGAATCAAGTGGTGGTACCAATGGTAATTAAGTGCAAGATAGATGGCGATTACGGCAGCAACGGATAAATAGCTCTTCCACTTAGGCAGGCGGCCCTGGCGGTAGAGTCCTATGGCAATGAAGAGGACCATGGCTGCGCCTTCGGCCCGGGTCAGAACGAGGAGTATTGAGACTAGCGGGATCCAGGCGTCCTGACGCTCTACATATAAGGTCAAAGCAAGGACAAGCAAGAACAGGAAGAGCGCGGTTTCCATGCCCAGCAGTGTGTAGTAGTAAGATGTGCACGCTATCAGGAAGCCGGCGAGCGGTACTAGTCTTTCGGCGAGCGCTGCCGCGAAGTAGAAGAAAATGCCGGAGAGAAGTATGGTGGCGAGGAGGACCTGGCCATGCATGAGCCATGAAGTGCCGAGCAGGAGATAGGCGAAGAGAGGCGAGGTGAGGGCATTGATGAGCTCCCCGGGGTTGAAGACCAGGCCTTTGCCGGCGAGCGCGTTGGCGATGTAGCGTGCATAGATGAGGGCGTCGTCGATTTCGGTATGTCGGCCGAGGTAGGTGAGGACGGCCACTATGGCCGCGAGTAGCAGATATTTCGGGCGCATTACGGCTCCGGGTGGTGAGTCATTTTAGGGTTCAACCACGATAGCAGTTTGTTGTGTCGTGCGGGATGGAATGGTCTGGTTTGCTCTCTTTTAGCTGCGGGCCGAGCTCAGGAAAAGGTGCTGATACAGAGGCGCAGGGTATTTGAAGGACCTAGCTATATGCGCCGGGCAGAGACCCAGGTGGCTTGTGAGGTGATGGCTGAGCTAGACTGTGGAGCGCGGCGCGAAGGTCTGGACGCAGCAGCAAGGCAACTGCTGTAGCCGCGGAAAACCGGGGAAGCTGCTGGGTAAAATAGTGGACCGGAAGAGCAGAGGATGTGCATGAGTTATACGAGACGCGAACTGGTGGGTGGCCTGGGGATGGTTGGTTTGGGTGCTGCGCTTTCGCCTGTGATGCGGGCGCTTCCCTCTGGAACGGCGGACGGCAGGAGTGCATGTCCGTTTCGGTTGGCTGTGATTAATGACGAGATATCACAGGACTTTGAATTGGCTTGCAAGACTGTGTCTCAGGATTTTGGGTTGGGATGGATCGAATTACGGGGGATGTGGGACAAGAACATCTCCGCCTTGACTGCTAAAGAAATTGAGGATGCACGAAAGATACTCGCCGAGCATAAGCTGAGGGTGAGCGATATCGCGAGTCCACTATTCAAGACTGACTGGCCTGGTGCGCCTCGGTCACCGCAAAGTGAGACACGGGACCAGTTCCATGCTGACTTTGACGCTGACGCGCAGGATAAGCTCCTCGAGCACCTGATCCCGGTAGCTAAGTCGTTTGATACTGACCGTATTCGCTGCTTTGATTACTGGCGGTTAACGGATGCTAAGCCGTACCGCGCCGCGATTAATGCCAGGCTGCAGAGCGCGGCGGTGCGGTGTGCGAAGGACAATATTATTTTGCTGCTTGAGAATGAAATGTCGTGCAACACTGCGACCGGTGAAGAAGCCGCGGCGGTGCTTGCGGCGGTACCGAATAAGAATTTCATGTTGAACTGGGACCCTGGAAATGCGGCTGCTCTTGGGAGTACGCCGTTTCCTGATGGGTATGGGGCGCTGCCGAAGCATCGCATTGGGCACTGCCACGCGAAGGACGTAGTCAGGAAGGCAGATGGTAAGTACGAATGGGCCCCGGTTGGTGCGGGCGTAGTTGACTGGGTAGGCCAATTTCAAGCATTCAAGCGCGATCACTATAGGCATGTCGTCAGCCTGGAGACGCACTGGCGCGGCGCTGGAACACCGGAGGCTTCGACTCGAATAAGCATGAAGGGGTTGAAGAAGACTCTGGTTGTTGCGGGAGCAGGTTGTAGTTGACACCTTAAATGTAGCTAATAGATGGGGCGCGGATAGATGATAAGCCGGCGGGACTTTATTGACGGCCTTGCGGTGGCAGCAGGTACTCTGGCTGTTGCAACAACAGCTAAGAGCTATGCACAGATCCTGGGTGCGAACGATCGCCTTAACTTCGCGGTTATAGGCTTGAACAGCCGCGCATATGCCCATCTCGCGGCGCTTAAAGCTAATCAGGATACAGCGCGTGTTTCGCATGTCTGTGATGTGGAGAGCAATATACTTGCCAAGTATGCCGATGCCGCGACTCGGCAGCTTGGATATGCTCCGGTGCAGGAGCACGACTTCAGGAAGCTGCTGGCGCTCAAGGAAGTGGATGCGATTACCATTGCCACTCCCGACCACTGGCACACTCCTATGGCGATACTTGGCTTGCAGGCAGGCAAACATGTTTATGTAGAGAAGCCTTGCAGTCATAATCCCGCGGAAGGTGCGCTACTAATCGAGGCGCAGAAGAAGTACGGAAAACTGGTGCAGATGGGTTCGCAGCAGAGGTCGTCGCCCCACACGATAGAAATTGTAGATAAGATACACAACGGGCTTATAGGTCGGGCTTACTTCGCGAGCTGCTGGTATATCAACACCAGGAAGTCGATTGGGATTGGCAAGGAGGCACCGGTACCGGCGACCCTGGATTGGGAGCTATGGCAGGGGCCGGCGCCGAGGACGACCTATAAAGATAATCTCCAGCCTTATAACTGGCATTGGTTCCGTACCTACGGGACCGGCGAAACACTCAATAATGGGACGCATGAGGTCGATGTTTGCAGGTGGGCGCTTGGCGTCGATTATCCCAGCCGTATAACTGCCTCGGGTGGAAGGTATGCGTTCAAGGATGACTGGGAATTTTATGACACCTTGGTCACGAGCTTTGAATATGAAGACAAGTTGATTTCATGGGAGGGTAAGAGCTGTTCGGGAATGAAGGTATATGGGAGGGACCGTGGCTCGACCATTGTCGGAACAGAAGGTTCAGTGATCGTGGACCGCGATGGTTACGAAGTCTTCGATCTGAAGGGAAACAAGACCGGCGAGTTACGGGTGGGGAGTACTACGTCATCAGCCGACCTGGTGGGCGCGGACTCCATGACGAGCGCGCACTTCGCGAACTTCATTGCTGCGATCAAGAATAGCGAGGCGCTGACCGCTCCGGTTTCCACAGGGAATGTGGCGGTGACCATGCTACAGCTGTCGAATATAGCCTGGGAGGTTGGGCGGGAGTTGCACCTCGATACTGCGACCGGGCATATTTTGAATGACCCCGGGGCGATGAAGATGTGGGGGCGGAAGTATGAAAGAGGCTGGGCTCCGCATGTCTAGGGATTGTTGTGAGTGCCGGATAGCATAATTTGGGGTCAAAGGGTGACGATGAAGGACAACTGGTCTCGACGGGAAGTTATCAAATCGGCGTCTGCGGCTGCCGCGGCTTCTATCGTCTTACAGACCGGGATTGCCGCTTCGCCTCGGACGGCTGATGAGGCTAAGCTGCCGGTGAGACTTGGGCTTACGAGTTACACGTTTCGGAATTTTACACGTGCTCAACTAATAGGTTACGCGCAGCAGCTTAAAGTGACAGCCCTGAATGCTAAAGATGTCAAAGACCATCTACCAATGGATGCAGCTAAGGAATCCGAGGCGCTTGCGGATTATGCAGCGGCCGGGATTAAGTTGCATGGTGGCGGGGTGATTTATTTTGCTAAGGATGAGGATGAAGATGTTCGAAGCAAGTTTGAATACTGCCGGCGGGCTGGACTAGCGCTAATGGTTGCTGGGGTTCCAGCTCCTGAAGTGCTGCCGCGGATTGAAAGGTTTGCGCGCGAGTATGACATTCAGGTGGCGATACATAATCATGGGCCCGAAGATAAATTGTGGCCATCGCCGCTGGATGTTTTGAAGAAGGTTGGGGGCATGGACGCGCGGATCGGGTGCTGCATGGATGTGGGTCATGCCGCGCGCGCGGGGACGAATGTTGTGGCGGCGGTGCATACGCTGGGGGCGCGGTTGCTTAATATCCATATGAAGGACCTGACGGATTTCGGCAGTAAAGAAAGTCAGGTTGCAGTCGGTGAGGGAGTTATACCGGTGCGGGGACTTTTCGAGGCCCTGATTGCTACGAGATACAAGGGATTTGTGGATTTAGAGTATGAGGTGCATCCCGACGACCCGATGCCCGGGGTGATCGAGAGCCTTGCCTACATGCGTGGGGTCATTGCGGGTATGAGGCAGGTTTAGGCTATCAGCCGCTCTAAGTGGAGATAAAAGAAAGGGACGCCGAAACTACCGGCACCCCTCTTATGGTGATTGTCGTCTGGCTAAGAGGCTTTTTCCTCTTCATCCCCGCCCGTGAGGGACTCAACCATACTGCCCAGTGTAGAGGATTTAGCAGGGGGCTTAGAACCTTTCAGGTCTGGCGCCGCCTTCTTCTCGTCCTCCTTACTCTTTTTATCCGAGTACTTTTCCTTGGCCGACTTAGACTTCCCTGCCTTTTCCGGCTCACTTGCAGACTGCTTTAGAATCGGCTGCGCAGCTGCGGTGATTTTCTTTGCGGCCAGCAATTCTTCATTCAGGTTTTCAGTCAGCAGCGACACTACTTCTCTCTCGCCCAGTGTTTTTGACATGGCAATTGCGGCCTGATACCCGGCTATCTCGTAATGCTCGGTGCGGAGGGCCGCGCCGATCAGGCCGGAGTCGAAGGAGGCGCCCTCTTCGTCCTTCGCCAAAGCGTCGGCGCCTTCTTCAATTACGCCTTCCATGCCGTTGCAGTGCTGACCCGTGGGCTTTTCGCCAAGCACCTGGAAGGCCTCTTTAAGACGCGCGACCTGTCCCTTGGTCTCTTCAAGATGATCTTTGAAAAGCTGCTTGAGTGTCTTGTCCTTTGCCCCTTTAGCGAGCTTGGGTAGTGCCTTTACGAGCTGATTTTCTGCGCTATACATATCGCGAAGTTCGTCGATGAGTACGTCCTTCAGTGCCATGTTTTCCCCTTTTTTGAATTCTTGCCGGCGATCTTCCAGGCCCTGACGACTCCTGGCTCTATTGCAGGTAATGAGAGGCACGGCGGCGCGCTGAAGTTGGCTGCATCCCTTTGTTTACTCAGAGGTTTGCCGTGTCGAGGTTCGGGCTGGCCCCCTTATAATCTGGCAGAGGATGCGACCGTGAACAAGCGGCTGAGGACACTGTTGCTGCTGCTGGCGGTGTGTGGTTTGGCGCCTGCGGCGCATGCGTCCGACATCGGCCCGTTCAACTACACGCGCCGGGTCTGGCAGGTGCAGGATGGGCTGGCGGAGGACGTAGTTCAGGCTTTCGCGCAGACGGCGGACCGCTATTTCTGGATCGGGACTACGGCGGGGCTGGTGCGTTTCGATGGCGCGGAATTTGTTACGTATAACTCACGCAATGTGCCGGCGTTGACAGAGAAGAGCATTTTTTGCCTGCTGGCAGACCGGGACGGCGGGTTATGGATAGGGACCGAGGGCGGCGGTTTGGTGCTCTACCGCGATGGAGTTTTCAGGGCATTCTCACTGGGCGATGGGCTGACCAACGCCTTTGTGCGCAGGGTCTACCAGGACAGCCGCGGCACGATTTGGATTGGCACGGACGGCGGCTTGTTTCAGGTCTCAGGGAAGCGGATCGTGCGGGTGGACAACAACGCGAATATCCCGATGCTGGCGGTGCACGCGATCAGGGAGGACGCGCAGGGTGGAATCTGGGCGGGCGGCTCCAGGCTCGTCCGCATCGAGAATGGCAAGGCGCGCGAATATCATCTCCGCGGGGAACTTAGCGAGTACAGGGTCAAGTCGATTTTGGCGGAGAAGAATGGCACCGTCTGGGTTGGTACGGTGTCGGGGCTGTATCGGATGCCGGGCGGCGGGGGTACCCCAGGGCGAGGCTTACGGTATGGCGACCCTGGAGCGGGTACCTTGCGAGGGCGGAAATCGCACCGCGCGGATTTTGACGCCGGACCTGAATTCGATGCAGTGAGCGGTATTCACGGGACGGTGCGGGCCCTGTGGCAAGGGCTGGACGGGGCGCTGTGGATTGGAATGATAGGGCAGGGCGCGATAGTCCTGGGGGAGGGGAGGATGACTCCGCTGCGTTCTCCAGGGTGGCTGCCGAGCAATACGGTGCTGAACTTCTTTGGCGATTTCGAGGGGAACATCTGGATCGGGACTCAACATGGAATGCTGCGGTTGAGTAAAACGGTTGTCAGCACTATTCCTCTGCCGGGCGCGGCAGATTCGGACTTTGGAACGGTCTATGGCGATGGTGACCACGATTTGTGGATGGCTTCCAGCCGGCTCTTTCTCGTCCACAACGGGACGGCGCGGCCCTATACATTTGCGGGTGCGCCGGGGATCCGGGTCCGGAATGTGTTTCGAGATCGAGACGGTACTCTATGGCTGGGCACAGACGGGGCCGGCGTGTTCAAGAATGGTCCCGGTAAAGTGCGCCATTTCACCACCAGGGAAGGTCTTGTCAATAACTACATCAGGGCTTTTCTACAAAGTAGGGACGCGAGTATATGGATTGCGACCGATGAAGGTATAAGTCACTGGCAAAACGGCAAGATAACGAGCTATCAACCCAAGGACGGATTATGTTACGGCAATGAGCGCGCGATGCTCGAAGATGCGGCGGGAGATTTATGGATCGGGACAGAGCGTGGCATAAGTCATATGCGTGGCAATGTTTTCCTTCATGATGTGGCCACTGACAAGCTGCAAAATGAAAAAGTCTGGTCAATCCATCAGGATGAGACTGGTGGGTTGTGGTTTGGTACAAGGACTAACGGATTATATAGATGGAAATCGGGCCGGCTGGCGCACTTCACTACGGCCGACGGACTGGTCAGCGACAGTATTTACCAGATACTAGAAGATGGCCGCCACTATTTCTGGATGAGCGGCCCGGATGGAGTATCACGGGTAAGGAGAGAGGATCTTGATGGCGCCGCAGAGCATGGGGGCAAGCGTCTGGCTGTCACTCTCTTCGGAATTTCTCAAGGTATCGAGATGACGGAGATATATGGTGGTACTCAGCCATCCGGCTTCCTTGCCTCGGATGGCGTCTGGTTTCCCAGCAGTCAGGGCCCCATACATATTTCTTCGGATGCAGGAGCGGGCACAGAGCCGCCGCCGGTAGCCCTTGATAAGGTATTAGTCGACGGGCAGGAGCGTTCCTTTAATTCCGATTTGATTCTCAAGCCGAATAATAGAAAGATACAATTCAACTACACTGCGGTGTCTTTGCGGTCGCCCGAAGGTATACGTTATCGCTATAAGCTGGAGGGTTTTGATCGTGAGTGGACCGAGGCCGGAGCACAGCGGCAAGTCTCTTATACAAATCTATCGCCGGGAGCTTATCGTTTCAGGGTTGTAGCATTCAACATTGCTGACCCAGCAAGCACGACCTCGACGGCTATAGGGATGAGGCAGGAGCCCTATTTCTACAGAACTCCATGGTTTGTCATCTGCGCCGTACTAATCAGCATCGCACTCATATGGATCTCTCACCTGAGACGCCTGAGGGAGCTGCGGCTTCGTTTTAACGCGGTGCTTGAAGAGCGCAGCAGAGTGGCGCGCGAGATGCACGACACGCTGATCCAGGGATGTGTCAGCGTGTCGACATTGCTGGAAGGAGTATCGAGCCAGGGAGATGCTGAAGGGGAAGAGCGGTCTAACCTGTTGAATGTAGCTCGCGCTCAGTTACATTTAACGCTCGACGATGCACGCCGCGCTCTATGGAATCTGCGACGCGATGCGACCCTGAGTTCGGAAGTTGGCCCGCTGCTATTTTCTATGGCGAATGAAATCAGTAAGGAGTCTCATACACGGATTTCGTGCCAGACATCCGGGAAGCCCTACTCTATTCCTACGGCACAAGCGCGGGAGTTGCTGATGGTCACGAGGGAGGCGCTATACAATTCTGTACACCATAGCTCGCCGTCCGTAGTTAACTTGCGCATTTCATTCGGTAAGACGAGGCTTGGCGTTGAAGTCGCAGATGACGGCAAAGGCTTCGACACGGAGGCTATCCGCGACTCATCCAACGGCCACTATGGCCTTATAGGAATGCGAGAGCGGATTGAAAAGATGAAGGGTGAGTTTGCCATAGAGAGCCGGCGGGGATCCGGAACCCGGCTTGAGTTTACGGTGCCATGCAACCCGGTGTTTACCTCTAAGTCAAAGGTTGAGGGCGAAGTAGAGGCGGCGAAATGAAGCCTGATGACAGGATTCGCATTTTAATTGTGGACGATCACCCTATCGTCAGGATGGGCATCAATGCAATTATCAACGCACGCACTGATATGGTGGTAGTTGCGCAGGCTAACAGCGCCGAAGAGGCCCTCAAATTGTTTCAGCAGCACAAGCCGGATGTTACCCTTATGGATCTTCGACTTCCCGGGATGAGCGGTGTGGATGGAATTCGCGCCATACGCTTGAAGACACCGAAGGCGCGGATTGTGGTGCTAACTACGTATGAGGGCGATGAAGATATACACCAGGCTCTGAAGAGCGGCGCACAAGGATATCTGATAAAGGGAATGTCACATGGCGACTTGATAGAGGCTATCCGGCGAGTGCATAAGGGAGAGTACTTCGTTCCTCGACCTATCGCAGATGTGCTGGCCACGAGAACATTTGGCGCACAGCTAACACCAAGAGAGAAGGACGTGCTGTCTCTTCTCGTTGAGGGTAAGAGTAACAAGGAGATTGGGGCCGGATTGTCCATCTCCGAGACTACGATAAAGTCACATGTGAGCGTTATTCTTATGAAGCTAGGGGCCGCCGACCGTACTCAGGCGGTTGTTATCGCGCTGCAACGCGGAATACTTCACCTGTGAGTAATTCTCGAGAGGTGGGATGATGCTTACACCGCGAAGAGGCTAGGGTGGCGGCGCCGCCACCGTGATGATCGCTTCGTATTCGGGAGTTAACGAAACTGAATGGAGTGCTACCGTTTGATTTTGTTTGCCTAATCGCTTCCTTACTGATGGGTCGAGGTAAATAGGAGAGTCGGCGCGTATTGGCAGAATCTTCAGATCTAAAGGTCTATCGGAGGCCTCGGGAAGAAATCGCTTGAGGCCTACTTGCCAGACGCGCCCATCGTAGTAGTTATCGTCGATCAGCTTTCCGTCTAGATATAAGTGGCCGACGTCCCCTGCGTAGTCGATGTTTAGCCATAAGTCGCTTATACCCTTCATGGGCAGATGAGGGAGCGTCAGCTTCCATTGGGCAGCCTTGGTAAAGGCCTCCTCGCCGGGAGCTTCCGGGACGGAGGTCTTTCGCCATTCGACATAGGGGCCCATGCTTGCGGGTGGCGCTTCAGCGGCTCGTCGTGCAATAGCCGCGTTGAGCCTGATGTTAAATGGCTGCCGAGTGAATTTGTAGGTAGTCCACTTAGAGGCCGGGAACCTGGTGACAGCAAATCCTTCGCCGCCTTCCGCATTAAGCAATGCCGGGTAGATGGAGACTGTGAGATCACTGGAGTTTGTTGATCTGAGGTGGAGGTCCGTCTTATCAAAAAAGAGGTCGGATGGGCTCAGCGCAATGTGGTCCTCACCGTTGATCGAAAGGACGGCGCATTGCTCCGCCTGGTCGCGAGTCAGCAGGAATATCCTCGTTGTATTGCCTGAAGAATTGCGGAAGGAGATCTGGTTTTCCCTGCTCGGGAGTATGTTGCGTATGGTTGTGGTGGAGGCCGAGCGAGTTACTACACCATGACTTCCCGGATCCAGTAGCGGTCTAGCTAATCCATCAAAGACAAATTCGGGTGAAATGCCTGGTATGGCGAAGAAGAAGTAGGTCGTGTCCTTGCCGGAGGTGATTTTAGTCAACAGTTGGGCAGTCGAGTATTTGAGATTGACGTCGTCGAGGGGCATGTTGAATGGCAGGATAAAATAGCTTCCCGCGGGGACGTCGATCGGATGATCTGGCACTGCGATGCTGCCGTTGGGTAGCTTGATTCTCGCCTGGAAGTTAGGCCTGGGTGGCATGGATAGCTGGCGGACGTAATTGTTTACAAATAAAAAGCCAGATTGACCTGCGCTGCGGACTGTGGCCCGGACCGGCTTAGTATCCGCGGCGTCTTTGGGCCTGGGATATGCGGCGGCAGCATCCATTGGCGCCAACTGGCTGCCGAAGGCGTTGAGGAAGAGATGGATCAGGCGTGTGCGGCGGTAGGACTCACGCACCTGCCCAAATTCGCCGAGTGGCGCCTGAAAATCATAGGTAATGGTGGGTAAGTCGTTTGGGTAGCCTGATGCCTGTGACTCCTGAAGAGTAGTTAGTTTGCCCGCAGGGTGTGACCCTCCATGATACATGTAGTAGCCGTATAGGTTCATTCCTGAGCCTATGCCGGTAAGGGTAAGGGCAGCTATGTCATCCGGCGTCAGGAGCGGGCGCCGGTGGTAGGCCGCGTTCATTCCGCCTGCTTCCTCAGCGCTCAGATAGGGGTCGTGAGACAGGTCTACTCTGCCGGTTGGATCCCCCGATGGTGAGGTCGCGCCCATGTCCCCTAGTTCGCGATTAAAGTTGAAGAGATAAGTGGGGCTAGGAGGAAGATTAGTTCGGGAGCCGTACCAGAAGCCGTCGGGATAGCCTCCGGAGACGGGAATTACTTCATGGGGAGGGAAGTCAAGGCTCGGCCAACCGGTGACGGAGTAGATGGGAACATCGATGCCGGCCGCTATAGCTAACTGCTTTAGCTTAAGGATGTGCTCCGCGCCGGCACCGGGGCCATGAAGGCCGTATTCATTTTCAAGTTGGGCGCCTATGATGGGGCCGCCGTCGCGCCACATGAATCCATGAACTTGCTTACCTATCTCATCAAAGTAGCGAGTTACGTAGGATATATAGGCGGGGTCGTTTGTGCGGAGGTTGGGTTTCGTGTTGAGCCAGTCTGGAAAGCCTCCGTTGCGGGCCTCGCCGTGGTCCCATGGACCCACGCGGAGATAGACGTACATGCCGTGCTTCTGGCATAGTTCGACGAAGTGACGCAGATCGCGCTGACCCGACCAGTCAAACTGGCCTTCGATTTCTTCGTGGTGAATCCAGAATATGTAGGTGGCGATAATGTTGATACCACCTGCTTTCATCTTGAGTATTTCTTCTTCCCAGTACTGAGGGGGATAGCGGGAGTAATGAAATTCTCCCATCACCGGCAGCCACGGCTTGCCATCGAGGGCTAGATACCGGCTATTTAGTTCGAGGTCCTCGCCGCTGGGTGATTTTCCACCGAGGTGCAGGTAGCCGGTCTTCGGAAGGACGGCTGAGCGGCTCGCGTCAATGTTGACGATGCTATCGCGCCGTGCTGTAGATTGCGAGTGCACGAGGCTGGCGATAGATAGCATGGCAATCGGCGTGATAGAGAGCCATCTGTTCATCTTGTCCTCGTACGAAGGTTGAACCTGGATAGCTAGATGTAAAGCTGGAAAGGGACCTAACTTAAACCCTCCGAGAAGGAGAGTCGGATGTGACGAGTCATGAGTAAAAGGCACCGGGGGTTAGCACCTGGGGAAGCGCCAGCCCCCTGTCAAAGGCTAAAAATAATACTTCAGTGCAGCCTGCAATGTGCGATGGCCTGTCCTGGTCGAGGTTATCCCAGCAGAACTGGCGTTGTCTGGAGGGATGCCGATGTTGCTGAAGCCCAGGTAGAGCGAGGAGTCATATTGTTGATAGGTGTCAAAGGAGCGGTTCAGGAAATCGAATGCTTGTAAGCGAAGTTGGAGCTTTCCTGCGTCGCCGACCTTGAAGTCCTTGAATAGTCCTAACTCATCGTTGAAGTATCTTGGCCCGTGGATGTAGGGTAGACGGAAGGTCCCGTTGTGGCCTTCGGATGGGGCCGAGAAGCAGGATGGGTTGAAGTATTGATGGGCCATTAGCCCCTTCCGCGGATCGCAGGTGACGATGGGAACGGCTACTTCGTCGGGAGTTCCCGCTACTGAGTCGCCGCTGATGTTGACGGTAGTGGCGCTGTAGCTTGAGCCGCCGGAGGTCACGCCCGCTGGAACAGGGTAAGAGCCATAGATGCCGATGATCTGATTGCCGCCGTATTCGTTGTGGAGGTTGCCTCCCTGGGCGATATCGGTGAAGGGTGAGCCGGACCCAATCTGCTCAATGCCGGAGATTTGCCAGCCGTCTAATAAGCCATTGCCGACAGCGTGATTGCCGAAGTATTTCTCACTCACTTTAGGTAGGACGATGTAGTAAGAGACGTTCAACGCCTGCGACCTGTCGAAGGGAGCTGGGCCATAACAGTTATGTTCGTTGAAAGGGTCTTCGCAGTTATAGGCCAGCGCCTTGCCGTAGGTATAAGTCACCCATGTATTGAACCAGCCCTTGGAGCGGGATGCTGTTACCTGAAGGGAGTTATAGTTGGAGTTAAGGTTGTGCAGGTTTACTCCAATGTCCCCGTAAGATTTGTAGGGGCGACTGCGCTGCTGATAGTAGTTTCCGCCGAAGTAGGGGCCGTCGTCGTTGTTGGTCGTTTCAGAGCCAAGCGGGACTAGATTAAGTGCAGAGTAACCGTTGAGGTGGCGGGTTACATCTCCAACGTAGCTGGTCTCAAGGTGGATGGCGCCTGGAAATAGATGAGCTACGGCAAGGTTCCAGGAATAAGTGACGGCGGGCGAGTGATCTCTCGGATTAGCGCTGCCGTAAACAACGCCGGGATTGCTGGATGGGTCAATGTTAGAAACGGTAGCCAGGGTCAGCGGAGTGCTTGAAGGAGTGAAGTAGCTGAATACCTTCAGATTAGGGGGTGCGCCTACGGCGGAGAAGGCATTGACGCCGGGATCGACATAGTAGTTAGTACCTGCGCCGCCACGAATGACAGTATCACCTCGGCCGTCGAGGTCATAGGCAAAGCCGGCAGATGGGGCGAACTGGAAGTTGAGCGGCTTAGCGCCGGAGATAGGAATGGCGTGGTTCGTCGCATGGGTTTGCATGCCGGAGTAGGCCGAGATAGCGGCGGTCGGGTCGTAGGCTGCCGGATTGAAGACGGCGATGAGGCCGTTCTTGTCATACCACCAGGCGATGTGATCGAGGCGCGCGCCGTAGTTTATGGTCAGACGGCTGGTAGCCTTCCAGGTGTCTTCGGCGTAGAAGTCGAAGCGCTTGTTGACCATGTTTGCCATGATGTTCTTGCTCGTCTGGTCGAAGCCGCCAATGCGGCCGACGAGCAGGTCGGCGAACTCGTTGCCGGTGCTTCCGTCTCCGTTGCCGGCATAGGGGGCCGTGGACTGGTAGCTGCCTGACACATAAGTGCGGGGATAGACCTGGCCGTTGTCGTCTCCCGTGGTCTGGTTGTTATAGGTAGCGTAAACGTCGTAGAAGCCGAAGCGGACTAGATGGTTGTGAAGGACCTTGGTGAGGCCGTCGGTGAGGGTCGAGGTATTTTGAATGGTGGAGAAGGGTGGTGCTTCGCCGCCGGGCAGGTAGAGACCGGGCGTGCTGGTGAAGTTTATGTTGGGCAGTATGTCGGAGCCACCGTAGACGTTGGCGTAGGGATATCCAGTGGCGGAGCGGGAGACCGCGGCCTGGTTGGCGATGTCGATGCGGAGATTGAAGCGGGTATAGGCGACGGATAGTTCATTAGTCAGGGTTGGGGAGAATGTATTGGTCAAGTTGAGGTTGAGCGAGTTAGAGGCATTGCGTCCTATCTGGGCCGCAGGGTATGGGATCTTCGCAAAATTGATGGTGTTGTAAGGGCCATAGGGCGCAGGGACGTTTTCATTCTCGTGGTTGAAACGCCCGGAGATATGAGCGCGTTCGCTGAGGTTGTAGTCGAGTTTGAGGTTCTCCTGGTTACGAGGGTCGGAGGTGACAAGATCCGTGACGAGGTTGTTGCCGCCGGGGGTGACCGAGGGGTCGGCATTAGGCAACGGAAATAGGTTGAGCAGGATGAGACCGCCCTTATCGATGGCGCTGGGATTGATAAGGCCGGGAGAGATGCAGGCCGTATAGTCGTTGACTCCATTTTGGCAAGGCTGATTGGACTGGTAGTAGTGACGGTAGGAGCTGCCCGCGATCGCGCCAAGTTCTGAGGAACTGAAGACGCCGGTGCGCATGAGAGCGGTGGGGACGAGGGCCGCCTGTGCGCCGAGATCTACGTGTTGCTGAGTGAATTCGGCGGCGGCGAAAAAGAACATCTTGTCGCGGTTCCGGTTGAAGCCGGTGCCGGGAATGAGTACGGGGCCGCCAAGGTTGACGCCGGGGTAGTAATAGCTGCTGTTCGCTTTAGGCAGGTGCAGCTCTTTGTTGTATGCGTCGTTGGCGTCGAAGACATGGTTGCGGACGGTGAGGTAGGCCTCGCCGTGGAACTGGTTGCCGCCGGACTTGGTCTGGGTTTCAAAGACTATAGGGCCGTTGGGCTGGACGGCTGAGAAGGCGCTGGTCTCGACCTTGGCCTCAGCGATCATGTCGACGTTGGGCGTGACGGCGGCTGCTCCGGC
Organism: Acidisarcina sp.; assembly: GCA_036401395.1. Classification (GTDB taxonomy): domain Bacteria; phylum Acidobacteriota; class Terriglobia; order Terriglobales; family Acidobacteriaceae; genus DASWUZ01. The sequence continues at coordinate 16,359 of DASWUZ010000205.1, forward strand.
GGTGTTTAGGTCGGTAACGGGAGCGCCGTCAGAGACGATCTGTACCTGGTCGAATCGATTGCCATTGACGGTATAAGTGCTGGCGTTCTGACCGAAACCGGCTTGCTGGCGGTTGTAGGTGCCGGTGAAGTTGCCGGTGTTGGCAGCGCCGGGGATGAGGTCGAAGAGTTCAATGGCGCTGCGGCTCTCGATGTTTAGGTTTTGAATTTGTTGAGAGGTGAGCGTGTACGACTGTTCGCCGGAGGTCGAGGGCGTGACATCGCCTGCCTCATCTGTCACTGTCACGGTTACGTTTGCCGCGGCGACCGAGAGAGCGAGGGCCTTCAGTTCCAGCTGGTCGTTGATGTGTACGGCGATATTTGTCTGGCGGATCGACTCGAAGCCCTTTGCCGAGACCTCGACGGTATAGCTCGACGCTGGAATGCCGACGAAGGAGAAGAATCCCTGGCCATCGGAGGTACTGCTGCGCGGCGTCTTGCTGGCGTCATCGGTAAGTAGTACCGTGGCGCCGGGGATGACCGCTCCGGACTTATCGGTTACTGTGCCGGTGATGGTGGCTCTGCCACTTTGTGCAAATGCTGAGATGTTCAAGATCTGGGCACACAGGATCGCGCAGAAGCTAAGCGCGAGGACGGCTAGTCGGTTGAACTTCATGATTTTGTTCCTCTGCTCTCGTATTGCTGTCTTAGGAGTTTTGGCGGTCAGCCGGCAAGGCGTCCGCGAGAGTTCTCTGAGACGAACACGACACTATTCCGTTGAGGTAACTGTTGTGAACCTACGAAAGTAGGGGGTAGCGCAACTTTATTTGTGTGGCCGTAAAGAGCGTGTTTTACGTCGGGCGGCGGAGAGCCAGCAGCGCGATCTTTATGGCATCATTTCGGGGCGGAGGTAAGGCATGGTCCGATGGATAGGCATCGCAGCTTTGCTCCTGGCTGCTGCCGAAGGTGCGGTCGCGCAGGGGCCGGATGTCGAGGACTACATTGTGGGCGCAGACGTTTCTTTTTCGCGACAGATGGAGTCGCAGGGAATTGTCTTCAAAGACCATGGCGTGGCGAAGCCGGTGCTGCGAATACTGCGGGACCATCGGTACAACTGGGTGCGCTTGAGGATATTCAATGACCCGGTGACGCTGCCTAACAATCTGGAATATACCGTCGCGCTGGCCTTGCAGGCGAAGGCGATGGGCTACAAGCTGCTGCTGGATTTTCACTATGCGGATGACTGGGCAGACCCTGGTCATCAGCCCACTCCGCGGGCCTGGAAGTCGCTGGGTCATGCGGAGCTGGTGAAGGCGGTTTTTGCTTATACGCGGGACACGATTGCAGCCTTTCGGACGGCGGGCGTGATGCCGGAAACGGTGCAGATCGGGAACGAGGTCACCAGCGGCATGATGTGGCCGGACGGCAAGCTGCCGGACCACTGGGAGAGGTTTGCGGGCCTGGTTTCGGCGGGGATCCAGGGAGTGGATGCTGGCCGGGGGACGGCGGCGCGGCCGAAGATCATGATCCACATCGACCAGGGTGGGAACCGCGAGACAACGCAGTGGTTTTTCGACACCTTGAATAGCTATCACGTGGCTTACGACATTATTGGCCAATCTTACTATCCCTGGTGGCAGGGCAGTCTTGAGGAGTTAGGGAAGAACCTGCAGTTCATGGTGCGTACTTACCATAAGGACGTGGTGGTGGTGGAGACGGCTTACGACTGGCGGACGGGTGAGGAGTTTAAGGGAAAGAAGATGCCGTTTCCTGAGACGCCGGAGGGGCAGCGCGATTTTCTGGCGGCCTTGAATAAGGTCGTGAAGGCCACGTCGGATGGGCGGGGGCTAGGTGTTTTCTGGTGGGAGCCGGCCGCGCCTGGCGATATCGCCAGGCGTGGAATGTTTGACGATGAGCATAATGCGCTGCCTGTGGTTTGGGCTTTTGATAGGGATGCGGAGTCGCGGGTCAAATAGAGCGTTCTCTGCCTGGGTGGTTACCCCTTTGTGTCAGGCGCTCATGAGTTTCTGGAGGCGCTCTGGTTCTTCCCCGAGCCATTCAATGTTTTGCGCGGTGCCGTCGAAGACCGATGAGGTCTTGAAGGGCTCAAACGCTCCTTTTGCGGCTGCGTCTTTGGTCTTTGCGAGTAGCTGCTGCACCTGGGCGTCAGTCATCGGCTTGAAGGTACCGGCTGCCTCGAAAGCCTGATCGAGGAGGGCAAGCGAATCCATGCCGTTGATGACCACTGAGGTGGGCAGATTGAGTGCGTAGTGCAGGCATTCGATGGGAGTGACAGTGTTCGAGCTAAGGATGATCCCGTTGGCCATGCTCTTCATGCCGAGGACGCCAATGTTCTGCTTGACGAGCTCGGGCACGACCAGCTTTTCGAAACTGCGGAAGTGCGCGTCCATGACGTTGAGCGGCATCTGCACGGCGTCGAAGTGGAAGCCGTTCTCGGCGGCGACTTCGAGCATGTAGAGATGAATGCGCGGGTCTTTGTGGCCTGTGAATCCGATGTAGCGGATCTTGCCTGCCGCCTGCGCTTCGAGGAGCGCGGCATGGGCGCCGTTTTCAGGGTCGAAGATGCGGTTGGGGTCTTCGAAGCGCAGGACTTCGTGATGCTGGACGAGGTCGATGTGGTCAGTCTGCAGGCGGTCGAGGGATTCTTCTAATTGCTTGGCAGCCGACTTTTTGGTGCGGCCGTCAATTTTCGTCATCAGGAAAACTTTGTCGCGGTAATTCTCCTGCTTGAGGGCCTTGCCCATGCGGGTCTCGCTCTTGCCGCCGTTATAGTCCCATGAGTTGTCCATTAAGTTGATGCCGCGGTCGATGGCGCTTTGGACGATGCGGATGGCGAGCTTTTCTTCGACGTGCTTGAGGGAAAGGTGCCATCCGCCGAGGCCGATCGCGGACACTTTTTCGCCGGTGCTGCCGAGGGTGCGGTAGGGCATTTCGTAATGTGGCTGGGTGGGCACTTCGGTCTCCTGATTTGTGCTTTCTTCTGTTGAGATGCAGGGTTGGAGGACGATGCTTTTCGTTGGCCCCACTCAGCAGAGCGCGATGAAGGGGGCGCCGCTTGGCGGTGCGCTGATCGTCTAAATCGATTTCCGGGAGTGCGATAAGGTCAGGCCATTTCGCCGGAGGTTTCTCCGGTCGGGCCTTCCAGTTCGTCGAGGAAGGCGGCTTCGATTTGGTCGAGGGCCTCTTTGCGGCTGATGCCCTCAGTTTGAGCTAGAGCGTTCGCGATGTGGCCGGCCAGGTCGGCGAGGACTACGCCCCAGGGCGCGGGTTCGGTCCATGCTCCGGCGCGCAGGGTGACGTGCTGATCTTCGTTGGCGACCCAGACGCGGAGGAGCTCAAAGGAGCGCGCGTCCTGGCGGGCCGCGGCGGGGATGGCTAATTGGTCCTTTGTTGCCATGGTGATCGACTCGTAACCGCCGGATTGTAGCTATGGTTCCGTGCCTGGAACTTCGGCGGTGCAGACCGCGTATCTCACCGCAGAATTCAATTGCAGCTTAGCAGACGGCGAGGAGCACGGATGGCGGAACCCGCAACGATGAATCTACGCAAGGGGCTTCCGGGATTGAGCAAGGCGTGGGGGGCATCCGTCATGGCGCTTGCGATTCTGTCGGGAATGGTGCTCTGCACTCCCACGCAGGAGCCCATAGTTCATGCGGCTGGCGATGCGAAGATGGCTGCGGGTGCGCCGGCTTATACAGCGGACGGGAAGATGTTGTTTCCTTATAAATACCGCGAGTGGATCTATGTCACCACAGGTATGGACATGAGCTACACCCAGGCCAGCAACATGGCGGGGTCGGCTGGGATGTCGATGTTCGACAACGTATTTGTGAATCCGGAAGCATACCGCTCTTACGTGAAGACGGGGACGTGGCCTGACAAGACGGTGATGCTGATCGAGGTGCGCGGAGCACAGAGCCGCGGCTCGATCAATAAGAGTGGACATTTCCAGGGCGCCGACCTGATGGGCCTCGAAGTCCATGTAAAAGACGAATCACGTACTCCTGGAAGCTGGGCGTTCTACGAGTTCGACGGCGAGTCCCCATCGACAATCGTGCCCAGGACCGCGACTTGCTACTCGTGCCATGAGCAGCATGGTGCGGTGGATACCACCTTTGTTCAGTTTTATCCCACGTTGCTGCCTGTGGCGAAGGCTAAGGGGACTTTGAGCGCCGCTTACGTGAAGGATGAGGGTGAGAAGAAGCCCTGATTCACCGTCTTAAATACGAGACACGGGCATACTCCGTCTCGGAACCCGCGGGTTAGAGAAAGGCGACTGACTGGACGCTGGACACGTCAAAGCGTTTGCGGCAGCGAATGTTTTTGCACGCTACGAGGTCGTCGGTGCGCACCATATAGGATTGCGCCTTGGCGAAGCGGGCGCGGTCACGTTCGTCGGCGTTGCGGCCAATCGCGGCCTTTTTGCGGCGCACCAGCCATCCCAGCTGATATTCGTCAGACTTGCCGCAGTGCGGGCAGGTGAGGTTGTGAGTGCGCTGCTCCGGCTTCTCTTCGAAAAAATCGCGTTCTTCCATGACGGGCCCCTGCTTCGTAGAAGAGTATAGAACATGAAGTGGTGGCGGGCGGATTGCACGCACCTTCACGAGGGCCGGACCGAGGCAGCCTATGGCGGCGAAGAAACGTGTGGAGAAGTTTTCAGTGACCAAGGCGGTAAAGGCTAACGCGCGCGAGCGCGTCGGGCAGCCGAAGCCTTCGCGGCTCATCGAGGATAAACCTGCGGCTGCGCGGCGCCTTGTGAAGCACAAGGAAAAGCTGGTCCACCTGCTGACTGGCGATTCTGAGTAGGCTTGTCCAGCAGGGGGCGGGTATTCTGCCGGCCGCTCTTTTTGGAAGCCGGTTGACGCCGTTCGAGGCACGTTACTGTTCTGGTCTCTCGGTAACGCTATTTCCCCTTAGACTCTTTGGCGAGGCTCGACAGAATTTGGTTATAGGGCGTGTAGAACTGTGTTTCGCTCAGCGCGGCTGTGTTATTCCAGGTAGCGGCGACGCAGTAATGCTTTCCGTTTTTGCCGGTAAGGGCCGTGGTTAGGTTGAGCACGCCTCCCTCTGAGCCGCCCTTGAAGGCAATTTGCTGCCAGTCCTCCGGTTTCGCCAATCCGGGATTCACTCGCATGGCCGGCGAGCTAGCGACGCGGGCGATCAGCGAACAGAGCTCGTTGGCGGTGAAGAACCATTCAATGTCGGTGGCAGAGGGATCGCCGTTGGCTCCGATGTCTTCGAGCTTTGGCGCCGGAAGGTCATCAATTTCTTTCAACATATTGCGGCGTGCCGCTTCATCGGCGGCGCGGTAGCGCGTCAGGACGGCTGAATTGGAGCGGGCCTTGAGCGTCATCGCCTGGGAGACGGAGAGGAACGGCTTGTTGCGGGGAGCGAAGCGCTCTACCGCGTCGCGGCCCCCGATCGAGAGCAAGGCATCGGCGGCGGTATTGTCGCTGATGGAGATCATATCCAGGGCGTATGTGGCGATGGTCAGGGGTGTGCCGTCGGGCCAGGTCTGCAACACGCCTGTGGGTAATGTCTTCCATTCTGGACGAAGAGGGACGACCTCGCTGGGAGGATGTTTGCTGGACTGCTCCGTCAGTGCATTAAGGATCGCCAGTTTGAAGGCGGAGCCGACCGCGAGCGGATCGTCGGGATGAAGCGACGCGCGTGGTTTGCCTTCTTCGAGTACGGTCACCGAGACTTTGCCTGGGAGTTTGGCAAAGCTCCCTACGGTATCGTCGAGGCTGACCGGCTTCAGGGGCTCGGCGAGGCCAAACCAGAGCCCGCTGATCTTTCCGTCGGCGTTCAATACGATTTTTGCAGGGAAGGTGCCGCGTTCGAGATAAACATTGAAGCTGGGGGCCGAGCCCTCAGCGTGCTGAAACGGACCGAACTGGCCGGTATACTGCTTCACGATCTGGTCGATTTGGGAGGGCTGCACCTGGGCCAGAAACTCCGGCGCGAACCAGTCCGCCTGGGCCGGAGTGGTTTTCAGCACGCGGACGAGGGCCGTCCCCTCAGGAGTGAGTGTGAGCTGGGCGGCCAGTGTCGCGGTCAGGCAGTAGCCAATCAGTGACATGCAGGTCATGAGGACGATCGATAGGCGAGGGGTAGACATGGGTGGTTTGAAACTCCTGGGCTGCAAGGAAACCTGGTTGACGCCTTGTATATCGCCGCGGCTATGGAAAGTCAATGCTGGAGCAGACAGAGCGTAAGGAATGCTTTTGCGGTGACCACGGAAGTGAGAACCGGGTGCTTGAGTGAAATTGCAGGGTTGCCGCAGAGGGTCTGATTTGAGAAGATCGCCGTGGGCGGGGCAAGCATGTTCAAGATGCTGTTGATTGTTGTGGCGCTGTTCGGTCTTTCCCGCTTTGTATGGGGAATCCGGCAGGGTTATCTCGGCCGGGAGATCGAGCATCCCGCGCCTCGATCCCGGCAACGCCCCAAGAGTGGGTGAGGCTACTGGGCAGATCGGTATAACCGGGCCGGATATATTTTCGGCCTCTCGCGAAGTCTCATTGCCAGAACTGTAGCCATCGATGGAAGAGGGTGCGCGGCTGGGCGTACAATTCTGCCCATTACAACGTGGGTAAGTACCAATGATTAGGATCGCTCTGAAGTCGCTCCTGCGGGGCGCATTTTTCTGTGGCGCGGCGATGATCGTGTGCCGGGGCCTTCATGCCCAGGAGGGCAACTCGGGCTCTCATGACCTCGTCCTGAAACAAAATGTCAGACGAGTGATTGTAGATGTGGTGGTCACGGACGCTGCCGGAAAGGCAGTTCGAGGGCTTCAGGGGGACGACTTCTCCCTTGAAGAAGACGGTAAGCCTCAGCGTGTCCTGAGCTTCGATAATCATGAGTTAGAACCGCTTCAAGGCGACGATCCACCGCATAGGCCTGCCTTGCCGGCGAATACGTACCTCAATCTGCCCGCTTCGCCCGAGCGCGGGCCGCTGTACGTCCTGTTGCTCGACCTGGCGAATACTGATCCTGACGACCAGGAGACAGGGCGCATTCAATTGCTGAAATTCATAGACAGCAAGCCTGCGGGAATCCGCTTTGCTGTATTTGTTGTCTCGGACGATCTTTACCTGATTCAGGGGTTTACGTCGGACAAGCAGTCACTTTATGCTGCACTCGATCCCCATCACCCTACCCACCATATTCCGATGGTGTTCCTGTACGGAAGTTCTTTCGGCGGCGGAAGTTCAGGAGTTACGCTGGAGGTGCTTCGCCGCATCGGCAACTTCGTGGATGGCTTGCCCGGACGGAAGAACCTAATCTGGCTCTCTGGGGCATTTCCGCTAAATTTTGCAGCCGTCCCGAACGAAGATCCCGACTTCATTGCAAAAACGAAAGCAGTGCTCGACACCTTCGCGCGAAATCAGGTTTCAATCTACCCTCTCGACGTTCGCGGTCTCATGGTAGCTTCCCCAAAGCAGGCGCTAGCGGTGACTGCGCAGTTTGACGGGATGGAGCAGATCGCAAAGCTCACGGGCGGTCACGCTTTCTATAGCAATAACGGGATTGCTGATGAGCTTCAAAGGGCGACAGATCAGGGCGGCACTTACTACGAGCTCAGTTACTCACCTGCTAATCGCAACTATAAGGGCGAGGTGCGAAACATCAGGGTGAACCTTGCCAAGAAGGGGTACAGCCTGTCTTATCGGCACTCCTATTATGCCGTCGAATATGCAGCCCCTACTGAGACTGTCGCCAGGAAAGGTAAGTCTAAGTCGAAAGACATCGCACCGTTGAGGCCGGTTGGCGACTCGCTGTTCGTCGAGATGCAGCACGGTGCGCCGTTAGTTCACGACCTTTTGTTCAAGGTGCATGTGCATGCACTTGGACCGCCCGCGCTCGCCACCCCGGAACAGATGTCCAGCATTGATGTGGATCCTGTCTATTTCCAGAAGCGACATAAAGACAACAAAGCGGTGAAAAGTATTCCGCCTGTCGAGGTGCAGACTCTTCTGCTTGACTTCACTCTTTCGGCCAGTCAGCTTTTAGTCAAACAAGCTGACGGAGAGACGATGGATCCGGCGGTTGAAATTGCGGCCGCGGCCTACGATGGCGACGGAAAGATGCTCAACGGCTCCGTGGAGCCGGCCCTGGAAGCGATCCCGTTCGAGCCTGGGGGATTGGGCGAACATCGAGTGGCGCACCAGGTGTTCCGTTTGCAGCAGCAGATCGATGTGCCTGCGGGTTCGGCTTCGATTCGCATTGCAGTGCGCGACATGAGAACAGACCATGTCGGAGCAATCGAACTTCCGTTACCGCTCTCTCCTGAGTCGCTGACTACAGCGGCGTTACCGTAGTAGAGAAGAAAGCGCCTCCTTGAAACCGGCCAACGGCACAGGGAGATACACGGGCACGCGTTGGTCAGAACTGCATCACGCCCAGCCCACACATCGCGGAGTACGCGACGAATGGTGTACCCACATTGAGGTGGGTTAAGTCTCTTCCGGTTCCGTCTACGCGTAGATGCCGCGTTGTTTCATGGTGAAAGCTACGCGGTCGATGGCCAGCATGTAGGCGGCGATGCGGTTGTTCACCTTGTGGGCGGCGGCGTAGCGGACTACGTCGTCGAAGCTCTCCGCCAGGATGGCATCGAGCTGGTCGTTGACAATCGATTCCTTCCAGAAGTAGCCCTGGCGATCCTGCACCCATTCAAAGTAGGAAGCAGTAACGCCGCCCGCATTGGCGAGAATGTCGGGGATCACGAAGACGCCCTTATCGGCAAGGATTTCGTCAGCAACGGCGGTGGTGGGGCCGTTGGCCCCTTCGCAGACGATGCGGGCCTTGATGCGCTCGGCGTTGCGGCTTGTAATGACGTTTTCAGTGGCCGCCGGAATGAGGATGTCGCAGGCCGTGATCATCAATTCGCTGGAGTCGACGGTGTCAGCGCCGTCAAATCCGGCAATGGTGCCATGCACGCCTCGGTAGCTTTCGAGGGCGTGGATATCGATGCCTGCGGCGTTGTATAAGCCGCCGTCGAACTCCGCGATACCGATGATCTTGTAGCCTTTTTCCATCATGAGCTTGGCGGCGTTTGAGCCGACGTTGCCGAAGCCCTGGATGATGACACGGCAGCCCTCGCGCGGAATGTTGAGGTATTTCAAAGCCTCGTCGCAGACCACGCTGATGCCACGGCCCGTAGCCTCTCGGCGTCCGCGCGAGCCGCCGATATTAAGTGGTTTGCCTGTGACGACGCTGGTGACGGTCTGGCGCATGTGCATGGAGTAGGTGTCCATGATCCAGGCCATCACCTGTTCATTGGTGCCTACGTCGGGGGCGGGAACGTCTTTCTCCGGCCCAATGAACTCAATCAATTCCGAGGTATAACGGCGGGTCATGCGCTCCAGTTCCCCGAGCGACATTTTTTTGGGATCGCAGATCACTCCGCCCTTGGCGCCGCCGAAAGGAATGTTGACGACGGCACACTTCCACGTCATCCAGCTGGCGAGGGCGCGCACCTCGTCTAAGGTGACGTCGGGTGCATAGCGGATGCCGCCTTTCCCGGGGCCGCGGGCGATAGAATGCTGCACGCGAAAGCCGGTGAAAAGCTCGACGCGCCCATCGTCCATGGTGACCGGAAAGTGGACGATGACTTCGCGGCTGGGGTAGCGGAGGACCTTCCACAGTCCTTCATCAAGGTTAAGCTTTTGTGCAGCGTAGTCGAATCGAGCGGCCTGGGCTTCCCAGGGATTTATCTCCTGCTCGAGGGTGATGATGGGGGTGATTGCCGGGGTCAGTGTTGCCATGGTTCTTCTGTTTCTCCTGCGCTCGACATCGCGACGTGGCAAATGCGAGTGGTTCCCTTTCGATTTATCGGCCGCAGTGGGTCGGCGCGTCACTTTCGGGTGATGAGTGACTGGGCTCTACGCGGTTGAGTTGTCTTAAATCTTGCCTGTGTTAGCAGATCGTTTAAGGCGGCGTTCAAGCCAAACTTTTAGAGTATAGGCCGCTGTTTCAATCACCTGCAAGCCATGCCTTCTTTGATGATCGGCAGGGCCAAAACGACTTCCGTGGACTCATCCGTCGCGATTCCATTTTGCTGCCAAACCCAAGATGGCCCCAAGGACCCAGTGAGATAGAGTTAGTTCGTGATCGGCACGACTGTTTCGCACTATCAGATCGTCGAGAAGCTGGGCAGCGGCGGCATGGGCGTTGTCTACAAGGCTATGGATACGGAGCTGGGGCGGTTTGTGGCATTGAAGTTTTTACCGGTGGAAGTTGAGCAGGATGGCCGTTCGCTAGAGCGTTTCCGGCGAGAGGCGCGGGCCGCTTCGGCGCTGAATCACCCGAACATCTGCACGATCTATGAGATCGGCAATCACGACGGCCGCTCCTTCCTGGCGATGGAGTTTTTAAGCGGGTCGACGCTTGACCATCGGATCGCGGGGCGCGCCCTGCCGGCGACAAGGCTGCTGGACCTCGGAATCGAGATTGCGGACGCGCTGGATGCGGCGCACGCCAAGGGGATCATTCATCGCGATATCAAGCCGGCGAATCTCTTCGTTACGAGTGACGGTCACGCGAAGATGCTGGATTTCGGATTGGCCAAGCTTGCTCATCCGGAAGAGGATTCCGAGACCGGCGAGGACGAGACCGCTGAGATCGGTGCCCACCAGTTGACGCAACCCGGATCCACCATTGGCACGGTGGCTTACATGTCGCCCGAGCAGGTGCTTGGCCACGAACTGGATGTGCGAACTGATCTATTTTCTTTTGGGGCGGTGCTCTATGAGATGGCTACCGGCAGGCAGGCCTTTCGCGGCGACAGTGCGGGCAGCATCTTCGATGCAATTCTCAACCGGGCGCCGGCGGCGGCAGTACGGCTGAATCCAGACCTTTCGGAAGCCATGGACCGGGTCATCGACAAATGCCTGGAGAAGGACCGGGACCTGCGTTATCAGCATGCATCTGAGATTCGCGCTGATTTGCAGCGGCTTAAGCGAGATTCCAATTCTGATCAAAGCGCGGCTCTTAAAGGTGTGACCGCGGCTGTCACTTCCCGCAGAGCCACGACGAAAGAGCGAGGTCCGGAGGGGCTGAAGCGCCGGGGATTGACGATAGGGCTCGCCGCCGCAGCGATTGTGATTTGCGCCGCGGTCTTCGGCCTCTACTACCGCTTGCACCGAGGCGCCCCAATATTCCATGGCAAGGACACGCTTGTCCTGGCGGACTTCACGAACACGACCGGAGACCCGGTGTTTGACGGGACGCTGCGTCAGGGGCTTGCCGTCCAACTGGAGCAGTCGCCGTTCTTGAGGGTTGTTTCTGATCAGCAGATGCAGCACACGTTGCAGCTGATGGACCAGAAGCCGGATGCAAAGGTGACGGGGCAACTCGCGGCGGAGATTTGTCAGCGGACGGGGAGCGAGACAGTAATTGAAGGTTCGATCTCTCAAATAGGCACGCAGTACACTTTGATTTTGAAGGCCATCGCTTGTTCGACCGGGGACACCGCGGCTGCCACTGAGACCACGGCCAGCGACAAGAGCCACGTGCTCGGGGCACTCGGCAAAGCAGCCACGGAGATGCGAAGCAAACTGGGTGAGTCGCTCAGCACGTTGCAAAGGTATGACACTCCGCTGGCGGAAGCGACGACTCCTTCGCTGGAAGCCCTCAAGGCCTTG
>DASWUZ010000206.1:0-1992 GCA_036401395.1 Acidisarcina sp.
GGCATCGACAACCCTTTGAGCAGGAGTGATTGAGCAACGTGCTACCCAAACCAGACCAACTATAAATCAATCAAGGTAAGGGTGATTCACGGCTTCAGCCGGGTCATCAATGACAAGGAATATCACGACCATAACATCCGAGGTAATGTTCTCTACTACCAGCGGATCCCGTCATCCTGAGCGTAGCGAAGGGTACGCGGCCCGAGACTCGGCAGCCCTCATATTAATCCGCTATATCCCCACTCAGTGCGAGTGCGAATGCCCGTGATGATGGTGATGGCCCGCCTCAACCTCGACCGGCACCAGACACCCGTGCGCCACCTCGCACTCCGCATGCTCAAACTGGATCGTCGTGTGATAAATCCGGAACTCATCCTTCAGCGTCGCCCTGATCTGCTCCAGAATCCGCCCACTCTCCGACGGCGGTATATCGGCGATCGTCACGTGAGTCGCCAGCGCATGGGTCTGCGAACCGAGGCTCCAGACATGCAGGTCATGCACATCGCCTACTCCGTCGATGCGGCACAGCGAAGCGCGAATCGTCGACAGTGCGAGCCCCCGCGGCGTGCCTTCGAGCAAAATGTTTAGCGTCTCCCGCACGATCGATAGCGAAGTCCACAAGATAAGCGCCGCAATCACCAGCGACAGCGCCGGGTCGATCCAGTTGTGCCCGGTCAGCAAAATCGCGAACCCGCCCACGATTACCGCCGCCGTCGAAAGCGTGTCCCCCAGCATGTGCAGAAATACGCTGCGGATATTCACATCGCTGTTCGCCTTCCACAGGAACGCGGCGATCACGCCGTTCATCGCAACGCCGGCGCCGGCGACGATCATCATCAACCGGGGCTGCACCGCCACCGGAGCGCTCAGCCGATGCAGCGCGGCAATCCCAATCCAGATGGCGATCAGCACCAGCGTCAGCGCATTCAGAAAGGCCGCCAGAACCCCGGCGCGCTGGTACCCAAATGTCTTTTCGTCAGTGGCTGGGCGGCTCTGAAAATAAACCGCAACAAACGACAGCAACAACGCCAGCGCATCCGAAGCGTTGTGCCCCGCCTCAGAAACCAGCGCAAGACTATGAGCGCGCAGCCCGGCAACCAGCGTCAGCCCCACATAAAGTAGCGTCGCCGCCAGCGAAAACCGCAACACCCGCTGCATTTTCTTCGAAGCCGCGCCGTGTGCATGCATGGTTACAGTCTATCGGGCACCGGTGCAGCCATCAACGGCATCCCCATCTCGCATTGCTGAAAGCAAATCGCCTCAGCAATCACAGGTCCCGCAACCCAGACACCGCCCGCTCATCTCCGCGGAATCGTAGCGCCCGCAGGATTGCACGTCGGCTCGCGCAGCTTGAACTGCTGCGCACTCTCTCGCAACCCGCTCCAGTTCTCAGCAACGATAATGCTGTTCTCCGGCCGCCGCGCATCGTACCGAATCGTCGCCGGAAACCCAATCCGGCAATCCTGAATGTTCACGAAATCCTTCAGCGCCGTCACGTCCTGCGAACACTCGTAAACCACGCCCGCAATCTCATACTGATAGAGAATCAGCTCCATCGCGCCGTCGATTTTTCCGCCACTGACTTTGCCTTCCGGGGATGCCTCAAGCTCTGTCACGTCGAGCAGCGTCCCATCAATCGTGCGGCCTAGTTGGACCAGGTCCGCGCGCCTTTGGCGCTCGATCTCTACAGGATCTGGCCGCTTGCGGAAGGCGTTATAAAGCACCACCCCGCCGACAACGGCCGCCCCGGCCAAAAGCGTCTTGAACACCTGGGGATCGCGGATGGATAAACCGTTCATGCGACGCTCCGATGCTTGAGTTCGCGCCGTGGTTTGGCAGCGAGTCTAGCTACGTAGATGCAGGATACCCGAGCCCTCGTTAAGCGATTGATAAACGGCGCTTCGTATCGTCCTAATTCCACCCCAGTCGTCTCGCCGCGACCCCAGGCATCCGCCGGGAAGGCCCGCCCGAGCAGGCTGCGATAGACTATAG